>NZ_JAFFQA010000059.1 GCF_016919065.1 Desulfobulbus rhabdoformis | reverse complement strand
CAGTACGGCTAAGAACAGATAAGACCCGGGGCTGTGTTGCCCGCCGAACAATCTTGGCCATGGTCTATAAACTGGGAATGAGTGCAGAAAAAAAGTGGCAAAGGCTACGAGGATTCAAGCTCCTTGCAGAGATTATCCGGGGCGTCAAGTTCAAGGATGGGGAGTCTGTCACCCCTTTAACAGAAGACGAACTGAACAGGGCCGTCATTTGAGAGCTATTCCTAAACACCAGACTTGACCATAACTCCAATTGACATCACTCCTTCCCTGCCAATCCCCTCATTAAATTTTTCATTTGTACATTTCTTTCCTGTCTCTGCGATGGTGATCAGCAGGTCTGAAAGCTCTTGTATTGCGTAATTGGTTACCTCAAGATCTTGGATTTCCTTGTCGATCCACTTCAATTCTTGACTGCTTAAAGCTTGAACTCGCGTTGATGAAGTTTCCATGGTTTGGGGCTCCTGGTGGTAGTTGCGCCCTAATCACGTCGCCAAACGCAAAAAGGGCGATGATGTACAGGTTGGCGAACCGGCACCAGGACCGGCAGGCGCAAAGCCTCCCATACAGCACCGCCCAAAATAAAGGCTTTTGATGCATTATAGACGCTAGATAAACGCCAGACAAGGTTTGGTGGCGCTACGTCCTCCTGGTGTTCGGATCAATAAACCCGGCCTCACCTGTTCCGATAAGGCGCTGTCATGGTTACTCAAAACAAGGGGCTACGTCAACAAGAAAACAAAACGTAACTCAGTAATTTTACGAAGAAGTTTGCTGTGAACTTGATTCGGGCGCAACTGGGCAGCTGATTATAACGTGAACGCTCGATTTAACGCAGAAAGCTGGATCGTGAAGGGGGAAAATACACAAGGTTTGATGTGTGTAACATACTCAAAAGCAAGGTGAATAATCTGAAATTATTCCAGAATTACCGAGATATAGGCAATAACACCTAAACGCGCATAGGTAATCTTGCCGGATTGGCAACACTCAACAATGGTGGTAGTTAACCAATTCAGAGATAACTCGAGAAATTTTTACAAATTCAGAATTTAGGGAGGGAGAATTAAGTGAAAAAGTGCCTTCTAATAGCAGCTCTCTTGATGTGTAGCACTACTGTTCATGCTGGCTGGCAATCTGATATCACACAAAACCAAATTGCAGCATCAAGCTATATTAACCAGTTGCGAGTTAACCCAATGGCTCAACGTCCCAGGCTGATTGAGGGGCAAGGGTGGCAATCTCAAAATGCAAATGCCGAAATTTATGCTGCGATGAATACAGCAGAACAACTTTCCAGAGCGGGACGGCCTGATTTAATCCAGCAGCCGAATTTTAGCTTCAATGCACAGGAGCGAAGACAGATAAGAAGAGAAGTTCGCAGAGAGATGAACGCAAGAGGTTACTAACCAAACGAAAGCCCTTAAGGGGCTTTTTATAAATAAATTGCTCACACCTGCCCCACCTGTTGAAAAATCCACGGGACTCTCGTGTGTGCGCAGCTTGGTTGGCCGCTCGCGTAATGTGCCTACAGCCCCCCTTTTTATGGACTAAAGAAATTCATTCTAAATATCAGGTTTTCCCTGGTTCCTATGGGGGGGGGCTCGACTTTTGCGAACCTCTATTTTGGTACGAACCTGAGGGGCGAACCACCCCTGTTTTGCTGCGTACTCACTGCGCACTTACGCATATTTTACCTATAAGGTGTAAAAAGCACCGCCTCCTTTTGTACTTCCGGTGCTTTCCTTTTCTTAAGGTTTTCTAAGGTATTGGGCTTATTTATTTCTTTGCTGATAAGCAGCCCTTAAGGCATCAAAAAGAGCGGGATTGTTCCTGGCTAAGTCATCCAGGTGCGCTTTGCGCTCTTTTTTATCCATCCCCTGCAATAAAAATTTCTGCCTGGTAATATCGACTTGGCTGATTGTGGGCAGAACCTCTTTCATAGTCCCATCATCGTTGACACGAAAGATACGCTCTCTTTGCCCACCAACCCCATCATCTTCCCTGACGGTTTGGAAAACCGGCTTCACCGGACTGTCATGACGAATCATGGCGATCTCATTAAGCAACGCCCGTTTCTTCTCCTGATGCTTCTCAGCTGCAGCCTGCTTCATAAGGTCATTGAGGTGTTTGGCTTGCTGTAACCCGAACTCTCCCTGCTGCAGATTCATATCGTTTAGGGCGGCATCCAAGCCTAAGCGCTTCCGAGCAAGATCATTCTGCTGTTGGCCGCTGAGGTAGCTCATATCTGTACGGTACCTGTCTGCATTGGCGCTATTCTGATTCGCTGCCAATGATGCAACGGCCCGGGTGTAGTCACCGTATGCCGCTGCGTTCGCTTTATCGGCAGCAATTTGAGACTTCCACCCACCACTCCCCGTTGCCATGGGAGGCGGGGCTATCATGGCCATCTGATTCACAGGAGGGGGCTTGTAGCTAAAACGATCATCATACGGGTTTTGCGTATCGTATGGGTTTGCCTTTTGGTACTCCCTTGCCTTCTCCTCGTTGCTGTAGTCGGTATATTGCGTCCCAAAGAACTTGGCTGCATCACTTGCCTTGCCATGGAACTCAAGACCACTTGCCCCCTCCCTTGTTGTGCCCATAGTATCGCCAAGCTGAGCCAATCGATTCACACTGGTAGGTGAAGCATTGGGGCCACCAGAGGCACCGTTGTTCGGCATAGTACTTCCAGGCTTGGGCAAGTTACCGGTGAGCGTGACTTTACCGTAACCGTCCTGGCCAGGCGTTCCCATGGTATAGACCGTCGAACCATCATTCTGCCCCTCATAACGAACTCCGCCGGCCATGATGCCTTTGTGAGCTGGTGCTGTCTGATTGCTCGGAGAAACCAACTCTTTGCCAGACCACATGATTTTTTTATCGAGGTGGCCAAGCGTTCCCCCTGGCATAGGGTTATCAATGCCTCCAGTGGCCTGCATGGCATAGGTGGGAAGATTTCCAGCCAATGGATCAATAGCTTTGGGCTGTTTCCCTCCACCAATAGGAGCTGGATTACCAGTCACCAGAGTTTTTGTGAAATTTGCAGCCCCCCGGCTGGCATTCAATGCAGGCTTCACTACTCCTGCCATGACAGGTTTTCCGACAAGCTGCTTGAGCGCGTTTCCAGCGTCACCGATAGTACCGCGCACATACTGACCGGCCGCAGCCGGCAAGCCGCCTTTGTCGTAAGCCGCTGCTGTTTTATCAAGCGTGTCTTGCGTACCTTTGCGGTATTCACCATAAGCCTGCTTTACTCCTGCTGTTAAGGGGTTCACCACCTCCTTAATTTTTTTGTCGACTTTTGGGCCGATAAACGTTGATTGTTTGTTGTTGTCGGAATCTTGGTAGCCACCATAAATCCCCCCTGTGTACGGGTATGCACTATTCAGAGCCATATTGTGTTCCTCTTTATGGTCTTTCATTTCGCCATCCGGCCTATCCGAACGGCTTTAACACCAAAAATCGCTTGGTGATGCTTGCTGTTCGAACATCCGAAAGCGGATATGGTTCACACCATCATCCGTGAGATTGAGTGCGTCCTTCAGGGCTTCATCTGAGAACACAGGCTCCCCGGAAGCGCTCCAGCCGATAGGAGAGACGCCGCTTACAAGGGCATTGGGATGCTCTATAATCCCGCGCAATGCGGCAGCCGATTCGACCAGGTTCATGCGGTCTTTATCCTCTCCAACTGCCAGGTTATTATCAGCCTGCGCCAGGGTTTCAAATTTTGCCGCGAGTTCAACAGAGAACCAGAACTCTTCATCAAGAGGTAATGCAGCCTGACACCGGCAATAGATCAGAGCCAATCCGCACTGGGGGCATTCTTCACGCTGGCATCCAGGTGAATGCAACTCACCGATGCCTGCCCCGCATTCCTGACAGCTCGGCGCGAACTGTTTCATTTTTCTCTCCTGACCAAATGCTATTCTCTTCATCGAACGCTCCTTACGCTTCTTTGAATCTGGAAAAATGCCCTTCAAATTTGAGGTCGACCTTACCGGTGGGGCCATTACGGTGCTTGGCGATTATCAGCTCTGCCTTGCCATACATCGGCGAATCAGACCCGCATTCGATGCGATACAACAAGCCAACCATATCTGCGTCCTGTTCAATGTCGCCGCTTTCACGAAGATCCGAAAGCCGGGGGCGTTTATCTTCCCGCCCCTCTAGGCCCCTGTTGAGCTGCGCAAGTCCTATCACCGGGACATTTAAGTCCTTGGCCAGTGCCTTCAGTGCCCTGGTTACATCTCCTACCTGCTGCTGGCGCGTATCTCCCTTGCCTTTAACCAGCTGTAAGTAGTCAACAATGATCAGATCAACCTTGCTCTTGAGTACCGACTCTCTGGCACGTCCTCCAATCTGGCCAATCGTGAGACCACCGGTATCGTCAATATTGATAGGAAGATTTGCGATCATAGCACCGGCTCTCTTCACCCGGTCATGCTGGTAATCATCAAATTGACCTGAGCGGATTGATTGCAGATTGACCCCAGCTGCCGCCGAAATCATCCGCTCGATGAAGTCATCGCGTGTCATCTCAAGGCTAAAAATCTTGACATGGGCCCCCTGTTTAGCGACTTCAACGGCAATGTTCCCAGCAAGTGCACTCTTCCCACCCCCCGGACGACCACCGAAAACAATAAATTCGCCACCTCTGAGCCCCTGTTTCATCCTGTCGAAGGCCATGAACCCTGTAAGGATTCCCGGCGCTTCCTCGCCTTTCCCGCGTGCTTCAATAGCCTGCATGGTTTTAGGCACAGCTTCACTCATACCGACAGATTTACCGGTATGCGCGTTATCACAGATGAATTTCAGGATATGGCTTGCGGCTAGCTCCTCGGGATCTGCCAAAGGAGAACGGGCCTCGATGACCAGGGCCTCACCAGCTTCAGCAAGACTCTGTAAGCGTGCCTGACGTTTGATCACGCCTGCCCACTGCCGTACATGCGCGGGGCCAACGATAGGGTTATTAGTGACGTCAGAGAGAAACGAGGCGTCTACCTTGCCTGCAATCAACGGGTAGATGGTCACCATCTCGGGCATACCACCATTTTGAACGGTTTCGATAATCGCATTGAAGATGATGCCGTGTTTCGGGTGCTGCATCTCACCCGGACGGACAAGGTCGACCGCGGTAACCGCACTCTTCATGTCGACCAGGCAGGCGCCGATGAGGCAACGTTCGGCCTCAATACTGTTTTGTTTCATCGTGTCGTTAATCTTGGTCATATTGCACCTTTATAGGCTGAACAGATTTCTTCTTTGCCCTGGCACTGGTCCTTGTAAAGTCTGCAGGTCTGGCAACTCTTTGGGGTAGATGTTCCAATTTCGTCCATCCACCCCCCTGCCCGTAACCAAGTCCCAGGGTATGGGATGTATTTTCCGCCGTCTTTGGTCCAATCCGGAGAGGTGATGGCCTGCTTCAATCCGGCCATGATCTCATTGAAGATGGAATCGCCCTTGGACTGTTCCCATGCCTTCTGAGCATCGATCTTTGATTTCTTCTTGGGATAGGCTTTCCAGAACTCAGCAAACAGGGTGTTCTCATCTGCGCTTTGCGCATAAGTAGTTTCTTTTTTCTTTACTTCTTGTTTGTGGTTGATTTGAGGTTGCAAATCTGGTTGAAAACCTGGTTGCTTGGCTGGTGCTCCATATTGATATTTTTCATAATTACAGATAGTTAAAACTGAATACTTTCCGGTTGATGATATGGTTACATCTCTGGTTGATTTCAGTTTGCTCAAAGCTGTCCTTATTTCCTGAACAGACAGCCCCGTTTCACCTGCTAATTTCTCTCGCCCAAACACTCTCTGCCCCCGCTGAATCTTAATTCCGTGCCACTCATTTTCTTTGTGGTTAGCGGTTAACAGTAGGTGAATAAACAGGCGGCAAGTGTTGCGATCTCGATACCATTCCCAATCAAGCACACTCCGGTGCATTTTTATCCATCCGGAGCCCATGGGTTACCCCTCAAGGCGGATCTCGCCGTTTCCGGTCACAGTAATCAGGTGGCCAAGCTTCCGGAGATCGGCAATGGCTTTATCAACGTCAGGAATATCCAACGTTTCCTGGCAAAATTTATATGTGACAGGATGTGCCGAAGGGCCATAACAGTTGAAAGCGAAAAGAAATTTGAGAAGGAGATGAGCATTCATCGCTTAGACCTCCGCAGGGGTAACAGTCCGGGATTCAATGAAGGATTGAATATCTTCCAGACGATAGCGGACAAGACGACCGGCCTTGACGTATTTAAGGGGGTAACGATTTGTGGAGCGCCAAACCTGGAGCGTGCCGACTGTCACGCCAACGAGAGGCGCGGCCTCCTCAGGGGTGAGAAGTTTATTTTGGATAGCGGCTTGAAGGTTCTGTTTCGAGCTTTTGATAAGTTCCATTCTTTAACCTCATGATTCATGGTGACGGGTTATCCGTCGTTCATGTGGCGAAAGTACGGTTATTTTTTTGACTAAAACAGAGGGAACGGTTAGGTAGGTTTGATCTAAAAACAGGTAGGCAGGTTATAAAAAAACCCACCAAAACAGTATGTTGGTGGGTAGGTAGGTTTTTTTAAATCTTTTTTTTTATCAATATCCGCTTAATGGAGCACCGCCCCCTTTCTGAGGATTCACAAGTGTACATATACGCTCAACCGCAGCAGCACTCAGCCCTTTTCCTTTAAGCAATTCTGCTATCTGTTTTTTATGAGCAGTGCCAGGCTGATACTTTCCACCACCTCCATAAAGTAACAACCAAGTTGTGGCCGCAATAGCCAGCTCTTCAGCATAAAAATCATGGGTTTGGTCAAGAAAAGGCAAGGTTCCTGATGAAATATCTTTTTCATCATCAAAAAACTTCCGTTCGAAGCCTTTTACATCTTCAATGAAAGCATATACCTTTGAGTATTCGATCAATATCTTTTTTGGAAGTTCCTTAGACCTCCTGGAGTTAAATGATTGCTTATGCTTAACAAGCACTTTTCTACCATCTTTCAAAATTCCATTAATAATATTCTCGGCATGTCCATCCTCAGACTGTAATAGATTGTAATAACGGGATATATCTATATTCCCACAAAGCTGTTCCAAGCTATCTAGATAAAATTTCAATTCAATACTACCTGCACTTTCTCTCCCCTTCTCACCACCTTCTTTTTGAAAAAAATAAATAACATTAGATAGTTCTATCCACAAATCCAACTGGCCATCTCGAGCATATTCTACAATCTTCCTGCGCGTAATTCCGAACTCACCCCATCGCTTTTCAAGATCGGGTACATACTGCCGAGTTGTTTCTGGTGGCGCCATGCCTCTTTCTCCCTTCAGAAAATCCCTTGAAAAAACAGTCACGGAAAGCCGCCAAGGGAAGCGGCCTTATCGGGCAAAGTGATCAGCAAAGCCCTATCCGTGCCTGAAGTTGTTGGTTACAGAAATACCCGGTAATCTGCCTTCAGCGCCGCCGCCAACTTCTTGGCATTCTCCTTTCCGATAGTTCGTTTACCGTTTTCCATTTCGGAGATATGGCGCTGAGGGATGCCACTTTGTTCACCAAGTTGACGCTGAGTCAGCCCCTCCCGGTGTCGTGCCCCAGCAAGGTAGATACCTGGTTCGTTATCGAGCAGGCCGGGGAAGGCGGTTTTCCATGAATCACCGGTGGTCGCATCCTCAACGGTGACAAAGCCCATTTGCCGCAGGGCTTCAACCGCGTCGTGGCGTTTGCTCTCCGGGCCCTTGAATCTCAACTCAATTTCAGTAGGGCGCTTTTTCGTGGGTTCCAGCATAGACAACCTCAACAAGTCGAATCTCTTTATCAACCACCTGCCAGACAGCAACATAGGTGGGCTTCCCTTTCTTCAGGTGGCAATGGTGCCGATCTTTACCGAGTTTACTGTAGTTCGGCCAATTGCCCCGCGCTGGTCCGTTCAGCTCGATTTCCCGAAGAAGAAAGGCAAGGCTCTGCTGCACCCTGCTTGGCAGCTTTGGAATGCCCTTCCTGGCTTTCGGGTGGACGGTTACGTTCCAGCTCATAAAATATACCAATTAAAGGTATCAAAGACAAGAGCTCGCAGGTTCATTTCTTTCCATTCCCGCCAGCTTCAAGCATGGCTTCCGCAGCCTTTTCCATGGCTGTCCGTACCGGATCAAGATCAAGGCGGGCGTAAATGGTGGTGGTGGATGCACTCTTATGGTTCAGGCTCTTGCCGATAACCGGGAGACTTGCACCGGTCTTTGCCTGCCAACTTCCCATAGTGCGCCGTAGGTCGTGGATGCGTACACCTTCAATTCCTGCTGACTGACAAATACGTTTCCATGCTTTCTTGGGCTCAACGAGGTGTCCGGTTTTACCCCGACCAGGGAAGACAAAAAAAGAAGAGGTGCTTTTACGGAGCTCTTGAAGGATCTCGAGAAGCGGGCCAACCAGGGGGACAGTTTGCGGGGTGCCGTTCTTGGTTTCGGGGATGCGCCATGTTTGGCCTTTCAGGTCAATATCACTCCATCGCATGGAAAGGACGTTTGCCCGGCGCGCTCCGGTAAGTAAGGCAACCAGAAAAAAGTCTCTGGCGGTTCCATTGGGTTCCTGTTCCAAGGCTAGAAAGAATCGCTGTAGTTCATCGGCGGTTAGAAAACGGTCCCGTGACTGCTCAGGAAAACGTCTGATACCTGCACATGGGTTTTGCCCTTCATACAGCCCATATTCAATCCCCCTACCTATGATACTGGATATCAGAGCAAGAACACGGTTTGCATGGGTGGGCTTATCTTTGCCAATCCTGGAATGGATCGCGGCAACGTCGCCTTTCGTAATTGTGGAAAGCCGTTTTTTCCCCAAGGCTGAAAGATGCCGTTTGAAGTACGTTTCATCCTCTTGCCATGTTTTCTTGCGGGGCTTGGCATGACGTTCAAGGTATACATGGAACAGATCGGCAAATGTCATTTCCTGCCGCTGCTGTTTCAGCTTATCGTTGGGGTTCTCCCCATTAATCAATTCCACCTTGATCGCCTTCGCTTTCTTCCTGGCCTGTTCAACGGTCAACTCAGGGAAGGTACCAATGGTGACGCGCACCGGCTTTCCCATGTGTTTCTTGTAAAGCTGGAAGGTTTTTCGCCCGTTGCCGGTAACCTGCACCAGCAAGCCGGATTCCTTGGAATCATAAACGTACCTGCGCTTTCCTGGTTCTGGTGCCTCTAGCTGCTCAAGGGAAGCTTTGGTAAAATTGACCTCTTCACGTGCCATACTTTCGACCCTAATGTTTGAAATCCATGGGCTTACCTTTTTTTACGGTGCTACCTATGTGCTACCTTCTGGAGTAAAAAAGGGTGCTTTTGGTTAATTTTCGTTATGGTCTACACTATAGCTATGTACTTGTTCAGTCAATTAAAATTTGATTGGTTAAGGTTGGTAAATTATACGCCCCAGAGACTACGAATCCGTAGGTCGGGAGTTCGAATCTCTCCAGGCGCGCCATACATTCAAGGGTTTAGAGGGTTTCCTCTAAACCCTTTTTTGTTCCCCCCGGTCTTTCTCCGGTCCGCAGCTGAGATTCCTTTTTGGATAAGGGATTTTTCCCCTGGTGTTGCTCACCGGGGATTCAGTACCCGTCTCCCAATTTTCTCCGGTTTATATTTTTTCGACACCCCTCTGTCAGGCAGCCTTGCCCGTCAGATAGACTGGGGAGACCGAGCCGCGATAGCTTCGCGACGTTTCGGTGGACTTAGTGGACTTGGTGGACCGGGACGTTATTCTCTATGATAAAAATTTTAGAGACCTACCTCTACCATCAGCCCAATCACGGGCAGATGGATGTATGTCGCCAACACCTTCTTCCCACCAGTATGCATCAATGCATCACAATACATTCCTAACTGCCCGGCAAAGCCCACCGCCTTTTCTTTTGCATCGACAACACTACCGGGGAAGGTCTTGTGATCGATGACGATATATCCTTCTTCCGTTTCAAGAAGTAGATCGATAAAGCCTGAGACAATCGTACCGGCATTGGTCTGGTAGGCGACTGGTATTTCCCTGTGGTAAACAGCCCGTGGCCACCTATTCTGGATGAAGTTATCCAACCGTTCATCAGCTTGAAGCAGATCAGGGGGATTCAGGTTCCTTTCCACACCCCAACGTTTGAGAGTATCTCCTGCCATCTGCAGGCCTTTTTCCGGTGGATATTGGCGATGGTTGGCACCAAGAAAAGTATGGACCGCCTCGCCCAGCAGCTGCATGTCCGGCTGCCCCTGCAGTGGAAGTCGTTCGCCAAGCCTTTCTTCAGCTACAACCCGCCCTTTAGCAACAACTGAAGAAGCTGCCTGATAGGCAAAAGGATATTCCTTTCCTCCTGCTGCCCTATACCCGGAACCAGGAACGACTTCCTGTTCCAGGGCTGGTAGCGGAGCGCCACATCTTTGGGTAACAGCGACTTCTTTCCCAGCCCATACCGCAACACCATCCTTTGGATCTTCAAGCAGTGGGGTATCATCAGCGTCAACCAGCAAGCGAAGAATTCCCTTTTGTAGAAAACCCGGCCTTCCCGCCAGCACCAGGATATCCCTTGCCCTGGTCCACCCCACATAAAGCAGGCGTAACTCCTGACGCTGCTCTTTTTCTCGATGAATGAGCGTTGCCTTGTCATCCAGCAATCGATCATGAAACGGTGCCCCCTTTTTGAAATTTCCGTAGGGATTAGGCCAGAAACGCAGCCACCGGTTTGCCAGAGGATCATCCAAGGTAAACTCTGAATCACTTACCACAGAAACTCCCAAGGGCTGAGGATTGTACACCTTGTCGAGTTGAAATAAGACCGTCACCGGCCATTCGAGCCCCTTTGCTCTGTGCCAGGTCAGGATCTGCACGGTATCCTCATCCTGCACCACCGCTTTGGTGTCCGCGCCAAGTCCATCAAGATGTGCAAGCAACCCTGCAGGGCTCATTCCCCTGTTTGAAGCATTACAGCGCTCAATGTATTGCGCACAAAGAGAACGCAGGCTATCCAGGTTGGCAAGCCGCTCTTCTGTCTTCCCCCAGGAACAGCAATGTGTGCGCACATCAGCAATCTGCATGGCCAGGTCAAGAACCTGCAACACGCCTGCGGTCTGCATCGAGCCCCCTACCCGTTCTATCTCATCAAAAATTGGTAGCTCAAACCCCTTTGCATACTTGGTGGAGAGCGCCTTTTGAAGCCAACCATTATGGTCGTCCGGACAATCAAGCAGTCTGGCCACCTCTGCACGGGCAAGTGAATCCGCGGGATCGATCAGGAGCCGCATAACCGCAAGGACCAATATCACTTCGGGGCAGGCCAACAAACCTGGACGTGGCACGGCTGCGCGGATATTCTGCTGTTCCAGAGCCTCGGCAACAGCAACACAGACATCATTCGTCCTACAGAGGATAGCGATGTCGCCGCCTTTGACCCGTCTGCTCATACCTGTTTTTCGATCACGTACACATGCGTTCTCATCGGCAAGCAAGGCTTTCATCGTAGCGGCCAGGGCAAGCGCATCATTCGACTGATTCGTGCTCTCCAAATTGCAGCACTCATAGACCGGGCCCAGGCCTTCAGGTGCGTTCTTTTCCATAGCCGGTGCCGGTTCAAGACGCACGCGCTGCTCCGGGAACCCGTGCTGTGCAAAGGCCGCTGCAAAGACATCAGAGGTGGAACGCACCAGCTCGGGGCGACTACGCCAAGATAGGGAAAGGGTCTCCGGCTCATCACCGGCAAGGATTGTATCAATGGCCGCATCCATCAACGATGGATCAGCATCACGAAATCCATAAATCGCCTGTTTCTGATCGCCAACCCAGACAGATCGCTTGGCAAGTGCAGCAAGCTTGAGAAATATGGCCAGCTGGATAGGGCTGGTGTCTTGAAATTCGTCAACCAGCACCAGGTCGAGTCGCTCGCTCAATATCTTTGCCGGTTCATCCATCTGTAACAGCCTCAAAGCCAAGGCTTCTTGATCGGTAAAGTCAATTACGCCCCATTGCCGTTTATACTCCTGATAGGCCGTCAGAGCCTTTGCTGCGACATCAAAGGTCAGCGTGATCAGTCGCTGCACATCTTCTTTCAGGCGTGGATGTCTGTCATGGACCGCCGCCGCTTCGTTGAGGGGATCAGCAAATTTCTGGGATTTTTTGCCTGGTTTCAACGTTGCCAAACGATGCCATTCGCTCCAGGGCAGAAGTGTTTGCTGATTCAGATACCTTCGCAGCTTTTGCACCGCACTCAACGCGTTCTTGGTCGTTTTCGTTGTATCGGATTCGGTATCAACATCCCGCAGAAAGGCATGAATAGCGTCCCGCAGCTCTTGATCAAGTACGGCTCCATCGGGGAGTGTTGAACCAAAGAGCCTTTGGTATTCTTTGGCTGAACGTCTGCCACAGGTAATAAGATCCTCCCCGGAGAGACCATTGGCGCGCGCTTTAGCGATAATGGCGCGCACCTCTTTGCGAACATCAAGACTGACAAAACGTTGCTCAAACTGATACATCTCGGCATTGAGCTTGGCATCGATCTCCCCGGCCATCGCCTTTGCGATGACACCAGCAACGGCCTCTTCCTCCAGCACCCGTTGCTCTGGTGACATGCCCAGATAGAAGGCAAAGTCTTGCAACAAACCGCCACAGACCGAATTCACCGTCCCGATGCGTGCCGCTGACAGTTGCTGGGCCTGGGTGGCAAGTTTGCCGCTGAGCAGACGCGTACGTACCCTCTCCTGCAGTTCGGCAGCAGCCTTGGTGGTGAAGGTCGTTGCCAAAATAGCATCCGGACGGACGTCTCCTTCTTTTACCGCGTTCAGTAATAATTCAGATAATTTATAGGTCTTACCGCTTCCGGCACTGGCGGATATAATCTCTATGCGCATTGCTGGAACCTCCTGCCGCAAAGGACATCGTACTCACAGAATTTGCAGGGAGGTTCAAGGATGAGCGTCCCCTCCTCTACTCGAGCTTTTATCTCCTCACCATTGTTACCAGGGCATAACAGTTGGCCAGATCTCACGACATCCCAAGCAGCATTAAAGGTCCCCTCGAATATCTGAAAGCTTTCTTCTGTATCAGTGACGACAACATCTTCCCCTTGAGGGAAGCTACGCGGATCGGTGGTCAGCAAGGTCTGGTCTTCCAGAGTATAATAGGCGAGTTCCGGATACCTCCCTCGCAGCTCTTTCAGCATGTAGCCGTAGAGGACAATCTGCAGGACGGTACCTGCTTGCATTTTCTCTTTATAGAATTTTGCCCAACTTCGTTTCATATCAAGCACCGTAAAGGGGGTGTCTATGACAATATCGGCATATCCTTCCAGTCGTTGTGCAGAAAAGGTGCCGCTGAGTTTCTGCTCCAGGCTGACCTTGTGAACTCCTGCCTGATGAAGATGCTCCAGGAGGGCATGGGTTGCGAGCATAAGCGTTCGGCGAATCCGCTCCCGGTCCGCCTCCATACCTTCTTGAAAGAGGGCCGCGACCATCTTTGGGGCCTTTTGCTCAAAAAGGTCCGCCGCCATTTTTTCCCCTGCCTCCGGCGTCGGCAATTCAGTTGCTCCCAGCACCTCTTCAAGCAGCGTATGGGCAAGGCTGCCAAGAACAGGAACCAAATTAGGCAAGGAGGTTGAGTGATCTCCACGAATACCGCCACAATACTGCAGGCTCCATTTCAATGGGCAGCCAAGGAAACTCTCTAAACTTGAGGGCGACTCTACCTCTCGCGGTTGCACTGTTTCCGGGGCTATGTTCCACACCGATTGCGGGCAAGGCACCTGCAGCGGTGGTGGTGTGGTGACAGCTGAGGAGACTGCATCTTGTATGCGCTTGCAGACCAGTTGCTCCACCTTGTTGTTGGATGCGGCCAGCAGTTCGTCCCAAAGTGGATGAGGATACATTTCCTCCCCCAACTGGTCTTGCTCCGGACAGATCAGCAGCAGCTTTGACTCGGCACAATGAAGTGGGCGCCGCCAACGTGCAGCCCGACTGTTCGCAAGAAGTGCAGAATCCGGTAGACGACACCCTGCTCCAGCAAGCAGGTTCATCTCTTCTTTGGAGAACAGGGGCAGGTTGAGAGCAGGAACATTGTTGCGGTTAAAATTCCACCACACTACTGTCCCTGCCTTTCCGGCAACGGCCTCGGGGGAAGGCACGGCGGCCAGCCCGGCCTGAGCAGGCAAGGCCGGAACTCCCCCCTGCCCTGAAGTGGCACCATCCAGCAATTTTTGCAGTAATGGGTCCTCAATAGATTCTTCCTGCAGCGAGACAACCATCTCCTTAAAAAGAGAACATTGGTTGATCGCAGGGATGGCGACCGGATCATCTTTGAACCGGCCACGCAACCATTGCAGCAGCAAGTCGACACGCTGCACAATCTCTTCGCTTGTGAAACTGGAGCCTGCGGCCTGGGAGAATAACAGCTTCAGCCGAGCTGCGACACGGCTGCGGCTTTCAGGATCATCAAGAGATTGCAGCCCCTCTTCAAGTTTTTCCTCCCACAAATCACTGCCAAGAGCAGGCCAGCGCAACAGGGCCTCGCGCAACCTGCGGCCAATACCTTTCGGGACCGGTGAGACAGGGAGCGTGAGCAGATCCATAACCCGCTCAGGGTCAGGGGGATTATGCCCCATGTCCAGCACCAGTGATAGCAGCTGAAGCAACGACGAGCCCTCTTCCGGTTCTGCACCGGTGACCGGAAGCCCAAAACGATGCAACGCGCTATCAAGGACAGCATCGCCACCTATGATGACGACATTGGCCAATCCTTCATTTTTTTGCACAGCGGCCAGCCAGGCCGCAACTTCCTCTGCCGCGCGTACCATGCCATCGGGTCGCACCAGCTGCAATGTACTGTCGCAGCGAGGAACAAATTCCTCTTTCCTGGCGTTTCCAAGATCACTCTCCAGACCACCGGCATCCTCCAACGATCTGAAATGGACAACGGCCCCTTGCTTGTGCAAGGCGCTGAAAAGATCTTCCCACAAAGGGGGCAAGGCGGCAACGTCCTCCAGGAGCACAATTTCAGGTAATTCGGACTTAAAATCAGCCAGTTGTCCGCAAAGGGCCAACAAACGCTGGGCAACACCAGGACGAATAGCCGTTGAGATACCGGCAAGATCAGCCAGACGTGGAGTAAGAGCTTGCCCCTGCCAGCCATGAAGGACGAGAAAATCATGCAGGAGGAGAAGAGTGCGGGCAACGCCAAAGGGATCAGCGGAAAGGGACGATGACCAAAATCTATTGCCCTCCTTTTTCAAAAAGGGAATGAGCGCGGAAATCCGGAGCGCCTCATGCACAGCTGGGCCACGCAAACCAAGCATGCCCTCCAGATAGCCAAGCAGCCCTAAGCGCCCCAGCCGGATCTCCCCCAAACTCCCGTGTTCCTTATAAGGCCAGATCGGCCACATCCGACCGTCAAAGGCGGAATCAAAGATAATTTTCATTCCTCTCCTTGGTTGAAATATAAAAATATTCAAAAAAACTGGTACAGCATCTCTCCAACGCGATCCCGCGCCGTATTTCAGCCATAGTTGGCTATCGATTGCTTGAATTCTTCAGCGATTTCTTCGCGCAAGGTGTCTGGTGCATCAACAACAGCATCCTTCCCCAACGACATAATCCAGGACCGCAACTGCACGGTATCCGGGACAGTGACTTCGATTCGAGTCCATTCACCCTCCAGCGATTGCGCCTTCTGCCCCGGTGCCAATGGGGTTTCCATTAGATATTTCCCCAACAGCCCCCGAACTCTGAGGACAAGTTCCACGGGTTGCGGGCTCACACGAATACCGAACTCGCGTGCGATAAATTCGTCGATATCAAACCCCTCCGGTATTTTAACAGACTCATCCAATAATGACGCCGCGTCTATCCGATGCAGGGCCAAAAATCTGGGGTCACTATATTCTTTTATGGTGCAGACCAGATAGATGACCTGTTCCATGGCGACCAAGCCCAAAGGATGAACCGTGTAGGCTTTTGCCTCGTGGCCTCGATTCAGTGCCCTGTAGGTGATCTCCAACTGCTGTCCACGGAGCAAGCCGTCATAAATAACTTCCTGGATCTCTCCATTGATCTGGACTGGAACCATATTGAGCGTGTGTGGAATCACCCTGACTTTGTCCCGCCATTTTAAAATGTTGGATGCTTCACTGTGTGCAATACCTTGAGCCGTCTCAAACCAGGGAGTCAGATGATCCAGGGTCGCCGGAGGCAGCAGATTTTTCATGTGCTGTTCGACCAGATTGAAGGTCAGAGCCGCGTGCGGATCCATGCCGGGGATCTCAAACGAAGCATTCTTTTCAAACCACCACCCCTGCGGTTTCGATTGATCGGAACGCAGCGGAAAAGCTGAACAAAGATCGTTTAAATCCCGCTGTACTGTGCGCAGGCTGACGTAAATCCCCATCGCCTCCAATTTGCGATGCAGGCTTGGCGCGTCAATACGACGAGGATGACGCGGTATCATACGCAGCAAACTCCACTGTCGGATTAAGGTGGTGTCCATGACGTTCTCTTTTACAGGGGTTATACGACAAATGATGACGTTTAGGATGTATGCCTGAATTTTTTTAAAACGACACGATTTGTCGCTTTTCTTCTGTACGTTGTACTCTGTGGATACGAGAAGTCAAAGTAAACCTTGAAGGATCAAAGATCCGGAAAACGGATTTCAAAAATGAAATTAGGCTTGAGTCATTCCCCAAAGAGTGAGATGATTTCTATCACACTCATGCTAGGGAACGCAGGAAAATGTGCAGCTGATCATTCAGCCGCCATGAACCAATTGATAATAGATACCAATGCAACAGAGGAAATTCTTATGCTTATACAATCAAGCGGAAGCTGCGACAGGTGCGGTTCATCAGGCCTTGCCTTCACCGAACAAGAAGCATCGGTAACATGTAAAAAATGTGGAAAAGAATTTAAAATTTGCGAAGCCTGCAAGCGAAAGGGCTGCCCGCGATGTGGGGGCAAATTAGAATCTCAAATGGATAGGGCCGCAAAGAGTGGGATCATGTTTTAGGCTCAAAACAAAATCTGCAAAGAAGGTGATCGGATAATGAAACTTGGTGATCTGACAAAATTACAACAGAGTGTCTCACAAAAAGTTGCGGAACTGTGTACACAACCCATTGCATCCAGCCAGGAGGAGGTCAATGCTTGGCAAAACAGCCCCAAGCTCTACCTCTTGTCAAAGGCACAACGAGTCGCAAGTCTTCCAGATGCTTGGCTGGAAGAAGTTGACCAGATGTTTACCAACAGCCAGGATTTTTATGTTGGCATGGTCACCAGCTGGTATGCAACGGGCTTTGAAAACGTCAGTAAGGCGCTGTTGCGGCAGCAAAAGCAAAGCGGACTTATTTCACACGAGCAGATGCGTCAAGAATTTGATGCGATCGAGGCTATGGATGTGGAGACGGTAGCAACAGAAGATAAAATCAGGTTCTTTTTTGATCTGTTCGACTCCTTGATAGAGCAGATGAAAAACCAGGAAAATTGGTACAAGCTTTACCAACAAAGTTATCTGGGCCCACTCAGCGAGAGATTGGTCTGGAATATAAGTGCGTTAGATCTCTTTTCCTGGCAACTCCCTGCCGCAGATTCAAGAAAAATTCATAGGTACAAGCAGATCGCACGAATTATGGTGATCTTTTTCTTCTTTGAGAAAATCTATAAAAATGCGTCGCGGTTGGCTTCTGAAAACGAGACGAACCCGATCGACAAGATACAGGAACTCAGCAAGATACTTGCATACCATGAGCTGCTGACAACGCTGTAACTACCGGTAACGGCAGATGAATCAAAAAAGTGAACCGTGAAAAAATTCAACATATCGGATTGGAATAGAGTAAAATCGTAAACGATCATGAGCCCGCAGAAATGCACGAACCACCACATACAATAACAAAAGCAAATAGATATGGCCAGAAAGGCAGCACCCGAAACCAAGACCAATAACAAATCCTTTGAACAGAATCTCTGGGACACCGCCGACAAACTGCGCGGCTCGGTAGAATCCTCCGAGTACAAGCATGTCGTCCTCAGTCTGATCTTCCTCAAATTCGTCAGTGATAAATTTGAAGAGCGGCGGCAGGAACTGATCAACGAGGGGCATGAGCCCTACTTGGACATGGTCGAGTTCTACGCCATGAAGAACGTCTTCTACCTGCCTGAGGAAGCTCGCTGGTCAACGATTCAGTCGCAAGCCAAGCAGGACGACATTGCCCTTAAGATCGATACAGCCCTGCACACGGTGGAGAAGACCAACAAAGTTCTGCGCGGTGCCCTGCCCGACAACTACTTTTCCCGCCTGGGCCTGGATGTGAGCAAGCTGGCGGCCCTGATCGACTCGATCAGCAACATCGATACCGTGGCCGATAAGGAAGAGGATGTGGTGGGTCGGGTCTATGAATACTTCCTCGGTAAATTTGCCGCCACCGAGGGCAAGGGTGGCGGCGAATTCTACACGCCCAAGTGCGTGGTCAATCTGATTGCCGAGATGATCGAGCCCTTTCGCGGCAAGATCTACGACCCCTGCTGCGGCTCAGGTGGCATGTTTGTCCAGTCGGTGCGGTTCGTCGAGAGCCACGAGGGCAACCAGAAGGATGTCTCCATCTACGGTCAAGAGGCCATAAGCGCCACCTACAAACTGGCCAAGATGAACCTAGCCATCCGCGGCATTGCCGCCAATCTGGGTGAGGTTTCTGCGGATACCTTTTTCAAGGATCAGCACCCTGATCTCAAGGCCGACTTCATCATGGCCAACCCACCCTTTAACCTCAAAGCCTGGCGTGCCGACGACGAACTCAGCGACGATCCTCGCTGGGCCGGGTACGAGGTGCCACCCACCGGCAACGCCAACTACGGCTGGATCCTGCACATGGTCAGCAAGCTGAGCGTAAACGGGGTGGCCGGGTTTGTTCTCGCCAACGGCTCCATGTCCACCAATACCAAGGGCGAGGGGGAGATCCGCAAGAAGTTGATTGAGAACGACCTGGTGGACTGCATGATCGCTCTGCCCGGACAGCTCTTCTACACCACCCAAATCCCGGTCTGCCTCTGGTTTCTGACCAAGAACAAAAAGACGCTGAACATCGCCAACCACAGCGAACGCGACCAGCGGGACCGCAGAGGCGAGACCCTGTTCATCGATGCCCGCACTATGGGCACCATGGTCGATCGTACCCACAAGGAGCTGACCAGCGAGGATATTGCCGAGATCGCCCGGACCTACCATGCCTGGCGTGGTGAGGCCAAGGACGGCAGCTACGAGGATATTCCCGGCTTCTGCAAGACGGCGAATTTGGCAGAGATCCAGGGCAACGACTATGTGCTCACCCCGGGCCGCTATGTGGGGGCCGCCGAGATCGAGGATGACGGCATTCCCTTTGAGGAGAAGATGGCCGAGCTTAGCAAAACCCTGTATGCGCAGATGGCGGAAGGAGAGAAGCTGGATGCGGTGATTCGGGAGAATTTGGCGGGGTTGGGTTATGAGGAGTGAGTGGCAGGATGTCTCGCTTGGCGACCTATTCAAAATCAAGCACGGCTTTGCATTCAAAGGTGAATTTTTCGTCGAAGAACCTACAGAAACATTATTGATAACCCCTGGAAATTTTGCGATAGGAGGTGGGTTCCAGAATCCGAAGCCTAAATTTTACAATGGCCCTGTCCCTGATGAGTATGTGCTGAAGCCGGGACAAATCGTTGTAACGATGACTGACCTAAGCAAACAGTCAGATACCCTTGGGCTGGCTGCTGTTATTCCACAAGACCAGAATGTATGGCTCCATAATCAGCGGGTTGGGTTGCTTGAATTTAAGGGTAAAATTCCTTCAGACCCGAGGTTCTTAAATTACCTCTTGAGAACTCATGAATACCGATCGTGGGTCATAGGCTCAGCCACGGGGACTACGGTTAAGCATACATCCCCAAGCAGAATCCATTCTTACTCCTGTAGCATTCCGCCTCTGGAAGAACAAAAAACCATAGCTCACATCCTCGGGAGCCTCGACGACAAAATCGAGCTCAACCGGCAGATGAACGCCACTCTGGAGGCCATGGCACAGGCCCTGTTCAAGAGCTGGTTTGTTGACTTCGACCCGGTCATCGACAACGCCCTGGCCGCAGGGCACCCCATCCCCGCCCCCCTGCAGTCCCGGGCCGAGGCCAGAGCCGCGCTGGGTGATAAACGTAAGCCCTTACCTAAGGAGATTCAACAACGATTCCCCAACCGCTTCGTCTTCAACGAGGATATGGGCTGGGTACCGAAGGGGTGGGAAGTATTGCCGATATCCGACGTTACCGAATTTCGTGAAGGTCCGGGTATTTTGGCAAAAGATTTTCACCCACAGGGGGTGCCGCTTATACGTCTTGCAGGGTTAAAAAATGGAGTGTCTCTACTAGATGGATGTAATTATTTGGATCCAGATAAAGTTGAAAAAAAATGGATGCACTTCAAGTTAGAAAAAGGTGATGTTTTACTCAGCTCAAGCGCATCTCTTGGCAGAGTTGCGGAAGTGGAAGGTGAATCTATAGGTGCAATTCCATATACTGGCATTATCGGCTTTCGACCAAAGCGTAATAGAACTGTTCGGAGATATGTGAAGCACTTCCTCTCATCTACATATTTCCAGGGCCAGGTCAAAATGATGGGAGTTGGTAGTGTATTAAATCACTTTGGCCCTACTCATCTCAAAAAGATGTATATGCTGGTTCCATCTCTTCCTTTACAGGAACATTTTTCCACTGTAGCAACACCAATTGATTTACTCTGTGGACAAAGGTTAAAAGAGTCTCTAGCTCTTGGTAGCCTCCGCGACTCCCTCCTCCCCAAACTCCTCTCCGGCCAGCTCCGCATCCCTGAGGCCGAAAAACAGGTAGCCAATATACTATGAGCAAATTCACGGAAGAACAGCTGGAACAGGCCATCATTACCCTGCTTGGCAAGCAGGGCTTTCCCCATCATCCAGGTGATTCCCTGAAACGGCTTCCAACCGAGGCGATGCTCAAGGATGACCTTTCCGCCTTTCTCTCCTCCCGCTATGCGGCTGAGGCCATCACCCCCGGTGAGATCAATGCCATCATCAACAGGTTGGAAAAATTCTCCGCCGCCGATCTCTATGCCTCCAACAAGGCTATCCACCAGCTGGTGGCCGACGGCTTTCTCCTCAAGCGCGAGGACCGGGCCAAGAAAGACCTCTACATCCAGCTGATCGACTATAGCGGCCTACCGGAACAGCGGGAACCGCGTACGGGCGAAGTGACAGCCATCACCGCCGAGCCGCTGGCTGCATACGGCGGGGACAGCAATATCTACCGTCTCGTCAACCAGATGATGATCGAGGGCACGGAGTTGCGCATCCCGGATGCGATCCTCTACATCAACGGCCTGCCCCTGGTGGTCTTTGAGTTCAAGAGCCTCATTCGCGAGGAAGCAACAATCCACGATGCCTATGAACAACTGACCACCCGCTACACCCGTGACATCCCGGAGCTGATGAAGTTCAACGCCCTTTGTGTACTCTCCGACGGGGTGAACTCCAAGATGGGCTCGCTGTTCGCGGCCTACGAATATTTCTATACCTGGCGCAAGGTGAGCGGCAACGAGCCCATTGCAGCCACGGGCATTGACTCCCTGCAGACCATGATCCAGGGTCTGTTCAACCGGGACCGGCTGCGCCAGGTGCTCCGCCACTTTATCCATTTTCCGGATGTCTCCCGCAAGGAAGACAAGATCGTCTGCCGCTATCCCCAGTTTTACGCGGCCCTCAAACTCTACCAGCACATCCTTGATCACCGCAAACCCGAGGGCGACGGTAAGGGCGGCACCTACTTCGGCGCCACCGGCTGCGGCAAGAGCTATACCATGCTCTTTCTGGCCCGCTTACTGATGAAGAGCGCCCTCTTCGCCAGCCCGACCATCATTCTCATCACCGACCGGACCGATCTTGACGACCAGTTGTCGCGCATGTTCACCAATGCCAAGCAGTACATCGGCGACCAGACTGTAATCAGCGTCGAGAGCCGAGCCGAACTCCGGGAGTTACTCAAAGGCCGGACCAGCGGCGGCGTTTTCCTGACCACGATCCATAAATTCACCGAGGATACCGAACTGCTGAGCAAGCGCTGCAACATCATCTGCCTCTCGGACGAGGCCCACCGCAGCCAGATCAATCTCGACCAGAAGGTCCGCGTCACCGATGAAGGCGTCCAACGCACCTACGGCTTTGCCAAGTATCTGCACGACTCCCTGCCCAACGCCACCTATGTCGGTTTCACCGGTACCCCCATCGACGCGACCCTGGATGTGTTCGGTGAGGTGGTGGACAGCTACACCATGACCGAGTCGGTCAAGGACGGCATCACCGTGCCCATTGTCTATGAAGGAAGGGCGGCCAAGGTGGTGCTAGATAATAGCAAGCTAGAGGAGATTGAGAAATACTACGAAAAGTGCGCCAAGCAAGGGGCCAATACCCACCAGATCGAGGCGAGCAAAAAAGCCAGCGCCAACATGAACGCCATCCTCGGTGATCCTGACCGCATTCGCGCCCTGGCCGCTGACTTTGTCCAATATTATGACAAGCGTCTGGAGGAAGGTGGTACCGTCAAGGGCAAGGCCATGTTCGTCTGCAGCAACCGGGAGATCGCCTATCTGTTCTGGCAGGAGGTGATTAGACTACGCCCCCAATGGAATCAGGTGTTAGCCGCCGAAGAGGGGACGGTGTTGACAGAGCAAGAACAAAAAGAGATCAAGCCCATGGAGCGAATCAAGATGGTGATGACCCGGGGCAAGGATGACCCAAAAGAGCTGTACGCGCTGCTTGGCACCAAGGAAGACCGCAAGGAGCTGGACCGTCAGTTCAAGAATCCCAAGTCCAACTTCAAGATCGCCATTGTCGTTGATATGTGGCTGACTGGTTTTGACGTGCCCTTCCTGGACACCATCTACATCGACAAACCCATCCAGCGACACAATCTGATCCAGACCATCTCTCGGGTGAATCGCAAATTCGAGGGCAAGGAAAAGGGATTGGTCGTTGATTATATCGGCATCAAGACACAGATGAACCAGGCCCTGGCCCATTACAACAAGAACGATCAGCGTAACATTGAGGACATCGAACAATCGTTGGTGGCGGTGCGTGACCAGCTTGATCTCCTTGGCAAGATTTTGCATACCTTCGACGCTGCTCCCTACTTTTCAGGGGCCCCGCTTACCCGGCTGAATACACTGAACAAGGCGGCTGAGTTCGTTTTTAACTCTACGAATACTATTCAAAAGCGTTTCATCCAGCGGGTGAAACGACTGAAGGCCGCCTACGACATCTGCAGTGGTTCTGAGTCGCTGACGCAAGATGAACGCGACCGGGTGCATTTCTACCTGGCGGTACGTTCCATCGTTGTCAAGCTGACTGGAGGAGATGCGCCGGATACGGCCCAGATGAATGCCAAGGTGCGGGAAATGATCGCGAAGGCCTTGCAGGCAAATGGGGTGGAAGAAATCTTTAAAATGGGCGAGGACACTGCCAACGCGGTGGACATCTTTAACGATGATTACCTGGCCAAGATTGAAAAAATTAAGCTGCCCAATACCAAAATAAAACTCCTGCAGCAGCTGCTGGCCAAGGCCATTGAGGACTTCAAGAAGGTCAACAAAGCGAAAGGGGTGGATTTCTCCAAAAAGTTCAAAGCGGTGGTGGACCGTTACAACGAACGCAAGGAAGAGGATGTACTGGTCAGCGAAGTGCTCGAGGACTTCACCAATGAGATAATTGACATCATACTCGCACTGAAAAAGGAGCAGGCATCCTTTGCTGGCCTGGGAATCGACTTCGAAGAAAAAGCCTTTTACGACATCCTCAAAGGACTGGCGATCAAGTACGACTTTACCTACCATGAGGAGAAGTTGATTGAGCTTTCCAAGGTAGTAAAACTGATTGTTGATGACAAGGCCAAGTACACCGACTGGCACAGCCGGGACGATATTAAGGCGGAGTTGAAGGTGGCCCTGATCCTGGCCCTGGCGAACCACGGGTATCCGCCGGTGGATCGGGATGAAGTCTACAAGGAAATCTTTGAACAGGCGGAGAATTTCAAAAAGTATCGGAAGTCGAATTAAGGGGAGCTCGGAGGCTCCCTCTGAGTGACTATCAAACGGACATATATTTGGGGTACGTACAAACCAACTTATGACTCATTTTTTCAACTTTATGAGTCACAAAAAGGAAAACAACGGGTCCAAACCTTACAGCTAAAAATATCTACGGGTTCAGACCTTACAAACGATTTAAAGCCGTTTTAAAATTTGGAACCAATTTCAAATTTCCACCCCAAATTTTTAATCCGACCTCATAGCTCACTGTTTTCAAACCAATCCCATCATATTTCACCTAATCCCACCTCATCCCGGATACGGGACCACACCTTGGGGTTCACTACACCTTAGGTGCTGCTCTCGGGCTTGAGAGGGTGGGCCTTCCCCACGACTAATTGCAGATGATTTTCAATGGTCATACATTTTGTAATGACGTCTGTGCCTTTTTTTTGTTATTTTTAGGCCTCTTCAGAGAAATCTGTGGGTGAACTCCGGCAAGGGCAAGTTGCCAAGAGTATGATATAGCGCGATTTCTCGGATTGTGTCGCTTCGAAATCCGTAGGATTTTCTGACTGTCAGTTTTGCTTTG
>NZ_JAFFQA010000058.1 GCF_016919065.1 Desulfobulbus rhabdoformis | reverse complement strand
GGCAGCCGACGAGGTCGAGATCTGCTTCACATAGAAACTGAAGTCCGTTTCCCGGGTGTAAATCCCGGGCGATAGATAGGTCGGCATGGTTATTTCCTCCGCTTGCTGGTGGTCTTGGCCTCATCGGCTGCGGCGTCCTCGGTTGCCGTGGGCTTTTCCGGTTCCGGTTCCGCGCCGCCGGTCAGGTCGGTGATGCGCACCAGGCCGCGTTTTCCGGCGGTCTTGATCTCGGCGGAGAGGTCCTTGCGGGCGATGCTCTTGCGTTCTCGCGGCCCGAGGTGAAGGGTTCCCTGGCCGGAGAGGTTGAACGTCAGGGGTTGGAACTGCAGGTTTCTGATCTCGATCACGGTTGTTCTCCTTTACGGTTGAATGGTTCGTTGCTCTGTCACGTCGCCGTGACCAACCGGCAGGACAGCCGGTTGGCACGACCGCAGGTCGCCCCGAAGGGGTGGAGCACAGGGATGTGCGACATGAAACTGGAAGGTCCGGTCCCGGATCAGCCGACCGTCGCGCAGGTCGCCGTCGTACACCGGGCAGGATTCGATACGGATGCGTCCGGAGCTTTGCCGGAGGTTGGAGAGGTTCACCCGGGCCAGACCGCCCAGAGGAACCAGTTCAGTGAGGTTCAAACTGCCCTGGTCGGCGATGGCGATCTCCGCGTGAAGCTGGAGGAACCGCGACACTGACTCGTGAAAACCGAGCAGTTCGGCCTCCCGGTCCACGGTCACCACCAGATCGAAATCGAGGTGATAGAGCCTGGGAAACCGGCACTCCTCGAAACTCAGCTCCGCAACATTCTTCTCGAATAGGCGGCTCTGGCTGCGGCGGAAACGGTCTTCCGTCAGTTTCGGCCCCTGGAGGATGACGCTGGGGGTGCGCTGGACCTCGAACAGGTCATCCGGGAACACCAGCACGGTGTCCGGATGGATGGCCTGCTTGGCCAGGCGGATCAGGGTTTCTGTGACGGTCTGTATCGTGCTCAAGGGACGCCTCCGTTTTCTGCCTGGTTACTTACCGGAAGCGCTGGCGATGTGTCGGAGGCTCAAAGCGCGGAGCGGATCGCCTCGCGATAGTTCTGGAGGATCTGCTCGCGGTACTTATCCATTACCGGATGCAGAAAGGGTCTGGCGGGGATGATGATGGTCGCGCCGTTCGGATGTTTGATGGTGGCCCCGTACTCCATGACGGCACCGATGTTCACCATGTCTTCCCCGTCCTTGTTAACGGTGCCGCGCAGCAGGCCGACGAACGCCTTGTCGGCCATGATCTTCTGGGTGATGGTGTTGACGAGAAAGCCGGTGTCGATGAGCGCCTTGCTGGAACCTTTGCGCTCGATGGTGCTTGCGGCGAGTTTCACGAAGGCCTGTCCGCCCGGGGCCTGGGAGCGAATCCCCCGCTGGATCTCGCGCACCAGAAAAAGGGCGTTGCGGATCGTGGCCTGTCGCAGGGCCGTGGCCAGACGTGGCCCCATGCCGGTGGTCAGCTTGGCGCGGGCCTTGTCCCAGTCACCGGTCCGCCTAACGCCCATTGAGCTTCACCAGTTGCAGATTCTTGTGAGTGACAGTGCCGAAGAAGTGTTCTTCTTCCACACTCTGTATGCGATAGGTTTCCCAGTCTGCGGCCAGGCGGTCTTCACCCCGGACATCGGCATCCGGAAGGACACAGGCGAGCGCGTCGATCTTGCCGCTAAGCTCCTCCGGCGGGGTTTCGTTCAGTTCGAGGGGGATGACGGAGATTTCCGTGTATTCGGCATCGTCGGTGCCGTAGAGCCGCTCGCCGGGAACCACGCGCAGGATGCGTGCGGTCTGGCCCGAGGAGAGGATCAGCCGGGCGACGTCGGTCACGGCTTCGGCGCGTTCCCGGTCATTCAACAACATCGAGATCGATCCCTTGTTCGTAGATGACCGGCATAAGGCCGCTCGGGGTCAGGATGTAGGCTTCCTGATCGAGCTGGGTGGCCGGACGCAGTTCGGTGAGCCGCTGGCGGTAGTCGGCGAGCAGATCGGCTTCGAGCTTGGCCCAGTGGCCGGGCTGGCCGGTTTTGTCCACCCGCTTGTCACCGCTGGAAAAGGAGAAGGCGTTGGCGGTGGCCGAACGCATGACCTGGCAGGCGTGGATCTGCGCCATGATCACCAGGAGCTCGCGGACCTCGCCGGTGGGATCGGGGGTGATCTCTCCGACCGTGATCGTCAGCGATTGGTCGAGGTCGCGGCCAACCCGGAAAACGGCTTTCCGGACGCATCTCTCCAGAGTCTGGTCCTCGAAGAGAGATGCGCCCGGATCGGACAGGTCGAGCCGCAGGTCGGCGATCAGGTCACTCAGCAGCACCTTGCAGGCCCTCCAGACGGCTCTTGAGCGCGTCGATCACCGTGCGGCGTTTTTCGGTGTCCATGTAACCTTTGAGGGTCTCCGGATTGGCTTCCTCGTTGACCTTGGAGATGGCGTCGGTGGCGGAGAGCTTGCTCAGGTCCACCGGTTCCGCGTCCTGGTCGGGCTCTGGAGGGGCGAGCGGTTCCTGCTTCTGTTTGTCGGCCATGGCCAGGCGGCCATTCTTGAGCGCCGCCTGGATCTGCTTGGTGAGGCGTTCCACCTCGACTACCTGGCCGGGCTTGAGTTTCAGCCCGGCGTCGGGGATCACCAGAACGCCGGGACGGATGTTCTTGATTCGATTCATTTCACGTCACCTCCCGGATTACGGAACCAGTTTGACCTTGGCCATGATGTCGGGGCGGGTAATGCCCTGGCCGATTTCGGACCACACCAGCCAGCCGGTCTTGAAGCGGGTCTTCTGATCGATGGACTCCGTCTTCAGGTTTTCGCGCACCGGCATCTTTCCGACCTCTTCATCCGGGACGATGATGATCTCGTCCAGCGGCATGGAGGCGGTCAGCAGAATGCCGCCGGTGCCGTAGTTCTTGATGACACCCTTCTGGCGCAGCTCGAGCTTGGTCTGGGGATCGAGGTTCCAGCCGCGCATGTCGTTGAACCGGCGGCCGCGCATGACGATGTACTTCACCGACAGCTCCAGGTCCTCGATGATCGAGATGGCTTCGTTCAGCGCCTCTTCGGTGAGCAGGTCGCCGGTGACCTCGATGGTGTTGGTCGTCGGGATTGCCGAGGAGAGCACCGAGATGGTGCGGCGGTCCATCTCCTTGCGGATGGCGTCGGCGGCGCTGGTCTGGATGTCCATCAGCGTGCCGATGTTGCCGTTCTTGAGGACGGACACGTCCACCATCGGATTGGAGTGGATGCGATTAGTTGGGAACTCGACTTCGTCCTTGCCCACCTCCTGCTCCTGGGCGTCGCCGTCCTTGCTGATCCAGTGGGCCTTGACGGTCGGTTTCTTCTGGTAAACCGGACGTTCGCCCTTGGGCAGCGTGTGCTTGGTGAGCAGCAGCGAGGAGATCTCCTTGCGCTTGATCTCCTGTTCGATGGGCGCGGCAATGGCGGCGGCAAGCGCCCGCATGCCTTCGGGCGACTCGAGAGCCTCGCTCATGAGCCGCGCCATGGTTTCCATGTACTCCTGGGAGTGGATCTTCAACTGATTGGTTTTCATGTGCGTTGGCTCCTTGGGTTAGACGAGCAGGCGAAATTTGAGGACGCCGCTCTGTACGGAAATGGCGTGGGCGACCACGTGCTCTCCGGCCGCGACGCCGTTGGTCAGGCGACCGTTCGCCGAAACTTTCAGGTCGTCTCCGGCGACGACGGTCCCTTCGAAGACGTCGGTCTCGTAGACGCCGCCATCGCAGTAGATACCGGGCATTTCGCCACCGGCGTAGTCCTTGATCAGGATGCCGAAGGAGCGCTTGGTGGGATCGGTGTTGACGGCGAACAGGTCGTCGCCGACCACGCGGACCACCTGGCCGAGCTGACCGTCGCCCTGGATGTGGCCGTCGCCATAGGCGAGGCTGCGGTGACACGGATTGATGAATGACATGGTGTTTCCTCCTTATGCGTTGATTTCCGAGTGTTCGGGAGAGTCCTCGCCGACACGGTTGCGGTAAGCGGCCATGAACCCGTCGCGCAGGCGGTCCTCGAGCGATACCTTGCGGTCGTCCACATCGTGGGGCCGGACACCGGCGTCGCTGCGCAGCGGGGTTTCCGTCGATGCCTTGGCGGCGGGCTTGCCGCCCGGATCGCTGTCGGCGGGTTTCTCTTCCTTGTCCTTGTCCGCTTTTGCCGATTTGGGCAGGCGTTCGTAAGCGGCTTCGGTCGCGGCGAAGGCTTCGTCGGACAGTTCGGCCAGGCGTTTCAGTTCGGCTTCCCGGTCCTCCTCGGAAGCGAAGGAGAGTCCCTGCTTCTCCAGACGGGTGAGCAGCTTCTTGGCCCGGGAGCGGCAGGCGACCGCCTTTTGTTCGGCTTCCAGTTCCTGGACGCGTTTCTGCAGCTCGGCGACCTGGGCCTTGAGCTGCCGGTTTTCCTTTTCCAGGTCGGTAACGCGGGCAGGATCGCCTTCCTGCTGGGCCGGTTTCTTCTTGGCCGCTTCGACGGCCGGTTCATCGGTAGGTTTGGTTTTGTCTTCCATCGTGGAATCTCCTTCGGGTTGGGATTGGTCGGGCTGGCTCTGAAGGGACGCCACCTGCAGAATCCTGGCGTTCTCGTCCGCGCCCTTGCGGTCGAGCAGCCCCAGTCCGGTGAAAGTGACGCCGTGCAGAATCTCGAAAACGGGTTGGCCATTGAAATCACGGCCCTTGAACTTGCGCAGGTGGGTGCAGTAGTCGGCCTTGTTCTGGAAGCGCTTATGGCAGACCGAACATTCGCCTTCCTGGTAGTCGCACTCCATGGAGACCTGGGAGATGATCCCGCGCTTCATCAGCTTGTAGGCCAGCCGGGCGGCCGGGGTGTCGTGGACGTACAGCTCGCCGACGCATTCCACGCGGCCGCCGTTGTCGTCCTCCAGGTAGTCGGCGGCGACAACGCCACCCACGATGTCGTTGAACTCCTGCGAATGCTGCAGATCGACCTTCTTGTTCACGGCCGTCATGTGCCGACCGGACAATTCCTCGGCGGTGAAGTGGTCGCCGTTCTTGTTGGTGCCGGTGCGACAGAGCACGAAGCTGAATTGGGGGTCGCCCGCCGAGCCGACATCCATGGCCTCGGTCGTGAGGCGTTCGCCTTCGCCCAACCGGATGTCCACGGGGATGCTGGTGTGGAAGTTCGCTGCGGCGGCCATCGGAACGGGTTTCTCCTCCCGCTCGGCGCTGGCCTTGGCCCCGGGGGCGCAGACGAACAATCGCTCCTTGGCGTTGGAAGCCTCGCCGTGCTTGGAGGTGATGGCGTAGTGGTGATCCTTGGATTTCATTCGGCTCTGCTTTCCGAAGGAGCCGATGATCCGCTTCATCTCCTGCTCGTTGGGATAGGCGTGATCGCGGTAGGAGATCAGCCAGTGCTGGATGTGCTTGGCGTTGCCGAGAAAGGTCTGGAAGAACTCGCTGGCGTTGGCCTTGGTGACGGTCTTGTGATCGGTCTCGTAGTACTTGACCTTGGTGTCGGCCTTGATTTCGAGGCCTTCCCAATAGGTCATGAGCCCTTCCACGAAGTGGTAGGCCCGCTCGTAGTTGGTAGTCGAAAACTCGGTGGCGTAGGGCGGATCGAAGTAGGCCAGATCCGCCTTGGCTTTCGGCAGCAGGTCGTTGATGTCCTGCCGGTGGGCCTTGTTCTCCTTGTCGTTGTCGAAGACCAGGGCGTTGATGCGCTGCAGGTTCTTGCGCAGACGATCCTTGAATTCGTCTGGGGTGTCCTGGCGGCGGCCATAGTCGGTGGACGACGAGAAGTGGCCGAAGCCGCCCTTGCCGCTCATGCAGGTCTTGCCGAGGCCGAACAGGGCGATGTCTTTCTTGAAGCCGGAGAGCTTGTCGCAGTTGGCGCGGATGGTGTCGATCAGCGCATGGACGCCCTTGGCGAAGAAGATGCCCTTGAAGTTGTCCTGAACGAAGCTGCCCGCCTTGGCGTTGTCGGCCAGGAGTGCCTCGATCTCGTCCTCGCTCAGGCGAACCGAGTTGTTCTCGATGATCGCCTTGGCGGCGTGGTGGCAGTAGCGGAGCCGGTCGTTGGCGATGACCTGGAGGCCCTTGGTCTTGTACATGTAGGCCACGACCGCAGACCCCGAAAAGGCGTCGAGCACCGTGCCAACGCCTTCCGGGGTATGCTTCCAGATCCAGTCGACGAGCTTCTGCTTACTGCCGATGTAGTTGGTGATGTACTTGGGGCGCTTCTCGGGAGGGAGCTCTTCAGGAGCGGACTGTTCGGCGGCCTCGGACCCGAGCGCATCGGGATCGAGAGTCAGCGCCGCATCGGCCTCCAGTAGAAACGCCAGCCTTTCCAGGTCTGTGGCGAACAGTTCCATCAACGTCTCCGGTCAGTTTGCTGTGCTCTCCGCGACCTGCGGGGAGCGTTCAGCGGTTACTTACCGGAAGCGTCGGCGATGTGTCGGAGGGTGACGGCGAAATTCAGCGGGTGGGGTTCAGCCGGGCCAGAACGGCTTTGCCGCAGGCGTCGAGGGAGGGGTATTCGTCGCTCTCGGTGATCTCGGAAAAGACCCCGTCATAGGGTGAGCGGGACAGCCGGTGGTATTCGAGAAAATCCGCCGGAAGCGAGGTGGCACCGGTCTCGACCAGACGGTTGACCACCCAGGCGGCCTCGTCCCTGCGGTCGGCAAGCCCGCTAGGCCCCCGGTCGAGGTAGTACATCTCCACATCCAGGCCGGGACCCGGCCCTTGAACCCAGACGCCCACGGGCACGTATTCCGGGGCGGTGGCTTGCCGGTCTGCGATTATCGAGTCGAGCATATAGCGCAGTTTCATGACCAGTCCTCCGCGATCCGGAGATGCTCGGCTAGAAGCTGGGCGTCGATCCGGCGGAATCTTTCGGCGCTTTTCTGGCGGTAGGTGATCCAGCGTTGCCAGTCCGCCGCGAGCTCGGGCTCCGAGACCGGCTCGATCATTTCGACATGGTGAATGCGATCCAGGTCGTCGGTCAGCTCGACAATCAGCCAGCCTTCGACCTCTTTGCCGTCATGTTCGGCTGTCAGGGTGTCTTCGATCCTGATATCGACCACCTTGACGGTGTGGGCGTGCTGAAAGCCCTCGTCGTAACCGAGTGCCTTCCACAACAGCCAGAAATCGGTGCGCAGATGGTTTCCAGCGGTGTCGAAATGGGGAGCGATCCGGGTGACGGTGAAGCTGTCCACCAGGGCGTCCAGAAAGAGATCCCCGGATTTTCTGACGGTCATGCGACTGCCCCGGTTGTTGAACCAGTGCAGCGCTTCCTGCAGCCGTCGTTTCTCCTGTTCGATAAAGTCCTTCATGGTCATTGTTTGCGTTTGCTCCAGCTTTGCGGGGTATGGACAATGTCCTCCACCTTGCGCCCGTCGGGCAGTTTCTTGATGCCGCGCCGAGTGAAACTCTGGATGATCTCCCGGCGTTCGTTGTCGCTTCTGGCCACGATGAACTCGATGTTGTCCAGCAGCGTCACCGAGTATTTGAAGATGGTTTCGTTGCCATGGCGTTGCGAGAACCGCTTCCAGTCGTCGATGCTGGCTCCCCGGTTGCGCTGCACGTAATCGTCAATCACCTTGCCGTAGGCGTCATGGTCGTAGCTGATGGCGTCCATGCGCCGCAGCATCTGTTTCTTGAAATAGAGGGCCGGTGAGGCGTCGCTGGCCGGTTGCTTCTTGATCCGGGTGAAGAAATAGCTCGCGCCGCCGGTCTGCATGTCGGCCACCGGGGACATTCCGCCCGGAGCCACGCCCATGCGCATCTTCTCGACCGTGCTGACCATGGCTCCGTTGTTCTCCATGATCAAGTCGATGAAGCCGGACATGCTCTCACCGTTGGTCAGATCGTGGACCAGCGAATAGCCCTTCATCTGTTTTTCCAGGTCATCCTCGGTGATGTCGAACCGGAACTGGTGCCGGTATCCGCCCTTGGCGTCGCGGTCCAGAAAGCCCGCCTGATATTCGCCCAGCGGGTTGTATCCGGAAAGTTGGGTGATGTCCTGGACGCCCAGCTCCTTTTGCCAATAGCCGCGCAGGGCCTGGACTCGCTCGGTGGTGGTGGCGTTGCGGTCGTCGAGGGATTTCTGCAGCCGTTTGTAATCGGCGCTCTTGTCGGTCTTGCGGATGTAGGCGAGCTTTTCGAGGTACATCTGCTCCGCGTTTTCCGCCGTGGCCACCCGGGTATCGATCCCAAGCTGTTCGAGCTTTTCCAGCATCGCCTCGACCCGTCCGGGAGTGGCGTCGCCGTCCAGGATCATTTCCAGCTCGCCGCGCTGGGCATAGAGGTTGGTGTCCGACCAGGGGCGATAGCGGACCCGGGTGCCGTCCTCGAAGGTGACGGTGTACTGGTGCCCGTCCTGCATGCGGGAGTTTTGATTGAACAGCGTCCGGTTGTCGATGTCGTCGGCCTCGACGGTAATGGTGCCGGAACCGATCCTGCGCTTGGTGTGGGTCACCTTGCCGCGTTCCACCTTGAACGGCGGTTTCTCCTTGGGTTTCTGCGCGTCGAGCTTGGGCAGGTACTGCTCGAATACGCCGTTGGTGGCCCGGTCCCAGTCGACGGACTCTTCGATCTCCTTGACCCATTTCAGATAGTGGTCCGCCATCTCCTTGACCTTGGGGTCGGTGCTCTTTTGCAGGGTTTCCAGTTTCTTGCGCAGGCGCAGGGCCTTGTCGATCTTGGTCCGGTTGTACTTGCCGTCGCCCACGTGGAAATTGACGTTTTTTACGGCGTCCAGAATCGTCGGAAAGAAGCTGTCTTCGACCAGCGGTTGTCCCTTTTCCCCGGCAGCCGTCTGCACATACCTGCGCAGCACCTCGTCGATGCGGCGGTCGGTGTCCGGCCGGATCTTCATCTTGACCACGGTGCGCTTCTTCCCCTTGAAGCTCTCGGTGAAGATCAGCGCGTTCTGGTCCTCCACGTCGCCACTGTCGAAGGGCAGGGTCTTGCCCTGCCAGCCGAGTTTGCGGGCCTCCTCGATCAGGGTCTCTTCGGCGGAGGAGAGCAGCTTTTTCTTGCCGGTGGCGGTACTCAGCTTGTCGAAACGAAAGCCCCGATCCCCCAGCACATCGGCGTAATAGCCTTCGAAGTCTCGCCGGAGATTGTGTTTCCGCTCCAAGGCCAGATCATAGAAATGCCGCATCCCGGCCGGGTCCTTGGCGAACCGTCCCTCGGCGTAGGGCCGTAGCAGATCGAGGTAATCCTCGTCGGCGATCTTTTCGACTTCCTGTATGTAGCGCAGGGTCGCGTTGGGATCGACCCGTACCTTCCCTTCCTTGGCCGCCCGGAAGACCTTGTTGTAAAACGGCTCTTCCTCGCCGCAGACGCCGTTGGGGTGATAGTCGAGCGTGAGCTTGTCCTGGCCCAGAAACTTGAAGGCCTGGCCTTTGTCGATGCCGTAGACGCGACCGTCCCGGGCGCGGATGAATTGCTTGGAGTGTCCGTCGTGGTTGGCGATCAGCCAGTCGACCACATGCTCGCGCTGGATCTGCTCCAGTTCGATGGTGGTCAGATCCTGTGGCAGGATGTTGCGAAAATCGAAGTCGTCCCGCAGATCGGTACGCCATTTCTGGATGGAGCCGGTGCGGCCGTTCAACTGGATGGTGCGCACCTCGATGGAATGGGGGTCGATGAGGCGGCCGATCTTGTAGGCTGCTTCCTCTCCGAAGGCGATGAACTCATCGTCCTTGCGGCCAATGGGCTTGAACAGCCATTTGTCACCGTTTTCGTCGGTCCAGAACTCCTTTTCGTGTGCGCCGCCGACAGCGGCCTTGCCGGATTTCTTGAACTTCGAAGGCAGACCCTTCTGCTGCCACGCGGTATCGACGGTGGCGAACTCCGCGCCTTTCTTGCCGATCTTGGGCTCGGGCGGCTTGACCGGACTCGGTTGTGGAGCTGGTTTCGGCGTGGCAGGCTTGGCCGGTGCGGTTTTCTTCTTGCCGCCATGTTTTTCGGCCCAGGCTGCGTGCTTGGTGTCGATGCTGGCCTGAACCGCTTTGATTTTCGCGGGATCGGTCTCGGTGAAGAGCGTGGTCAGCTCGTCTTTGTTGGCCCACTGCCAATACTGAACCTTGGTCTCCTTGGCGAGCGTCTTGAGCTCCGTCGATTTCAGCTTGCCGACCTGGTCCTGGAAGAGCTGTTTTTTGAGGGCGATTTCCTTGCTGTGGGCCGCAAGCAGTTCCTGGGGCAGATCGGTGCCGCCGGAAACCGCCTGTTCCGCCTTGGCGATCGCGTCGAGGAAATCCTTGTAGCCGGTCGGCGTGTCGGGAACGACCACGGCCTTGGCGGCGTCTTCGAGGGCCGTTTTCTGTTTCAGGATCAACTTCTGCTTGGCCTCGTCGACCGCCTTTTTCTTGACCGACTCGGCCATGTCGGCACCGGCCTTCTTCTGCAGCGCCTCGACGAGCTGCTGCTTGTTCTTGAGGATGCCGATGCCGTGCTTCTGTTTGGCCGCCGCGAGTTCCTTGCCCATCAGGCCGCTGTGATCCACGCCGGGCTCCAGCTTGTCGAGCAGCTCGATGGTCTCCTGTTTGGTCATATTGAGGGAGATGCCGTTCTCCTTCGCCATCTCCTTGAGCTGCTGGGCGGTCATGCCCTCCAGCCCCTCGGCGGGAGGGATCTTCGCCATCTGGGCGGCGAGCAGCTTGGCCTGTTTGAGTTCCGCCTGCTTCAGTCCGAGCAACTCGACCAGTTCTTCCTTGGTCCGCAGCAGGCCGATCTTGTGTTCCTTGAGCTTGGCGCTGAGCGCCGCTCCGGCCAGGTCACCGTGATCGATCCCCGGTTCGGCCAGGTCGAGCAGCTTGATGAAATCGGCCTTGGTCCGGGCAATGGCCACGCCGTTCTGTTTCGCCAGGGTCTGGAGCTGTTTAACCGTCAGCGAGCCGAGGTCGGCAATGTCGCCGTTTTCAAAGGCGCTCTTGAGCTTGGCGTTCTCCTTGGCCTGGGCGTCGGCCATGCCTTCCAGCACGTGGGGCGGGAGAATGCAGGCGTCCCCCTGCGATGCCTGTGCGGCGGCCTTCGCGGCCATCTCGCTGCCGCAGACGGTCATCGGCCACGCCACGATGTTGGTGCAGCGGCAGTGCGGATGCGCGGGTTGCTGGGGGAACTTGTCGATGGGAAAGGTCTTGCCGTCCAGGCCACCGCAGACCGGGCACATCCGTTCATCCTCCATGGCCAGCCATTCCAGCTTCTGGATGCCGACCCGCTCGTGGAACTTGAGCCTTCCCATGTTGTGGGCGCGGAGGACCTCGGTGCGGGCGATCATCTCCATGCGGTACTGCGCCTTGCTGAACACCCGGCTTCCGGCCTGACGAAAGGAGTCCTTGTCGATGATCACCTTGCCCATGTCCCGGACGATGTCGTCGGCTCCCTTGCCCGTGGCGACGCCGTTCAGGATGGTGCGCTTGATGCCGTCTGCGAGTTCGCGGTGAACGTCACCGGCGAGTGTGAGGTTGTACTGCGCCATGAAGTCGAGGGCATTGGTGTCGACGATGGTGAACACCTTGGTGGCCAGCTTGTCGATGCCTTCGGCTTTGAGGTCGGCGTAGAACGGCAGCGCCGCGTCGGCGAGTTCGCCGATTCCCTGCTGGATGCCGAGCTTGAAGGAGTCCTTGGTTGTCTTGCGAAAGACCAGGGTCTGCTCCCGCTTGAGCCGTTTCATGGTGTCGTCGAGTTCGAGCTGGAGCTTTTCCAGCCCTTTGAGGGCGGCGAGCTTGTTATCCGGCAGGGAGCCGAGGGAGCGGTACTGGAGGATGGCGCGGGCGACCTCGTCTTCGGCCTGTTTCAGCGCCTGGGTGAGCTGGGCCGTGACCTGGTCGTTGTAGCGGTTGCGGGCCGTCAGGCTTTTCAGGGTGGCCGCTTGGATGCGCTGCTTGAGGTCCGATGGCATCAGCGAGGCTCCCGGCGGTCGATGAAACGACAGGCCGGGGCGTCGAAGGTGCGCTCGCTGTTGTGGACCCGGCAGTGGTTGGTGTCAGCAATGAAGTGGCTGCACTCGTCGCATACGGCAGCAATGCCGGTGGACTCCAGGTCGCCCGACCAGACCAATGCCGCCTCCGCCGTGGGTTCATTATCCTCGGCCGGAATCCCGAGCATCTTCCGGGCGCGAGGCACGCTGAGAATGCCGGAGACGACCATATCCACCACCGGCTTCACCTGTTTCTCGTCCATCAGGTCGATCTGTTTGCGTTCGGTCTCGCGGTTGGCGGCCTCGATGTCCGGGTCCAGGTCCATCTTGAGCTGGAGGCTGGAGCGGCTGATGAGTTTGCGGTCGTAGAGTTCGATGAGGAGCTTCTTGAAATCGACCGCGTCGCTGGGGTCGAGGTCGTTGAAGATAAACTGGATGCTCTTGTCGCCGTGGCCGTTCAGTTCCATCCAGTCGTCGAACACCCAGTCGAGGAGCTTTCGAGCGGCCTGTTTGATCTCGCGGATCATGACCATCATCTTCTGCATGCTCACCGAGGCGGTGGCGAAGTTCGGACCGTCGCCGGTCACCAGCGAGCGTGACAGCCCCAAGGCCACCACGATGTCTTCCTTCACCTCCTTGACCTTGTCCTCGACGTTGAGGACCTGGCCGTCGGTGCCGTGGGTTTCGACGTTGACGTAGAACGGGACCACCAGGCCGCTTTTCATGTCCATCTTGTTGACCATGTCGCGGACCTGTTCGAGCATCCGCTGGTCCGGCATCACCATCTTCTGGCCGAACGCGCCACCCACCTTGAGCAGGCGGAACGGCGTGGCCCAGCGCTTGGCGATGGCCTGTTCGGCCCGGCGGTAGTCGCGCAGCAGTTCGATGGCTTGAAAGGCGGGAAGCACGAGGGAGTTGCCCCGGGGCGAGAAGGCCGGTGCGTCCCATTTGAGGTGGACCACCTGCTCGACGGGCAGCGGAATGGATTCGCCGCCGCCGGGTGTGTCCTCGGGAAATTGCCGGGCCTCGATCAGCTCGCCCTGGGCGTATTTGACCTTGACCGAAACCGGGTTGACGCAGACCAGCTCCTCGATGTCCTGGCCGGACTTGGTGAAGCGTTTGAAGCCGATGGCGTCGCCTTTCACCAGGAGCTGAAGAACCATGTCCTTGATGAACTGCGAGATGTTCAGCCGCCAGGCGGCCTCCAGAGCCTGCTCCTTGAGGGTCTCGTCATCGCTGGTGATCTTGATCTCGTCGCCCACGGCGAAGGTGCGCCAGGAGTTGACGCAGTTCTTCACCAGCGGCTCCTCGACATAGTATTCCCAGGCCTTGCGGGCGCGTTCTTCCCAGGTGGCCGGAATCGCTTCGGCGGCGTTCACCTTGGCGAAGGCGGCCGAGTCGAGCGCGGCCGCTGCTGCCATCGGCGCGATGACAAAGCCGGTGGTGTCCAGGCTTTCGGGTTGTTCGTCCTGATGGGCGGTGCTTTCCACGTGATCCTCTCGGTAGTTTCGGCCATGACAGCCGCACATCCGGCCCGTGTGGGCCGAATCCGGCTCGATGCCCGTTACTTACCGGAGCGGGGTGGAAAGCGTCGGAGGATGCGATCAGATGAAGACCGGATTGGTGAGCACCGGCTTGAGCGAGACCACCTCTTCACCGACCGGGTCGAGGTTGCCTTCCTCCCGGATCAGCATGGCGCAGCGCACCGCGTCGATGATGTGGTCGTTGCCCTTGGAATAGATGATCTTGCCGTCCCGCAGGGTGTAGGTGTGGGTGGTGAACTGGTCTTCCACCTCCAGGTCGTCCGAGGGGAAAATGACCTGCTTACGCTGCAGGGCTCCGTTGATGAGGCTGGTCATCAGCTCCTTGGTGCGCTTCTTGACTTCTTTGCCGTCGCGGACCGCCAGCCGGGTCATGCCGCCGAAGTCGTATCCCTTGAGCCTGCCTTCCAGCTCCAGCCCCTTGTACTTGTCCAGGGTGAGCAGCTCCTGGACCACGGCCAGGCCGTTGCCGCCGTTGTCCACGCCGATGCCCGCCGGGGTGTAGTAACGCTCCAACAGCGCGATGATCTGGGCGATGTGCGGATAGGAAACGTGTTCGAGATGAACACGCAGGATCATTTTCAGCAGCGTCCGCTCGCCGATCTCCATCTCCTGGAATACGACAATCTCGGTGGGGTCGTTGGTGTAGCCCAAGTCGCCGCCGACCCAGAACTGCCCGCTGCGGGGAGTGAGGTTGAGCAGCATCTCCAGCCGGTCGTGGGCCGCTTCCTCGGTGTCGCAGTCGCGCAGCTCGGAATCGGTGATGACGATCTTCTGGTACTCCAGCAGATCCTGCCGACAGAGGTTGAACTGTTCGACATTGAAGGCCCCATAGGAAGGCTTGCCGTGCTCACCGGCCACCTCGTGCTGCCAGCCGGAGCTGTCGCGGCCGCCGTAGAACTCCAGCAGTTCGGCCTCGCGATCCTCGGTCCACAGAGGGTTGAGCCAGGACGGCCAGCGGAACACATGGAACTGATCCGACGAGGTGAGCCGGTAATAGGTGGTGTCGCGCAGGCCGTTGGGCGTGGAGTAGATGCGTAGCGTCCCCCCGGCCTTGAGGCATTGGCGCAGCGCCTTCCAGGCCCGTTCGGTCAGCCAGGCTCCTTCATCGACCCAGACGCGGCCCACGTGCAGGGACCGGAAGGCGTCGCCATAAGCCCCGGCCGGGCGGAAATAGAGCACCGAACCGTTGGTGAACTCCAGCCGGAAGTAGGGTTTGCGGTGGATCTTGGGCTTGCCGTACTTGGTCAGGGCGATGCTGTTCATCAGATCCGGGTTGGTGTCGAGCTGGAACTCGATCTCCTCGATGATGGTATCGAGGTGCCCCTGGTGCGGAGCCGCGATGAGGCCCTGGCCGCCCCGGGTGGTGAAGGCGTAATGGAGCGCGTCGGTCGAGAGCACGATGGACTTGCCCACGTCCCGGCCGTCGAGGTGGATGATGTTCTTGGCCGGGCAGCGCAGGTCCTCCACCTGGTGCGGCCAGTAGTCGCGGCCTGAGCCATCCCGGTTGTAGAGATAGGCTTGCCCCCACAACACGGGATCGCTCAGGGTCGCCGCGAGCTTGCGCTCCTTGTCGGTTACCGCCATCAGTGCATTCCCGTCCTCAAGGCGCTGCCGAGGATGGTGCCCACCAGTTCCGTCAGGATCTGCTGCACGGCCAGGGTGTTCTTCCGGTCGTGGACAGCCTCCTGAATGTCGATGATGGCCTGGTCCAACTCCGCCCAGGCCCGGTACTGCTGCTGGGCCGCTTCCAGACGACCGAGGGCGTTCTCGATCCGTCCCGCCGCCAGTTCGGTGCCGATTTCGACAAGGGCCTCACCGGCCTGGCGAACGGCATCGCTGTTTTCCTGAAGGATCTCTTTCATTGGCCTGCCTCCTGGTTCGAGCCGTTGGCCCACTGGTCAAGGGCGTCCACGGCGGTCTGCAGGCGCAGGCCGACTCCGGTCAGGCGCTCGGCGTCCGGGTGGCCGATCTCGCGCAGGGCCTTATTGGCCTCGGTCACGTACTCGGGCGTGTGGCGGTTGACGGTGGCCACCGCCGACTGGATCTGGGCCGGAGGCCGGTAGGTGGCGCAGCCGGTCATGATTCCGGCCAGGGCCAGCGGGATGGTCCATTCGATGGTCTTCTTCAACATGTTGATCTCCTTTGGGTTATGGGTTTGGGGTACATGCAGAAAGATCTCTGCAACCACTTGATTTCCAACGAAATAGAAGCGTCATTGGATGTGACGCGGGATGGTCCCGCATCCACGAAAACCGGAACCGGAGGCAGGCCATGACCTACGACAGAAACCGCCAGCAGGCACTCAAGGCGTACCGAGAAAAGCAGGAAAACATCACCCGGCTGATAGAGGGCATTCGCGGCAAGCTCGAAGCGGACGCGAAGCAGCCGGACATCACCTGGGCGAGCGTCGGCTCCCTCGGCCACGTTGAGGAACTGCTGCGGGAGCTGGACGAGTTCCTGTCCTGAACACACCGGGCCACCGACAAAGGAGACATCGACATGACCGAATGCACCGTGCATCAAGCCGCCGAGGCTTTCATCGGCCACCTGCGGGAATCCGGAAAGAAAGATCGGACCCTCTACACCTACCGGAAGGACCTCGACGTGGTTGAGTCCTTCTTCGGCGCGGATCGCCAGCTCGCCGAGATCCGGCTTCCCCAGGTCGGCAAGTTCTACAAGTCGGACTTGCTGCTCAAACTCCCCGACGGCAAGGAGCGGGCCGAGCGCACCGTCGCCAAGACCGTCCGGGTGTTCCGCATGATGATGGTCTGGGCCAGGGAGTCGGGGCGCATCGAGGAGCTGCCGCTGCCCAAGAGCACACCCATGGGCCACAGCCGGGTGAAGGAGTCCAGCGATGAGCAACCGAACGGCTGACCTCGACCTGACGTCCGCGACAGAGGCGTTCTGTGCCCGCCTGTCGGCCGAAGGACGCTCCCCTGCGACCATAACCGCATACCGCCGGGACCTCGCCCTGGTGGCCCGCGTGGCCGGGGAGCTGGCCCCGGGCATCGTCTGCCGGGAGGTTACGGCCGGGCTCCTCGACCAGGTGTTCTCCGCCGGGGCGGTCATCGAGAGTGAGCGAGGCCAACGCTCGGCGGCGTCGCTCCATCGGATGAAGGCTGCGGTGCGGGCCTTTTTCGCCTGGGCCGCCGAGGCGGGCGTGGTCGATGACAATCCGGCCCGGTCCATTCGCATGCATCGGCTGCCGAGAAAGCTGCCGGTCTTCCTGACTGCCGCCGAAAAGAAACGTCTGCTCAAGGAGCTCAAGGGACGGCCCGACTTCTCCGCGCTGCGCGACCGCGCCATGATCGAGGTGCTGCTGGGCACCGGGATCAGGCTTGGTGAGCTGGCCGCGCTCGACATGGATGACATCGACCTCGACGCCAAACATCTGCGGGTCCGGGCCAAGGGGAATGTGCCGCAGGTAAAGTTCATCAAGACCGACCTCCGCACATTGCTTCGCCGTTACCTGACCGAGCGACGTCGACATGGCCGCCCGGAAATGGAAGCCCTGTTCCTGTCGAACCGGGACGGCAGACTCTGCCAGCGGCAGATTGCCAACCGGCTCGCCCATTGGCTGCGGAAAGCCGGGATCGAAAAGGACCTGACGCCGCACGGGCTGCGGCACACCTTCGCCACCCACCTCTACGGCGCGACCAATGACCTGCTCGTGGTGCAGCGGGCCTTGGGGCATCGCGACGTGTCCACCACCCAGATCTATACCCACCTCGTGGACGGCCAGCTCGAGGAAGCCCTCGAACGCCTCTGATCCTTCCGGACCCGACGATGGGAGCGGCCTCGGCTGCTCCTGTTTTCGTTGGCCGAGACAGTGTCGAAGACAGTGAATGACAGTGCCCGCAGAAGAACACATCCGCCGATGATGAATGATCATGACGAAGGGTCTCTTCCTCCCGGGCGGAGCGGGAAATATCGATTGACCGGAATTTCTCCTTTTCTGTTTGTCGGCCGCACATGGCTATAACTGCTTGGCTTGTGCGCTCCGGGCGCGGAACACACATGGCAATATCTGCTTGGCATATGCGAGGGCCGCTGCCGAAGGAATGGCTGTTTGCGGGGCTTGGCCGGTTCTGCCTGGGGCTCGACATGCCCATATTTACTTGGGTTGTGTGAGAGAGCTCCGGCGTGAACATGCCAATATCTACTTGGGTTATGCGGCTCGGCTTATGCGCACACATGCCAAGCGGATATCGAGAGCTGCAGGAAGAAATCGAGGAGTGGAAATGATGATCGACGGCCGGAGAATGCCGATTCCGAAAGTGCAAGGAACACGTCTTATCCGCAATTCCACGTGAAGTTGTCTGCTGCAAGTCGCCGTGTGCCGGGGTCATCGGAAAAGCCCTCCATGGTGTTATCCGCAATTCTTTCCGCGTTTCTTGCGGCCGGAGGGTTTCGCGCCCGGGGCGTTGGCAGCCTCGGCCACTTTCTCGAGCAGCGCCGCCGCCCATTCCGCCGGAGAGGTCTGGGGACCTTGCGGCTCCTCACCCTCGCGGGCGATCTTGGTGGTCTTGAGATCCTTCATGTGGCAGCGGATCATGCGGTCGAGGCTCTCGGCCGCTTGGGTGTTCCCTTCGATCTGGGCGCGGACCAGCTTGACGGAGTAGACGCCCACCAGTTCGACCTGAAGGAAGTCACTGGACTTGTTGAACACGAAGTCCTGGTTGAGACGCTCGATGATCACGTCGAACATGACCTTCTCTTCCGGGGTCAGACAGCGGTCGGCAAAGATGCCGTGACGCAGGCGGTTCTGATTGCCTTCAGGCGCACCAGGGCCGCGCCGGGGCGGTTCTGTCTTGCCCTCGTTGCGGTGCCAGCGGTCCATTGTCTCTTTGTCAGGTTTGCTCAAAGTCACATCGATTTCCTGCCAATGTTTGTTCTTTTATGCCGGGATGCGGGGCGGGAGGCCGATTTAGCCTCCAAACGCGCTCCCGCCGGTTCAGGGGTTACTTACCGGAAACGGCGGCCAACTGTCGGTCCCGGTCCTGTTTTCGTTCGGCGGCGATGATCTGATTGACCCGGCGGGTGGTCACTCCGGCGAGGTTGGAGATCTCCTGGCTGCTGATCCCCTGCAGATGAAGGGCAAGCACCAGGTCACGGCGTTCCTGGTAGAAGCGGCTCGGTGCAGGGACCCAGAGAATTCCGGTGTAGTGCTTCTGAACCTGCTCGAAGAGTTCCTCGGGCAGGACATCCTTGGCGTTGGCGTAGCGTTTCTTTTTCTTCACGTCTCAATCCTCCACTTTCTTCATCCACGGCTGCGGTACGTCCGGGTTGTAGAACCGCAGCGTGCAGGGACGCCCGGACTTCGGCCCATGGACAATTTCGATAGAACGCTCGGTGACCTCGCCAATCTCCTGATCGCCATCGACGAAACAGACCAGGCCGTAGTCCTCGCCGCAGGGAAACCGAAACCGGCCCTGGTTCTGATAGAGGCGTGCCTCGGACCAGCCCTTGGCCATGGCCTCCTCACGGATGGCGTCGACCTTGGCGACTGCCTGGGAAGTCACCGGCTGCCTATGGCGTCCGGCTGCGTGTTGAGGGTAAATCCAGACCTTTCTGGGAACTTCGACGGGTTTCTTCTGGGGTTCGGGACGAAGCGCGGGTGGCCGGTAGTTCTTCGGGGAAAAGGACTGCAGTACATCCTGGAGGCTTTCCTTGCCGAACTCCCGGATGGCCAGCTCCTGCAGGGCGTTGAATCGCTGCCGCAGCGTGTTCCAGGCAGCCTCGGGGAGCTTTCCGGCCTTGTGCGCGGCTTGGGCGGTGACCATGCGGGAACGTAGCCAGGCGAAGTATTCAGGCGACAGACGGCGGAACACTTTGCCGTCGCGCTCGAAGTCAGTCTCTTTGGTTCGAACCCAGGCGAGTTCTTTGATTTCAAGATCTGTGGCGACGAAGACCACATGGCAGGATTCTGGTGACGAAAGGATGTCTGGGCTTGTTCGATTTGCGGATTGGGCGGCATCCGTGCAGAGGTGACGGATCATGGTGGTCAACAGGCTCATGGTAAATCTCCGGAAACGTTGGTAGTCATCGTTTCCCGTTACTTACCGGAGCCTGACCATGGGTGTCGGATAGCCGAAAGCGCCGAAAGGGGTTTCGGCGCTCGACGACCTTTCGGCATCCCCTTTCGGCATCACTAAACAATAGAAGTATCAGTTAGTTATATATATTTTTCCGAAAGAGTAGAAAGATATGAGAATATTACTCTCGCATGGGCCAAAATTTTCTATACCCTGTTCCGAGAGGAGTATTGAAAAAAATACAAAGGAGGGGGAGTAATCTCTGAAACCTTTCGGCACTTTCGGCGCTTGCATCACAAATCCAACAAAAACATATAGTTGCACTGCCGAAAGGTACCCTTGGGACTTTCGGCAATGCCGAAACCCCTTTCGGTATCTCCGATTTCGTAACGATTTTTCCAGCCAAAGGCCGTTTTGTAATCGTTTTTCAAGCCGGATAACTGTTTTGCCAAAGGACCGCGTGGATATAAACAAGAAAAGCCCGCAGAAATGAATCCACGGGCCGGGCTTGGGTGATGATATGGGTGATGCGATCTATTTTGCTGATTGAATCGTATAGAGTTTGGTTCCGCGATGGTTCTGCCCTATTTCAATCTCGAACCCTGCCCCCCGGATGGTCTCCAGATCATTCACCAGCCGCTGTGCGAATTGCCGGGATGAGTCCATCTCGAAACGCAGACCGAAATCCCGAGCAACTCGCTTGAGGGCCACGAACAGGTCCCGGGAAAGAACCTCCCGCAAACTTCCATCGTCTTCAAAGCGGATCTGATACCGTTGGACGAACTCCTGAAGAGGGTCCGTCCGGCGGTCTCCGTAAACATCCCGCGCATTGGTTTCGGTCGCGGTGCGCCACGCGTTGAACAAGGTCGCCAGCGCCGTCGCCGTATGATTTGAATCCCGGGCCGTATCCCGGCTGGTCCGGTTGAGCGACTCGATCTGCCGGGCGAATGCCGGTGCCAGCTCTCCCAACCCCTGTTCCATCTCTTCACGGCTCGATCCGGCCAGCATCATCAGGTACATCAAGCTGAGATATTCGTTGCAGCGGCGCTTGTCGTGGCTCCCCAGTGCCTCGTGCAAAAGCTTCATGGCATGGCGTCTCATGCCGTCTCGCATCATCGCCAGCACCACCCGGGTCCGCTTAATGATGGCCGAAATGATGAGGTCGCGATGCTGCTGGATGCCTGCGACGACCTCGGATTCGATGAAACAGTCATTGCCCTGGTTGGCGACATCGAAGTTGATCACAAAACTGCGTGATTGGATCTCCGAAAGCTCCCCGCACAGCGGCTCGATGCCGGTGGTGTTCAGCAGGCATTTGGTCCGCTCGGTGATGGTCTCGCTGTCTGTGCCGCTCTTGCGTTTCTCCTTGGCGATGCCGGTGATGCTGGTCAGCATGAAGGTGGTCAGATCCTCGGTCATCTGCTTGACCTCGATGTTGTCGAGGACGATGAGCGGGTTCTGCGAGCCATCGGTGTAGTTCGCCGCGTCGGTGGCTTTCTTGTGCTGGGGCTCGCCGTAAAGCAGCGTCGACGTGATCTTGCTGGCGGTGGTCTTGCCCGATCCGGCCGAACCCTCGAAGCGGGTCATGGGCCGCGTCCCGGCGAAGTCGATCAGCAGGAAACAGGAGAGCCAGGAAAGGATGAGAAATCGATCCCCCTGCGGACAGGTCATATTGCCCACCAGCAGATCGACCAGGAGCCGGTCCGCCTCTTCGAGGTCGGCGTCGGGCAGGAATTTCAGCGGCTTCATCTTGCGCGAGCCGTCCAGGATGATGCCGTCCTCGTTGCCGCCGTTCTTCATGATCTGAATCTCGTCCGGGGTGATCTTGGCGATCTCGTGCTCCGGATTGTTCAGGTTGAAATAGACGGTGTAGGAGGCCACATCGGTGTGCAGCCAGGAAAAATGGTCGCGCACCTGGCCACGGATCATCGCCAGGCTGGGCAGTACCTCGAAAAATGTCCGTCCGCCGTTGGAGGTCGGCACCATGCCCGTATGCTTATAGAGCATGGCCGCGTAATGGCGCTTGCGGCCCCGGTCCGGTGAATCCATCCAATAGATGGCGTTGTCGAAATACATGAACGGCTCGCCCGGCAGGGTGTGAAAGAACTGGGCACCGTTGGAGGTGAACCAGTCGTAGGCGGCCTCGGCGGCCAGGGTGTAGTCGGGAGCGCCGTTCTCCAGTTCCGTGTCGATCAGCACCTCGTCAACCCGGGCGCGGCATGATCCGGGCATCGCGCCGGACATCCGCTTGGCCTTTTTCTTTTCGTTGCGGAACTCGACCTTTCGGTCCTTCTGGATGGCGCGGATTTGTTCCTTCAGGGTGGCCATGGAGACGCCACCACCGATGCGCTCCTGCACCAGCTTCAGCAGACGGGCCTGTTCCAGCGGAGACTGCTCGGAAATCTCCCCCAGGATCGGCTCGAGCAGGCGGTTGCGTTCCTCCTCTTCAGCGCCCTCGGGCAGCGAGCGCACGCCGAATTCGATGGGCGTGCTGGCCTCGGCGAGCAGACGTTCGAAATCCTCCCGGGTATGCCCGGCGGCAATGTAATCGTTGACGTCGATCTTTGCGGTGGCGAGAAGCGCCTCGGCCGCCTGGATTTCCTCGGCGGGACGTCCCGCCAGCAGCTTGGCCAGCTCCTTCGGCCCCACGCTCGCCGTCAGGCCGAACCGTTCGGTCAGCTCCTGCCGGGCCGAGATCTGTGTCTCCGACAAGGGCAGCGTCACCAGGCGGGTGTCGATCTTGTGCTCGGCCAGGGTGCGGGCGGTTTGCAGCGCCCCCTTGAGACCGGCCTGGGAGAGTTCGTTGTCCTGGCAGATGTAGACGGTTTCGACGCCGCGCAGCTTGGGGATCAGGCGCTCCCAATCGGCGGCCCGGATGCGGACGGTGACCGGAGATACGGTGGGCAGGCCCAGTTGCATCAGCGCCAGACAATCGGTCACCCCCTCGGTGATGACCACCTTGCCGGGCCTGGCCAGCAGGCAGTCCTCGTTGAACAGCAGCGCGTTGTTGATGAAATCGGCGACGTATGGTCGCTGGTGCTCGTCGTGAACCGGCAGCTTCTTGTATTTCCCTTGCTCCCAGCCCGCGTCCGGGGTCCACGGCGTCTTGCGGCCGATCATGAATACCACCCGGCCACGGCTCCAGTAGGGAAAGACGATCCGGCGCTCGAAAAATGGCGTCAGGCCGTCCTGGCTGGTGGGACGGAAAGCGCCGGTGGCGGCGAGCTCCCGCTTGGAAAAACCGTCCTCACCCCCGGTCAGTTGGGCGACCGCGCCGGACGCGTTGTCCGCGTAGCCGATCAGGAGATCGTCGATGGTCTCCTCGCTCAGGGCGTATTTGGATTTCAGCCAGTCGATGACCTCCGGCGACTCCTTGAGCTTGGCGTGGTAAAGCCTGGCCAGCGCGGTCAACGCGTCCTTGACCCGCAGTTCGAAGGCGCGGTCCGCCTCCGTCTGGGCCAGACGCTCCTGGCTGAGACCATAGCGCGACAGCGGCGGCAAACCCGCCTTCTTGGCGAGATAGTCCCGGGCCTGGCGGTGGCTGTCCGGCATCGGACCGGATTGCCCGGCGGTGACCGAGCCCGTCTGAATGAACTCCACGAGCTGCAGCACGTCACCGCCGACTCCGCAGCCGAAGCAGTACCAGCCCTGCTTGTCGAGCATCACGTGCAGCGACAGGCGCGACTGGCTCTGATGGTTGGGGCAGTCGCACATCAAGCGCTGGCCGGTCTCCTGGGTGATCCGTCCCGGCAGGAGTTCCCGGGCCACGTCACCGATGTCCATCTCGGTGACGAGCCGGTAATACTCCCTGACGTTATCCGTTCCGCCCATACTCATTCGGCCTCCGCGACACGGGCGAAGTCGCCTTCCGCATGCTGGGCGGCGTCCAGGAACAGGGGCAGGAAGGTCCGGCGGTCATCCACCTGGCAACGCTTGGCGCAGTTCTGGATGCCCCAATGGTCGCCCAGGACAATGGCGGTGCGCCGGGCGCGGGTCACCCCGGTGTAGAGCAGATTGCGGTGGTGCATGAAGGAATGTGCCTTGTGGACCACCACCACGGCGCAGGGGAACTCGGAACCCTGGGTTTTGTGAATGGTGAGCGCATAGGCGAGCTGCAGGTCTTGAAGGTCGGGCGACCCTTTCTCCAGCTCCACCGGCATGCCGTCGAAATCGATGACCAGAGTGCCGTTCGCGAGGACATCGACCACATAGCCGATGGCACCGTTCATCACGTTCAGGTCGTAGTTGTTCCGGGTCTGGATGACCTTGTCGTGCTTGAGAAACGGAGCGCGGCGACCCATGGCGACCGGCGGCACCTCGGTGTTCCAGAGCTTGCGCTGGATGAGCCGCTGCAGTTCCTCGTTCAATTCCTTGGTTCCGAGCGGACCCTTGTGGGTTGGCGTCAGCACCTGCACGTCCTTGATGATGTCGAAACCCAGGGCGTCGAGCCGCTCCTGAAACAGCTCCAGCAGGAACGAGCGTGCAGCCATCGGATCTGTGAACTGATCCACCAGATACCAATCCCGGCATCCGGATACCGACGCCTCGCTGGTCTTGCGCACCTCGCCCTTGAGAACGGCGGTGCAGTTCTCCTTGAGGACGCCCGCCTGGCGCACGACCTTGTCGAGGATGACCGTGGGGATGGCGCGTGTCTGGATCAGATCGCGCAGGATGTTTCCGGGTCCCACCGGCGGAAGCTGGTTGTGGTCCCCGACCAGCAGCACCGTGGTCCGCGACAGATCGACCGCCTCGAACAGGTGCCAGGCCAGCGGCACGTCCACCATCGAAAATTCGTCGACCACCAGGACGTCGGCATCGATGGGATTTTCCTTGCTGCGCGAGAAACCCTTTCCGTCATAGCCGAGCAGACGGTGGATAGTGGTGCCGCTGCGACCGCTGACTTCCTCCAGGCGCTTGGCGGCCTTGCCGGTCGGCGCGGCGAGCACGACCTCCAGGTCGCTCTCCTCGCAGATAGTGTTGATGACCGAAATGGTGTAGCTCTTGCCCGAACCGGCTCCACCCGAAATCAGGCTGATGCTGTGGTGGAGGGCCGAGCGCACCGCTTCGAGCTGCTTCTCGTTCAGCGTTGATGCGCAGCGCCGAATCAGGGCATCGAGTTTCTTGACGGACTGGAAATGCGGGTTGGGTGTTTCGGCCTGGCCGAACAACGAGGCCAGCTCCCGCTCCATGCGGACGATCTCCGGCAGAGCGACCACGAAACGTCCGCCGTGTGAATCGCAGGCAAGCGCCTGTTCTTCGATGAGCGCGTCGAGGGCGCTCTCGATACGAACCCGGCTGTCCAGGGCATCCATGACCAGCAGCAGATTGGCCTGGTCGACCAGATCCTCGTATTCGATCCAGCAGTGGCCATTGTCCAGAGCTTCACGGACGCAGAAATTCAACCCGGCCCGGATACGGGGAACGTGGTCCTTGGGTGTGCCCAGCTTGCGGGCAATCTTGTCGACCTTCTTGAAGCCGAATCCCCGGATCTCCCGAATGAGGATATACGGGTCTTCCTTCAGGATATCGAGGCAGTTGCCGCCGAGTCTTTCGACCAGGGTGGTGACCTGATGATGGGTCAGGCCGAATGCCGACAGCCAGGCCATGACGGTGTTGACGCTGCGGTTCTTCAACCATTCGTCACGCAGCCGCCGGGCCGCGTCCAGAGGCAGTCGAGCCTTGAGCGCGATGCGTTCGGGGTCATTCAGAAGGGTTTCTTCAAAGGCGTCGCCGAAACTCTCGACGATCAATCTGGCCTTGGCCGGTCCAATGCCCTTGATCTCCGGATGGTTGGCCAGATAGTGGATCAGCCCTTCCGGATCGAGTTCGAGGTCGTGCTCCATCCCGTCGACCTTGAACTGACGGCCGTATTTGGGATGGGTGGACCACGACCCGAGCAGGACCACAGGCTGATTTTCCCGGGCGAACAAATTGCCCGCGAACTGGACTTCCTCACCGGTCGGGGTGAGCAGTCGGCCTGCGGAGAACTTGGGTCCGGCATAGTAAACGCGC
>NZ_JAFFQA010000057.1 GCF_016919065.1 Desulfobulbus rhabdoformis | reverse complement strand
CAGTACGGCTAAGAACAGATAAGACCCGGGGCTGTGTTGCCCGCCGAACAATCTTGGCCATGGTCTATAAACTGGGAATGAGTGCAGAAAAAAAGTGGCAAAGGCTACGAGGATTCAAGCTCCTTGCAGAGATTATCCGGGGCGTCAAGTTCAAGGATGGGGAGTCTGTCACCCCTTTAACAGAAGACGAACTGAACAGGGCCGTCATTTGAGAGCTATTCTTAAACACCAGACTTGACCATAACTCTCATTTAGATGAGGGCTATCAGCCTGCAACCAATTTAATTCCAGCCTTTTTTATATTCACTAGGTCCTAAAATCATGCGCCTCGCACTGCCCTCACTCATTCTCGTTGCCTATATCTGCATCAGCCTGATCTGGTGGTTACCCTGCAGGGGGTGGATCAAAACTGTTTCCAGTATTGTTCTGGTTGCAATCAGTTTGAAATACCTGATTTACGAACGAATCGGTGGTTCTTTCATCGCTCCGGACTTCCCTCCTTTTGTGCTCTTGAGCCTGGAGTTTCTCTACAGCACACTGGTGATTCTCGTCTTTGTGCTCATGCTCAAAGATCTGATCCTGATAGGTGTGTTGATAAGTCGCCTCTGGGGGAGCTCCTGGCAGCTGCCGTATACGCCTGCTTTGAGAGCTGGCGTCTACGTCTGCACTGCACTTGCGCTCGCGTTCTATGCCACCTGGCAATCTGTACGTGTACCGGATGTGCAGACCAGGGAGATTTCCTTTGCCGGGCTTCCTAAGGAGTTGGATGGTTTTACCATCGTTCAGCTCTCTGATCTCCATATCGGGCTCATCCTGAAAAGAGCATGGCTCAGCGAAGTTGTGCGTAAAACCAATGCGGTGAATGCTGATCTTGTAGTTCTCACCGGTGATATGATTGATGGGCAGCCTGATGCTTTAGAAGAGGAGATTGCGCCCTTGAGAGAGTTGCGGGCAAAGCACGGCGTCTACGGTATTACCGGCAACCATGAATACTATTTTGGAGCGCATGCCTGGATTCCTGTTTTTGAGCGGCTCGGTATAACCATGCTGAGCAATGATTTTCGCAGTTTCTCGGTTCAGGGAACGCCCCTGATCCTGGCCGGAGTGCCGGATTCGGCAGCACGCCATTTTGGTGAAGACGGGCCAGATCCAGTTCTTTTTCAAAAGCTCCCCGAAGGCTTTCATCTGCTCTTGCAGCACCGACCTGCTCCCATCAGCAAAGAATCGAAGATAGATCTTCAACTCTCGGGGCATACTCATGGTGGCCACCTCTTTTTCCTTAAATGGTTGATTGGCAGCTTTAACGGCAACCTTGTGGGTGGGCTCTATGATTTTGCGGGCTCGAAACTCTACATCACCCCTGGAACCGGTGTCTGGGCTGGATTCTCAACCCGCCTGGGTGTTCCTGCGGAGATCACTCGGATTGTCTTGCGGCACCAGTCCTAGCATCATAGGGCATTCTGCAAAGACCCGAATTTGCCTAACAGAATTACTGGCGGGTAGAGCGCTCTATCGCATCAATCACTTCATGGAGTGAAACGGCCTCTTCAAAGGAAGGCGCGGTTTGGGTGCCATGGACGATGTCGTTATACATCCGCGCATACATGCGACCGACATTTCTGGCCGCAGCCATCTCTGGCCAGCCTGCGTATTCCTCTTTGGGGGGCATCAGGGGGAGCAATTCGGTTTCTTCGCCGCGCGCGCCACGAACTGTGAGCTGAATCATCTGCGCATGGCCCAAATCTCCGGTTACCTGAATATCACCTTCGGTGCCGTTGATCTCCCAGAGAAGGTTGGTTCCCCGTGAGACGCCACCACGATAGTGGATGGAAAGTGCAGCGCCACTGGCCAAAGTCCCCTGAACCATGATCTGGTCAGCGACATCTTTTGCGGCTGTTGCGCCGGTATCCGTCACCTGCACTCTGTCGTAATGGCGGACAAACTGGGCGGACAAGAGGCCAAAATCTCCCAAGACATCACGCATGGCAGCTAAGGTATGGGCCAGAGGAATACTGAGCATAGTGGCACCGTTTTTCTCGGCAAAGAGGTAGGCCAGCTCTTCCACGGTCTCATTTGCCCAGTTGCCGCCGGAACCGATGAGTGAGGTGGAGAGAACCTTGCCGACAAACCCCTGTGCGATCAGCCCTTTGAGATGTTCGATCTCCAGTGCTGCTCGGGCCTGGGTACCGGCAACGGCCACCACGCCTTTTTCTTGGGCCAGTTTGGCCAACTGCCGCGCTTCGGCCAAACCATTGCCCAGCGGCCACTCGCAGTAGACATGCTTACCAGCCTCTAAGGCTTTGGTCACCAGTTCCAGGTGATGCGGGACCTTGACGGTCACCACCACCAGATCAATTTCCGGTGACTGCACCAGTTGGTCTGCATGTGCAAAGGCAAGGGGAAGGTTCAGTGCCTTAGCCGTGCGTTGCCCGCTTTCCGGGGTGGAGTTGGCAACTCCCATAATGGTGAATTTTTCAGGCTGCGCTTGCAGGCCCGGAACATGAGCAGTTGCCGCCCAGTGACTGTCAGGGTTGAGGCCGATAAAACCAACACGAAGAGGAGTTTGCATAGTTGATCTCCATACTGTAAAGCGCGAACGCTTTAATAGGTATCTGAATCCTTTGTTTTAATAAAAGAGTGCACAGTGTGTCTGTTTACGCCTCCATTTCTTTCTTTTCCCCTGCAACCAGCAGCGTTGAGAGAAAACACCCCAGGCCGCTGATAGCGATGACCAAGCCCATAGGGCCAGGAGTACCGTCGGCCAGCAGACCGACCAGTGCCGAGCCGAGGATGCCGCTGCCATAATGGATCGCGCCCACCAGGGCAGAGACCGCTCCCGCCTGTTGGGGAAAGTGGGCCATGGCTCCGGTGAGTGAGTTGGCGACAATAAAGCCGGTGGTCGAGATGCACAGACAGAGAGGCACGACCAGCCCCCAGAGTCCTCCCCAGCCCGTATGAGCGGTGATCCCGGTGGCGACCGCAGAAAGGGCTGTCACCAGGGCACCCGCACGCAGCAGTTTTTCATAGCCATGACGCATGACCAGTCGCGAATTGAGCATATTTGCCGTCATGATGCCGACAATGACCAATCCAAAAAGCAAACCGTACCTTTGCTCAGGTACATGATAGTACGTGATATAGGCAAAGGGGGTACCGGCAACGTAGGCAAACATTCCCGCATAGAGAAATCCCCCGGCTCCAGCATACCCCAGGACATGCGGGTGCTTGAGTAGTCCACCGTAGCGGAGCATGGCTCGAATGAGCGGTTCCCTGTTTCTTTTCTCCGGGAGAAGGGTTTCCGGAATGGTCCACAACGCGATAAAGGTGAACAAACCAATGGCAACCAAGAGCCAGAAGATCGCACGCCAGCCAGCAAGGATAACGATCTGGCCGCCGACGAGAGGCCCAACAAGTGGAGCGATGGCCATCACCGTAAGCAGTGTCGAGAGCATCTGGGCTCCCCGGTTGCCCTGGTAGAGATCCCTCACCATGGCCCGAGACAGGGCCACACTGGCGCAGGCGCCCAAGGCCTGAATGACACGCCAGCCTATCAGTGCCTGGGCGTTTGCAGCCAGAGCGCAGCCGGCAGAACCGATGATAAAGAAGACCAGGCCAACGGCGATGGAAGGACGTCGACCGTAGCGGTCGCTAATCGGCCCCCAAAAGAGCTGGCCCAGACTGAAGCCGATAAGGTAACTGGAGATCGTCAGTTCAATGCTGCCGTGGCTCGCCTGTAAGGAGGTTCGCATCAGCGGCATGGCCGGAAGGTAAAGGTCTGTGGAGATGGAGGCAAAGCCCATCAGCAGGCTGAGGACCGCGAGGAGGTACCAGCCGGGAGTGACTGTGCCAGGTGCATTGAACTGATTGACTTTCGACATCATAAAACGACTTTAACAAAGGATTGAGGTTGCTGCTCATGGATGGAGGGTTACTCTTCACTCATCGCTTCCACTACCTCAGGGTAGCGCGCTCCCACAACGGTAATTTCTGCTGCGGCTCTGTCAATTTCCTCCAGGTCATTCTTAGAGAGCACCAGTTCGGCTGCACCAATATTTTCTTCAAGCCGGTGCACCTTGGTGGTACCCGGAATGGGAACGATCCAGGGCTTTTGCGCCAACAGCCAAGCCAGGGCAATCTGGGCTGGAGTTGCCTCTTTTTGTGCGGCAATACGGTTCAGTAATGCAACCAGTTCCTGGTTTGCTGCCAGAGCTTCTGGGGTGAATCGGGGCAGGATAGAACGAAAATCGCTCTTGTCAAAGGTGGTGCTCGCGTCCATCTTGCCGGCGAGATACCCTTTGCCCAAGGGGCTGTAAGGCACAAGGCCGATTCCAAGCTCCTCAAGCAGCGGAAGTATACGCGCCTCTGGCTTGCGGTACCAGAGCGAGTATTCCGACTGCAGGGCCGCAACCGGCTGCACCGCGTGCGCACGTCGGATGGTTTCCACTCCGGCTTCGGAGAGGCCAAAGTGTTTGACCTTGCCTTCAGCAATCAGTGTTTGCACGGTTCCGGCCACCTCTTCGATCGGGACCTGCGGGTCGACCCGGTGTTGATAGAAAAGATCGATCACATCGGTTTGCAGCCGTTTGAGCGAGGCCTCACAGACGGCCCTGATGTGTTCAGGACGACTGTTGAGTTTTGGTGCTCCATCGGCACCCTTGGGATCGACCGTGGTGTTAAAGCCAAATTTGGTAGCAATGACCACCTGATCGCGAACCGGCTGCAAGGCCTGACCAAGAAGCTCTTCATTGGTAAAGGGACCATAGACCTCAGCCGTATCAAAAAAATCGACGCCCAGCTCAACGGCCCTGCGAATGAGTGTTGTCATCTTCTGGATGTCTTGGGCCGGACCATAGGAAAAGCTCATCCCCATGCAGCCCAGTCCCAATGCGGAGACCTCCAGTCCACTCTTGCCCAATTTTCTTTTCTGCATATCCGTGTTCCTCGTTGTATTTGAAAATCAAAGGAGACTGTCTGTCGTTCTGGAGCAACAATATGTATGGGAGCAGGGGAGAGATAGTCGGATTCTCTTCAATCCTTGCCCGATACTCCATAAGACCGGCTTTTTTTACCGTTCAGGTCCACAGGAGGCTGTTGCCTGGTAAAGAGGAAAGTGGGGGAGGGCTAGATAAAATAGTCATGCAGGCGAACAACCCGTAACTGCTCCATTTTTTTCAGATGAGGCTGAAAACGCGGATCATCAAAGTTGATCACCTGTCTGGCTTCTTCGATTTCCTTTTTTCGGTATTTGATTTCAGCAAGAATACCCGCCTGATTGAGCCAGCGCCCCTGCTGGTATTCCTTCTGTATGGTATTGAGGTGATTTTCCGCAGGCCGTACAAAGCTTTTAAGATACTCGTTGTAGCTGTGGCCCATGGGATGCCAGCGGTGGTCGCCGCTGGCAACTTCCGCGGTGATCCGTGCCAGTTCTTTTTTCATGTGGGTGATCGCTTTCAGATCTCGCGCATTTTTATTTTCCCAAGCCTCCGCTTTGGCAATATCCTTCCGGGCCTGGGCCAGTTTCTCTGCACATTTCTTTTTAATATCGGCAAGATCATTGTAGGCCTGAGCGACGTTCTTTTTGGCCCGGGAAAGCTCTTCCTGATACCGTTTTTGCAGATCCTGCAGCTCGACCTGTTTCCGATAGAGAATATCCTGAGCACTGTGGTATTTCCAAAAGGTATTGGCGGCCAATCCGGGCCGGAGTTCGGGATACGCCTGCTCAATGCGTACCGAAAGATTCTGCACAAGCTGCGTATACTGTTTGTCTGCCTGGTTTTTCATTTGTTCAACCAGCTTGTAATGTACCTTGACCGCATCCTGAAACTGCTGATTGTAGGCCTGCGCCTCTTCGCCTTCAGCCGCCTGCATCTTGCGGCGCAAGGCTTGGGCTGCTTCCTGGCTTACACGAAGCTGGTCATATTCAGGAATTGTCTTGCGCTGTTTTTCTTCCACGCTGGACTCCTGGGAGGCCAGTTTTTTTTTGTAGATCGCAAGCCTGGTTTGCCACTCTTCAATATCTCCATGGGCACGGCCTTGCCCGATATCATCAATCATGCGAATGGAGCGTTTTGCTGCCTGGGTCAGTGTCTCTTTGTCCCAGCCCTTTGCTTTTTTGAGGGTTTGCAGGGAAAGGGCGGTCTTTTTCCGGGTGGCTTCAGCCTCGTTTACGTCTGTGTAATCGCCCACTAGCCCTAGACCATCCTTAGCCCCCTGATAGATGGTCTTTCCATGTTTATAGACCTCGGCAGTAGCGTCTGCGGTTTTATTGCCCAGCATGGTAATGTTATCCGCGAGAGCATCCATTGATCCACCGAGATCTATGGACTCCCAGACCCCCACATCGGTATCCGTGGTTTTGATCTCTTTTGTGGCGGAGTGCTGTAAACGCTTGGCTATGGTTGCCTGTTCCTGGGCAGATTTTTGCGGATAGAGGCTTGCGACGTACTTCTCCCAACTGCCGCCAAAGTCCTGCGCTACCTTCTGTTGCAGCGCCTTTTGTTTGACCTGAGCCCGTGCGATGGTGGCCTCCATTTGGATGGTGCTTTGATCGCGAGTGTGCAGATCTGAACGCAAACCGTTCAGCTCATCAACAGCCTTGATGGAGTTATCCAGGGATTTAAAGATAATTTGGGCGTTGCCGCTGGTCTTGGCGGCAAGTACACTGATCGTTCCCCGCAAATCGATGTTTTCGGTGGAGAGCATTTGTGCATCTTCTAATTTGGGCCGTTGCATGGTCACGAATTTCTCCAGCTTGAGTTTCATCTCCCGCTGTTCCTGCAGATTGAGCCCCTTGCTGTTTGTATTGATGTAGCGGTAGTAGCCCCCGGCCGATTCAATCTCCTTTTTCATCTGTTGTTGCTTTTTTTCCACGTCATCCCAGAATTGTCGTGCACGGGCAATATCTTCATTGGCCTCTTCATAGGTTGTTATGGTCTGGGCCGCTGATGTGGAGGCATCGGAGACTGCTTTGACATCAGACACTACGCCAGCGACATTGGAGACCATCTCATTGATTTTGCCTGCTGCGGTGTTCTTCGATTCAATGGCGTTGGTGTCCTGATTGCGGCCTTTTTTGAATTGTTCAACCTGCCCACCAATGTCAGTGGCAGCGTTGGTGACACTGTTTGTATGGCTGGTGATCGTATCGATCTGCGCGATAAGTTGCTTGTCAGCTACGGTTGTATTTTTTGAAGATGGAGTTTGCGTCTCAGCTGCATAGAGAGGGGGCATTGACAAAAGAAGTGTCAGAATGCAAAAAAGCACGAAGTACTTGCTCTGAGCGTATTTTTGCAAAGCAGGCCCCTTATTTTCTTGAAGCATTCCACTTATCTCCAGATTTTATTGGTTCACAGTATTGCCAACCGCCATAGAGGTTGCCACCTTGCATTCGAAACTGGAAAAAGCCCCAATGGGCAGAACCTTTAAATTTTGTGGTACAGGTGACGTCGGAATCAGCTTCAACCCATTTTCCCTGCAGCATATTGCCGCCAATGATTCCATAAATACGTCCACCATCTAAGTCGTAGATGCCGGTGACGTTGTGTCCGTCCACATAGATGATCATGTCGCCCTGGTTAGTGGTCCATTCACCGGCAAAATCCTCGGGACTTGTCCCGGTTTTCGTTGTGTCACGGGTGGTGGTGGTAGGTGGAGTTTTTGGGGAATCAAGGCCGTGTATAAGCTCGCGAATACGCTCACGAGCAGCAATAAGTCGACCATAGTCAGGATCGTTGATACTCTCCTCCAGAATATCCATCCAGGTCCGCATCCGTTTATAGGACTGGGCAACAGCAGCGGTTTTTACCCCGCTGGCCTGACCTAGTTCCCGGCGATAGTCCTGTTCCGCCTTACGCATCTTTTCTTTCAGGTACGAGACTGCCTTCCCCGCGATACTTGTGGGGGTAATGTTGGGCTTGGTTGTATCGGCGGGTGGCAGCTTGGCATGAAAGCGGCGAAGGTTGCGCTCCAGTTCCGCCTTGCGTGCATACAGCTGTTTCTTGTAGGCACCAACCCGATCAGCCATCTCCTGGGCACTGACCTGGGCCTGAAACTGATCGGTATAGGCAGCGATCGTCTCCACCGAACCGTTTGCCAGAGCGATGATATCATCTTTAGGCTTGACAGTCAGTGACTTGACCACGCCCCAGGAAAACTGGCCCACGGTTTTTGTGGTGGATGTGGTCAAAGCCCAGGTAAGGGAGGGATTTTTTCCCTGAGTGAGGGCCTGCTCATACTCACGGGCGGCTTTGCTGTATTCACTTTCAGCGACGTCAACCAGTCCGGCAACCGGCGTGGTGTAATAAAAGGTTTTTGCCAGGTGTTTGAGCGTTTTGCCGGTGAGTTCCAGGTTGGAGGTGTCTGCGGTGATCTCTTGTTCAATTTCAGCTCGGGAACGTTTTTGCGCTTCATAGAGTTCGTAAGCATCCACCAGTCCGGAACCGAGGCTGATCTTGGTGAGTTTGAATGTGCCGGTTTTCTTACCGGCTTTGGGTGACGTGGTTCCCTTGCTCGGGACACGCATGCTCTGTTGACGACCAAATTTCTGCACGCTGATCAGGCTTTTGACCTGCTTATTGCGTATAAAGGCATCAAACTGTTTCTGGTTGAGCGCACCATTTAAGGCCCCCCGCTTAAAGCGGGCAGGGACTTCTGTGCCGGAGGTGGGGAGATAAGTGTCAATGCGTTTTCCGGTACGGGCATTGGTGTAGCTCTTCACGGTAAAGCCTTCAGCCTGGGCAAGCAGCGAGCGGTTTCCCTCTCCCAGAATGCCCTGATCTGCGTAATTACGCAGCGCCGTATTACGCAGCATCTCCTGGTGGATGGTGTTCGCAGTGCCGAAATCCCCCGACTTGAGTGCACGTGAATGCTGTTTTTTCAGTAACTGATCCACCTTTTTTTCTGCGCGAAGTCGTTCTTGTATGCCCTGGGTGACCACCTCGCGGCACCGATCCTGGAAGTGCTGCATCTGTTGTTGGCGTGTCTGCGAGGGGGCACCTCCATCGATGACTCCCAGGGTTTCAGGGGTGATACCTGCCTTGATCAGGCTCAGCTTTTCTCTGAAATTAAGCTCGGTGTAGGTCTTGTTACGATTGCTCGGTTTGGCGTAAAAACGATCCATATCGTCAAACAGTTCCGCCACGGGGCGTGCTTTTTTCTGCGAGGGGGTTTTATAGCGATCCATGGCCGTCTGAATGCGCATGGAGCTTTTGGCCAGCTCCTGAACTTTGCCGGATTGAAAGAGTGTTTCGGCATCCATGTCCAGGCTGGCATGAAGTTTTTTCATGTTGTCGGAAAGCTCGATTGAGTATCCCTTGGTACGACCCAGTTCACCGGGTTTGAGCTTGAAGCTGGTCATGATTTCCGGGTCCTGAAATGCGGCCCTGGAGATATACCCCTCTTTGGTCGAATGAAAAAAGGTGCCGTCAAGCTCGTTGATAGTGACTGATCCACCGCCACCGTGGGAGAGGGTATAGCCCATGTCTGTGGCTGTGGTGGTGATACGCTTGAGCTCAGTTTGAGAGATCGTATCCCAATCCACATCGCCAAAGATGCCCTGTGAGTATTTTGAGGTGGACGGCGTGCCTGTCTGACGCAGGCACCTGACCTTGGCTTTTTCAAAGATGGCGGCAAAGATCTGATCCCGTTTTTTGTTGAGCTCCCGTGCTATGCTGAGCATATGACGATCAAAGTCAAAACGATCAGCCGGACTGATGTTTGGGTTTTGATGGAGAATACTCCGCGATTTTTGCAGCGTTTTTTTCATCTCCACCGCATTGACCGGTGGGGTGGGGCCCGCCTTGCTGAGTACGGGACAACAGGCAAGCAGGGTAAGCAGGGCAAGCGGGGAGAGCATATACATTTTTTTCATTGGTTCTCCTCCCCTGACCAAATAGTTTTCAATTGCTGGGCATAGAGCCTGTATTGCTTTTCAGTGCGGGGAGAGCGAATAACCCTCTCCAACTGGCCCATGGCCGTTGCCTGATCCTTTGCGTGGTGGGCAAGCAGGGCGGCCGCCAGGTGCAGGGAGGGTGGGGGATTTTGATGCTTGAGGTGCTTGCGCAAAAAAAGACGCCCTCGGGTAACCTCTCCAGAAGCGGCATACGCGTCCACCAGCATGGCAAGTTGGCGCCCCTCTAAGGGAACCTCGTGCTGCAGCAGATACTCGAATTGATCGATGGCGGAACCAAACTCAGCCTGGGTGAAGTAAAGCTCTGCGAGCAGCTGTCGCGCCTGGTCCTGCTCAGGTTCTGTGCTGAGAATATCCAAAAGTAACCCTTCGGCCAGTTGGGCGGCAAAGGGAAGATCCTGGGCACGGCTATAGAGTGTGGCCTGGAGGAGTTTTATGCCGGTGGATGATGGATCAAGCTCACCTGCCGACTGGGCATAATGTAGAGCCAGGTCAAAGGCTGCACTGTCTTGGTGTTCTTCTGCATAGCGCAGCAGGTCGCGGCTGCGGGAAGCACGTAGGGCAGCGAGCCTGCGCATATTTGCAACCGTTGGCTCTGTCTCCACTAGAGTCATGAGCTTCGCTTCATCGGAAAAAGGGGTAATGACCTCTGAAGCCGAAGGAGCTGTTGGCGGTGGTGGGGGGGAAATCTTTGGGGGAGAAGCAATGAAAATTTGAGCGGTTTTGCCCATCTCTTGAATGGTGGCAGCGTGAATCTCTACGGTATAGAGGGTCTTGGCTTTGAGCTTAATTCGTCCGCAGTGAAGGTTTAAACCCCCGCCTTTCAGGCGGGTAGCATTCTGCTAGCAGCTGGCTTATACTGGTAAGTATGGAATATCGTCAAGGAAGCCATACTAAATACAAGATTGAATTTCATTTTGTTTGGGTGACGAAATATCGTTACCACGTACTCGTGGGTGACATTGCTCTTCGTGTACGAGAGTTGGTTCGTCAGACATGCAAACGCCACGAGATCGATATATTGCGAGGTGTTGTTAGCAAGGATCATGTCCACATTCTTGTCTCGGCACCGCCCAATATTTCACCATCAACAATCATGCGGTGGGTGAAAGGGCGTAGCTCACGAAAGTTATTTGAAGAATTTCCCCATTTAAAGAAGCGATATTGGGGGCAACATTTTTGGGCTCGCGGTTATTTTTGCGTGACAGCTGGTGAGCTTACAAAAGAAATGATCCAAGAATATCTCGCACATCATTTCGAGCCCAAACCTAATGACCGTTTCGATATTGAGCCTTAAACCGGCTGCGCAGCCTGCCGGTGTTGCTGGACTTTCAGTCCGCGATTTTAAACCCACCGATCTTCAAGTCGGTGGTTGTTTAGTTTAACTCCATAGAGGAGTTGTCCTTCTTGTTCGTTGTTGGTGATCCTCTGTCCCTCCATGGTGCGCAGTTCCATGTAGACCGGGACCTTGTCCATATTTTTGCTTTGCAGGAAGTACATGCCTGGCTGCTGGGTTTGAAAGAGCAGACGGGCTGGGCCTGGTTCCAGGAGGACAGGAAAAGGGCCGGCATCAACCAAGATCTCCTGAAATCCTGTTTCATAGCCATTGTTCTCAAGGGCTGCGTCATCAGCTGATCTGGTCAAAACTGGATGCACGAAGGTGCAGGCCAGAATGAGGAGAAACGTCAAATAAGTGGTAATTTTTCTCATAGTCAATAGATGTCTGAACTGGTTGGCATACAGAATGCTAACGGTTTAGGTGAGGATCAAAAAAGGCTTTGGCTATGAGTGTATTGAAATGAAAAGAAAAAGCAAATTTGTATACGAGGGGGAGGGGAACCAGGTTCAGGAAAAGATAATCCAGAATCCGTGACGGCGGTGGTCACTGAACAACCTATCCTATTAATGGGACAAAGATTTTTAAATTAATGCATTTGTCGTTCAGCTTCACCCGTCGCCCCTTGGGGCATCCATCAGCACGCCACCTTCATTGCCTGCAACATACCGATAAAGTGTACTTTAATCGGTACGTCACAAACAACAAAACTGGACGCACCGATGAATGCTCACGGATTCAGGATAATGAAAAAGACACGGAAAACAGAAAACCCGCCGGTGTAAACCGACGGGCTTTCCCTGTCATAAGGGGGGGGAATCTCCTTCTATTCTGAGGTAATGGCCACCTGCTTGACCTCTGAGGCTGGCAGAGCCTTGCGGGGCATGGTGATGGTGAGCACACCATTTTTAAACGCAGCCTTAATGCTGTCCTGATCCACATCCTCGGGAAGGGAGAGGATACGCTGAAACGCACCGTAGCTGCGCTCGATTCGATAATGGTTTTTCTCTTTCTCTTCTTTTTCCTGCCGTTTTTCTCCCCTGATTGTCATGGTATTCTGGCGAACATCAACGGAGATATCTTTTTCCTCAACACCGGGGATTTCAACAGTGAGTTGATACTGGTTGTCTGCGCCGCTTAAATCTACTTTGGGTTTGAGCAGGGCATCTGTGCTCAATCCTTCCCAGTTGCCGAGCCGAGGCATGCCCCAGCCTGCAAAAAACTGGCCAAAGAGATTATCAATGTCTCGATGGAGCTGCAGCATGGGGGGCGTGTGACCGCCAGGGACCCCCTGCGGCTTTTCTGCGTGTTGAACAGGTACGGCATGCGCATGTTCTTCTTCCTTTTTAAACCAGTTCCATGGGGCGAGTTTTTTTAATTCCATGATCTTCCTCCTCTTGGCATGAAGCAGGGTACGTCAGGAAATTCATCTCATCCGGCTTTAATCTCTATCTGGCGCGGTTTGGCTGCCTCGGATTTAGGGAGATGCAGGCAGAGTTGACCATCCTTGAATTCTGCATTGACCTGATTGGTGTCAATGGATTGGGGGACAGAAAAATTGCGCCGAAATTCAACCTCGCCAAACTCTTTCCAGGTGTCCGCACCAACTGATTCCAGGCGACGAATACCAGAGAGAACCATTTTTCCATTATCGATATTGATTACTATGTCCTCCTTGAGGACACCGGGCATATCGGCCTGAAGAAGGATTTCCTGATCATTTTCAAAGACATCAACTTCCGGGGCAATAACAGGCAGTTGTTTGCTTATATTTTTTCCCTGGTCCTTTTGTGCAACAAGATCGGTGTTTGTGCTCATAATGTGCTCCTTATTGCATTATTTATAAGGTAGTATTACTGAATAGTAATTTGTTTGGGTTTCGCCGTCTCCGCTTTAGGTAATACAAGTCTGAGTAAACCATGCGTCAGCGTTGCCTCGGCCTTGGATGCATCCACATCGTAGGGCAGGGTAAAGCTGCGACTGAAACTGCCTCTGGTACGCTCTGTCCGATGGGTTTTGTACCCTTCAGGTGGAGCATTTTTTCTGGTTCCGGTTATTTGCAGATAATTTCCTTGAATTTTGACTTCCAGGTCCTCTTTTTTTACTCCTGGAACCTCGGCCACAATTTCAAGATTGTCACCGGAATCACTGAGATTAGTGGGGGGATGCACTTCTGTACCCACCCAGTTGTAAGCGGGGGATGCCGTTCGATCGAAGTCATTGAAGATGGTGTTCATTCGATTTCGGAATAGATCCATGGCGCCTAAAAACTGATGCATGTCATGAAGATGAGTAAACATAGGTCCTCCTGTATAAGGTGTTGTGTGAGGTAACTGTTCTTCCATCACTCTTGCTGTTTTCTTGCTCTCAAAAATAATCATGACAAAAAAAGCGTCAATGGGTTGAATGCTATTTTTATTCGCATTACTTTAAAATATTATACCGCTAGTAGTAATGAAGATTGACGGAGGGAAATGATATGAGAAAATCGACAGAGAACCCGGGGCATCATTCACCTGGACCAGACGAACTTTCAGCGGAGACCCTGCGCGGGAAACAGTCTGTCCGGGCGACGTTTCGTCTGCCTCCCCAGGTGATTACGCTTCTCAGTGTCGCGGCTAACCAGTTGGGACTTAAACAGAAATCACTTTTTAATCAGTTGGTGGAGGATCGCGAGGTGTTGTCGCAGTTGGCCATGGCGGCAGAAACCCACCAACTGGCACAAAATAAGCGGCAGCAGAAAACCTATGTGGTCAGTCGGAATGCCCTGCTTTCTTTGGAGTATGTCGCCAAATCACTGGGGATGCCACGCGATCTGCTGGTTGAGTTGTCTATTCAGCGTTTGGTACCGGTTTTAAGTTCAGAACAGGAAAAAAATCGAAAACGCGAACTGCTCAGTCGTGAGCTTGAACTGCTTCAACGAAAAAATGAGGAAATTTTACAGCAGTCGATTGAGGAATTGGGAGATGATGATGATGCTACCGAATTGGTTGCCGAGTTGCAGCAGCATTTCGATCGAGTTCTCAGTCAATTTAATCAGCTGGTCGATCAGGGAAAAGAATTAGAAAAATATCAGTAATAATTTCTCCGTATGAAAAACCTAATTGGGCAGAATTTCGTGAAAAAATAACTTGGCAAGGAGTAATTCGGGTACCACAGAATGGCTAGATTATGCCAGGAAAAAATTCTTGATATACTACGGGGGGACCTTGTAACATTCTGATCTTGTGCCTAAAATAGTTCTTATGTTTACGGTTGTAAAATGTTTGACATAATCGAGAAATTTTGTCATAATAAATATCGAGAATAAATTCTCTATTAGTTTTGTGGATGCTCATGAGAGCATTTGGTTATCAGTATCATCTTCTTGAAGAGTAGTTTGGAGTGAAAAGAATGGACAAAACCACAGTGAAGGTTACCCGGAGTATTTTGAAAGGCGCACCGGAGCCAACACTGCGTCGTTTGCCTTTGTATTACCGGTTGCTGAAACAATTGCGTGAAACCACCGGTCGCACCGGTATCTCATGCACTGTGATTGGTTCGGAACTCAAGCTCGACGCAACCCAGGTTCGAAAGGACATTGAAATGACCGGAACCGTGGGACGTCCTAAGGTTGGATACGAGATCAATGAGCTTATCAGTGCCATTGAGCGGTTTCTGGGCTGGGATAAGATCACAGAAGCATTTCTCGTCGGAGCGGGAAATCTGGGAGAAGCGCTTATGGGCTATCCGGGTTTTACCGATTGCGGTCTGAGCATCGTGGCCGCCTTTGATGTCGATCCGAACAAGTGCCACCGGGTGATTCATGGAAAACATGTTCGGCATATCAGTAAATTAACAGGTTTGATGCGCAGAATGCGCGTCCAGTTCGGTATTATCACTGTCCCCGGTGAGCATGCACAACAGGCCGCTGATCTCCTGGTTGAGGGAGGGGCAATGGCGATTTGGAATTTTGCTCCGGTAAAGATCCATGTTCCGGAAAATGTCATCGTGACCAATGAAGATTTGTACTGCTCGCTGGCAGTTTTGTCACAAAAAATGACACGAAGGCTGGCTGAAACCCGTTCTAAAGGAGCGGTTAAATCATGATTGAGCAGGGGGCTGCCGTGCAGACGCCGGCGCGCCGTTTTGACAAAGTTTGCACGATTCTTGATGAAAATGGCAGACAACCCCAGCGATTGATTCCTATACTCCAGGCCGTGCAGGAAGAATACCGCTACCTGCCTGAAGATGTTCTCACCTTTGTTGCCGACGGGTTAGGTATTCCTGGAGCGCGGGTTTATGGTGTGGCTACCTTTTACTCCCATTTTACCCTTGAGCCCAAAGGCAAATACATTGTTCGTCTTTGTGATGGTACCGCCTGTCATGTAAAACGCTCCATCCCGATCTTAGAGGCTCTCCATGCCCGCCTCGGTCTGAGCTCCAAGCAGAGTACCACCGATGACATGCTCTTTACTGTAGAGACCGTAGCCTGTTTGGGTGCCTGCGGTCTGGCTCCGGTGGTGATGATTAACGAGGAAGTTCATGGGCAAATGACTCCCGCGGCAGCTATAGAATTAATCGATGCAATCGTAGCACGGGAGAAGCTCGCATGAGTATGCCCTACACCGCAACCCATCCCGACCCGCTTATGGGGGCGCAACGGCGTGTTATCCTCTGTGCGGGAACCGGCTGTGTTGCCAATGGCGCCTTGGATGTTTATGCGGCCTTTCAAGAGCAGATGCAGGCACGCAGGCTCCCTTTTACCCTTGAACTTAAAGCGGAAGAGGATAATCACGAGGCTACCGCCTTTACCCGCAGTGGTTGCCAGGGCTTTTGCCAGATGGGGCCTTTGGTGACGATTCTGCCTGAAAATATTCTTTACACGCAGGTCGGGGCTGAAGACGTCGAAGAGATTATAGACACCTCGCTTATTTGTGGCGGGGTGGTCGATCGGCTGCTCTACACCGAGCCGGGCAATGGTCATGCCTGCACCGGTCCCGATGATATTCCCTTTTACACCCGGCAACAGCGTTTTGTCCTCGGGGAATGCGGTATCATTGATCCGGAGAGTCTGGACGAATACCTGCGTATTGGCGGCTACGAGGGGGCCAGGAAAGCCATGCTCAAGATGGCGCCCGAGGAAATCTGTAACGAGATCACCGAATCCGGCCTGCGCGGCCGAGGTGGCAGCGGATATCCCACCGGGATCAAGTGGGAGACGGCCAGCAAACAGGTCAGCGATAAAAAATATGTGATCTGTAATGCTGATGAGGGAGACCCCGGGGCTTTTATGAACCGCTCCGTTATGGAAGGGAATCCCCACTGCGTCATTGAAGGACTCATGATCGCGGCCCGTGCTATCGGAGCCGACAGGACCCTGGTGTATGTGCGCGCCGAGTATCCGCTGGCTGTTGAGCGGATGCGCCGGGCGGTCAAGGATGCTCAGGAGCGTGGCATTCTCGGTGAAAATGTTTTTGGCAGCGGTTGCAAGCTCACCTGCGAAATCATGGAAGGAGCAGGGGCCTTTGTCTGCGGTGAGGAAACCGCGATGATCGCCTCCATTGAAGGGCAGCGCGGCATGCCCCGGCCCAAGCCACCGTATCCGGCCCAATCAGGTCTTTGGGGAAAACCGACCATTATTAATAACGTCGAGACCCTGGCCCATGCGGTGCGTATCGTCCGTGAAGGCGCCGGGCGGTTTCGGGAGCTGGGCACGCCCACCTCGCCCGGCACCAAGACCTTTGCCCTGACCGGGCATGTGGCCAATACCGGTCTGATAGAGGTCCCCTTTGGTACCACGCTGCGTGAGATCGTCTACAATATCGGCGGCGGAGTCACCAGGTCCGATGGCTCTATTGATCCCGCTGGCTTCAAGGCTGTGCAGATCGGCGGCCCTTCGGGAGGCTGCCTCACCCCGGACCACCTTGAGCTGTCTCTGGATTTTGATTCGCTAAAGTCCGTGGGCGCCATGGTTGGCTCCGGTGGTCTGGTGGTGATGAATCAGGACACCTGCATGGTCTCTGTTGCCCGTTTTTTCATGGAGTTTACCCAACGGGAGAGCTGCGGTAAATGCGTGCTCTGCCGAGAAGGGACGCAACAGATGCTGGCCATGATGGATGATATCATCGAAGGTCGTGCCGATGAGACAACCATCCCTTTGCTCAAAGAGTTGGGACATGCGGTACAGAAAGGCTCACTCTGCGGTCTTGGAAAAACTGCACCTAATCCTGTGCTTTCCACCCTCCATTACTTCCCCGAAGAGTATGAAGCCCATGTGCATGACAAGGTCTGCCCGGCCGGTCAGTGTAAGGCCCTGATTAAGCCATCGATCGATCCTGCAAAGTGCAAGGGGTGCGGTCTCTGTGCCCAAAAGTGTCCGGTGGAGGCGATCAGCGGCGAGAAAAAGGAGCCACATGTGATTGATGAGGCCAAGTGCATCAAATGCGGTGTTTGTGCAGAGACATGTAAATTTGATGCTGTGATTGGCTTTTAGGGGGAGGTGAGCTATGAACAAGACAACAGCCACCGTGACCATCGATGGCCGCAAGGTCATTATCGAGAACGAGAAAAATCTGTTGGAGCTGGTGCGTAAGGCCGGTATCGATCTGCCCACCTTTTGCTATTATTCAGAATTAAGTGTCTACGGCGCCTGCCGTCTCTGTCTGGTTGATGTGGAAGGGAAGGGGATTCTGGGAGCTTGCTCCACCCCGCCGGAGGCAGGGCTGGTGATTCGCACCAATACCCAGGAGTTGAGGGAGATTCGCAAAATCTCCATTGAGTTGATTTTGGCCAATCACGACCGGGAGTGCACCAGCTGTGTGCGGTCCGGCTCCTGTCAACTGCAGGATATCGCCCGTCGCTTGGGGGTGGATAAGATTCGCTACCGCTCCATCTACGAGCCTAAGCCGGTGGATACATCCAGCCCGGCCTTGGTTCATGATCCCAACAAATGTGTGCTCTGTGGTGACTGTGTCCGCTTTTGTAACGAGATTCAATCCATCGGTGCCATTGACTTTGCGTACCGAGGTCATAATGCCGCTGTTGTCCCGGCCTTTGGCAACGATCTCGCCTCCACCGAATGTGTCAACTGTGGTCAGTGTGCCGCCGTCTGCCCCACCGGCGCCCTTGCGCCCGCATCCCAGGTCAATAAGGTCTGGCAGGCGATCAACGATCCGCAAAAGACGGTTGTCGCTCAGATCGCACCGGCGGTTCGCGTGGCTATCGGTGAAGAGTTCAACATGGAATACGGTCTGAGCACCACCGGACAGGTTGTCGCCGCCATGAAACGCATGGGCTTTGATACGGTCTACGACACCAGCTTCACCGCGGACCTTACCGTCGTTGAAGAGGGCAACGAGTTTATCACCCGCAAAATAAATGGTGAACGGTTGCCGCTTTTTACCAGCTGCTGTCCGGCTTGGGTGAAGTTCGCCGAACAGTATTATCCCCAGTTGATCGACAACCTTAGCTCCTGTCGCTCGCCGCAGCAGATGATGGGGGCCATGGTGAAACATAGCCTGCCCTCACAGATCAATCGGGATCGCAAGGATGTGGTCATGGTTGCCATTATGCCCTGTACGGCAAAGAAATTTGAGGCGAAACGGCCTGAGTTTCAGACCAACGGTACTCCGGATGTGGACTATGTGCTCACAACCCAGGAACTGGCCCGCATGATCGAACAGTCGGGTTTAAGCCTTGAGAAGCTTCATCCCACCAGTTTTGATATGCCCATGGGATTCAAAACCGGTGCCGGGATACTCTTTGGCAACTCCGGCGGTGTGACCGAGGCTGTCCTGCGCTATGCAGTAGGACACCTGACAGGGAGCAACCCGGTTGATCCTGAATTTGAAGAGATTCGTGGGGAAGACTCGCTTCGCATTATTGGAACGGAGGTTGGCGGTCTGGAGCTGAGTGTGGCCATTGTCCACGGGTTGGGCAAAGCTCGCGAGGTAATGGAGCGTATTTTAGATGGCTCTTTAACCGTTGATTTGGTTGAGGTCATGGCCTGCCCCGGTGGCTGTATCGGCGGTGCCGGACAGCCGGTGAGCAGTGATATCGCCCTGCGCCGCAAACGACGCGCCGAGGCCATTTACACTACCGACCGGCTTCTGGATCTGCACTGTTCCCAGGAAAATCACTTTGTCAACGAGTACTATCACAGGTATTTAGGCGAGCCGGGCAGCCGGGAGGCACGCCGTTTGCTTCACACTCACTATCATCACCGCCGCCGAACCAGTGCTGAAGAGTCGGCATTGAGAAAAGTGGTGAAAGTGAGCGGCGATGAAATGCTGGCGGTTCGCGTTTGCGCAGGGACAGGCTGTTTTCTCCGTGGCTCCCAGAATATCATCCAGGGCCTGATGAAACATGTTGAGGCCAATGAGCTTGCCGACAAGGTGCTGGTGCAGGCCTCCTTTTGTTTTGAGAAATGCGGTGAAGGCCCCAATGTGGCGGTCGGCGACACCATCATCTCCCACGCAACGCTGGAGAAGGTGATCGAGGCGATCCATGCGGCGCTGGCCCAAGAAGGGGAACCTGTGTAAGGCTGGCCTTGTACAATTTGTATGATAAGGAGCTTCCGTGGCATGGCGGTTTTTCGCGACAGGCCGTCATGTCATGGGAGTCACCCTGTAGGCTGTAAACGATTAATCAAGACCTGAATCCGTGCGTAATTACGCGCCATCTAGGACTCAGGCAAAAGTTTCGACGGCGCTCCCTACTCCTACTGCGTGGGCTCCGGTACGGGCTGTTTACCGGAGTCCTGTCGAATTTTTCCCTGTTTGCGTCTCTGCTGGTGTGCATCATGGCGCAAAATCTCACTGAAACAGATTCTCTCGGCACCCCCACCATTCCAGGCCCCCTCTCTAGGGCAATCATGTCCTGCGGGCGGTTGAAAATCCCCTCTTGCCGGTCGACCTCTTCCTCTTTTACTGGTGAAGTCTCATCTCCATCTCATTGTCAGCACCTGCATCAACGAGCCGCATCAGGATTCCAGCACGCCTAAAAGCTGGACCTACGCCGTAATATCGTCCGCCGTATTGCCTCTCTTTTGTAAGACACGTGTTTCACACGACTTCGGTGCGTTTTTTCTGAGCAACTTGTTCTGTAGAAAAAAGATATAGCAATCCTGTATGATCGGAACTAACAAAAGGAAGAGGAGAAACAAACTCACCCCTTCCACAATGGTAGACAATGGTATGTCAGAAATACGCACTGGTCGTCAGAAGTATTATGATGTTTTTTCTCACTTTTATGATGTTTTCATAAAAGCTCATGCCGGTCGTCATCGCAGTGAAACTCGTAACTTTTTAGTGAATTCTGCTGACATTGAGGCGAGGCCCTGTCCTAAAATATTAGATATCTGCTGCGGGACAGGATCGGTGATTCTTGCCTTCTCAAAAAAATATCCAGCGGCGTTGGCTGTCGGCTATGATTTTTCCTGGGGCATGCTGCAGAAGGCAAGAGGCAAGGACATAGACCACACAATATCCTTTGTCCAAGGGGATGCGGCAAGGCTGCCTTATGTCGATGACTGTTTTGATATAGTCTGCTGTTCCCATGCCCTCTATGAGCTGAAAGGTAAGGCCAGAACCTTCGCGCTTCTGGAAATGAAACGGGTTGTACAACCAGATGGCAAAATTTTACTTATGGAGCATGAGGTACCACGAAACCCTCTTGTAAAAATCCTTTTTTACCTACGGATGTTGGTGATGGGCTCAGCCGATACAAAGGAATTTGTCCGCCAGGATATTTCTCAATACCAGAGCCTTTTTGCAGACATTCAGATTTCGCATACCCCTTCAGGAAAAAGCAAGCTTATCACCTGTGTGAAATAAAACATCTTTTCCCCTGTATGAGCCTCTCCGATATATCACTTGTAGCTGCAGTTGGCCTCGGTGCCGGAGGGCATCCGTGAACGGCAATGATAAGAGCATGAACTAAGCTTTATTCTAAATTTTAGGCATAGCGAAATTATGGAAATCGAGAAGGGAAAAAGTAGGGATTACCAAACGTTAATTGCAATTTGGGAGTCCTCCGTTCGTGCAACACATGACTTTTTAGAGCAAGAAGACCTCAAAACCCTGAAGTCGCTTATTGTTGAAAAATTTTTTGACACTGTAGATTTATATTGCGCAAAAGATGAAAGTTGTAACATATTGGGCTTCTGCGGGATTTATGAGGATAAAGTTGAGATGTTGTTTGTTGCGCCAGATATCAGAGGGAAAGGAGTTGGTTCAAATTTGATGGAATATGCCATCCTGAAAAAAAACATTACAAAAGTTGATGTAAACGAACAAAATAAACTGGCTTTAGGTTTTTATGAACATCTAGGATTTAAAGTAGTTGGGCGTTCTCCGCTTGATGGCCAAGGAAAGCCATACCCACTTTTGCATATGGAACTTGTAGGAACTTAACCCTGAATTCGTGAGCAGTCCATTCCGTAAATAAAAATTCAAGAAGAGGAGTCACTGCAATGACAGGGAGCACCGATCCTATTCGAATTTTAAGTGCACTCTCCGCCTTTTGTGGCCTTGTCTTTCTGCTCATCAATACCCCAGAGTAATAATGCGAAAATTGATTTGGCTACCGATTTTTTTGCTTTTGGCTTCTTGTGATAATTCTGGAGATATTTGGGTTCATTCAGGTGATTCTGTCAACATTAATGGAAGCACCTTATCTCTCACCAGTCATTGGTACACGATGAGAGAAAATGACGATATCTGTGCTATATATAACAGTTATTTCGGGGGCAATTTGTTGTCTTCAACCATGTACAAAGGGAAGGTCGTCAATGAAAAGGCAGAAGTCTACAAGGTCAAAAAATTGTATCATATAGGGGTGACAGTCTATGAGAACGTCGATCCGACCATCATCACCTTTAATAGAAAGGAGATGTCCGTCAGGATTGAAATTCCAGACCATGTGCTTGATCTGAATGAATTATCGGGGGGCGATGATCCCTCTATACCAGTCCACCATGTTAAAGGTGAAATAAAAATACATTCATATGTGAAAGTCAAAAATGTAAAGTATCTGCAAGATAAAATAGTGAACGAAAAGAAAGAATGCGGGAAGGTTTTGTAAGAAATGATTTTAAAACATCATTTAGGGGCGTAGGTTTCTGGTTTGCTCACGCTTTGATGTGGCAAAATGACCAAAGGAGAGCACAATGGCAGGTAGTATCGATCCTATTCGAATTTTAAGTGCCCTATCCGCCTTTTGTAGCCTTGTCTTTCTGTTAGTTAGGACCATGAAGGAGTTAAGGGAAGGGCTTGAAACTCTGGGGTTAGGTCAAAAAGAGTCCCCATCTCTTTTCTATGAGCTATGCTTTTGGGGCATTGTGAGCGCCCTTATTGGTGGATTCATTTGGGGCCTCTTTTGGGAGCAGAGTATAGGTGGTGCGGGCAGAGAGCCACATGGGATTTGGGCAATATTGTGGGCATTTGTCACTAATTTGCCAGGATTATTGGTTTTGGTGGCACTCAATCGGAAATACCATTTCCTGTTGTGGAAAGAGCGCTTGTTGCCATGCGCGGCATGGTTAAGCGGTATCGTTATTGGAGCTTGGGTCTTCTATGATTTGCCGTTAGCTGGCTTCAATGGATTTCGAGAGTTTTTTTTGAACAATTCTTTTGACCTAGCGGAACTCTGGCTCGTCATCATTTGGTCAGCGTTGGTGGCAATTCCCGCTTTTTTCTTCTTTGCGGTTTCCAAGCGGTCCCGTAATAATACTCCCTTTTCTCTAACGGTCTTCTGGGCTGGTGTGGTCCGTCCAAGCGGTTTAACTGTTCTTGTCACAACGCTTGTCGTTGGAGCCTTCATGATTGTCTATCCAGATCAGAGCCAGTTGAGTCAAGCCAGAGGTGTTTTAGCGGGTTTGTTTCTAAGAGTTATGCTCTTTATCAATTTGTTTCTTGTTCTGTCTCCATCTGAGTGAAACTTTACGTACAAACTTTCCAACTTAAACCTGATTCCAGGATGCGCATAATTCGATTATTGGTAGTGCTCTCTATAAATTAGTTACCGGGCTGCACCAGTATTCTGCGATTTACTTATATTCATAGCAAAAAGGCTCCACGCGCAAGTATTTGTCAGTAGTACTCTTGCGGTAAAAGGCTGGTCGCTTCGTCCTTTTGCCGCTCCTGAGCCTTGTTGTTGAGCGTCATCTATCTTGGAGTACATTTGAAAAAGAGTGATAAATGAAAACTAAAATTGCTATAATTGGCGAGTATTACAACAATTTTGAACCGCATATCTCTCTGAATACCTCGCTTGATTATTTAAGTGAAGAATACAGTTTCGGGTATGAATGGATTGAGACTGAACTCGTGGAAAAAGAAAGAGATGGTCTTTTAAAACAATATGCGGGTATTTGGAGTGCTCCTGGGAGTCCATTTAAAAGCCTTGCCGGCGCGTTGTATGCCATTACATTTGCGCGTTTAAACGATATTCCGCATCTTGGAACATGTGCAGGGTTTCAACATGCTGTCCTAGAACTTGCGAGGAATGTACTTGGAATTAAGGATGCTCAGCACGAGGAATATAATGCTCATTCTTCAACATTATTTGTCAATAAGTTGGTGTGTTCGCTCGCAGGAAAGACGATGGATGTCTACCTCAAGAATGGCACACTTGCTCAAAAACTTTATGGGATTGATGAAACAAAAGAGGACTATTATTGCAACTTCGGAATTAATCCGGCATTCAGGGAATATTTAAATCATCCTGAAATATCTGTTGCTGGTGTAGATCAGGATGGTGAAATTCGAATCATTGAATTGCCGAGCAATAAATTTTTTCTGGTTACCTTGTTTGTGCCGCAAATCAAGTCGGTAGCAGGTGCTCCGCATCCACTGATCAAAGGTTTTGTAGATTCTGTCTGTGTAAAATGAGGAAAGCGGGAAAGCTCAACTTAGGCAACCAATAAGGATAGATTCACGAATGAACCACGTTGGCACATCAGTTGTAATATTGCCAGTCAGGAGTATGAATTGATCGAGTTGCATCCATTTAACGAAGGCGATTTTAGTCCGTTGATCGCCGAAATTTCAGACGCTCGATTTCTTTTTCAATGGGCTGGGCCAAAGTATACCTATCCTCTGGATACCACCCAATTAAGTAATACCCTGGCAAAGACCATTGGTGCGTCTCCGTCGTATCAGGTCTTTAAGGCCATCGAAACAGATGAATCAGAAACAGTCGGCCATATTCAGTTGATGGATATTGATTATAATGATGGAAGCTGCGTCATTGGTAGAGTCTTGATATTTCAAAAATTTCGTGGTAACGGATTTGGCAGAGCAATGGTGCAGGCTGCTGTAGATTTTGTCTTTGATAACTTGTGCTTATCCGAAGTTACCCTTGGTGTGTTTGATTTCAACATGCCAGCAATTGCTACGTACAAGAGCCTCGGATTCACTGAATACCAATTTATCAAAGGTGCGCGTCGGTTTGAAAATGAAAGCTGGAATGCAATTAAGATGAAACTCTATAAAAAAAGTTGATTCCGTTCAAAGAACGGTGAAATGCTGAAATTAGTTGTTTGTTAATGCTTTAAGACTTATGAGGTCATGATGAAGGAACCAAATGTTGTTGATTTGTCGTCAATTTTATTGAAAGACTCTATTTTGAAATGTGTTGAACCTGATATTTATTCGGTATTACCGGATGAATCATGGAACGAGTACGACAGCAAATTCGGACTTTTTTATGACCTGGTAGCGTGTAATCCTTTTTATAATAGAATTGTTTGGGGGTATTCGACCCAAATGTTTTCGAAGTTGGTAGATGATGCTCTTCACTCCGCCTCAGATGGGCCAGTGCTGGATATAGGATGTGGCTCTCTTGCTTTCACGAAAAACGAATACAGTCAATATAAAGATCGACTTGTGGTGTTGTCTGATCAATCAATTGCAATGCTCCGGATGGCAAAAGAAAGATTAATCAAGATAAATGGTAAGATTCCTGATAACCTACTGCTGCTCCATGCAGATGCATTGAACCTTCCGTTTCAGGATAATTCGTTTAAGACGATTATTTCAGAAAATTTGCTCCATTGCCCAGGGCAAGCGCATCAAAATGTCCTAACTAGGCCCAGTTAGAACCGAATTATTTTCGACCAGCGAAAAAATACGAATAAAATCGATTTATTATTCAATTCTACTCGCATAGCCTCTATATATTACCCTTCAAAAATCACTTACTTGGAGAAGGGGCATGAAAAAACAGCAGCCAGACATTATTTCCCATTTCGAAAATTTAATTGATCCGAGAGTAGAAGGGAAAAACCGGCATTTGC
>NZ_JAFFQA010000056.1 GCF_016919065.1 Desulfobulbus rhabdoformis | reverse complement strand
TCGTTCATGAAGCCTCCTTTTTCGTGACTTTGAGCGGTCCACGAAATTGGAGGCTTCTTTATTTTGCAGGATCCGTCAAACTTTGTGAGTCCCCCGGCAAAGCCGGGGGTTTACCCAGAAGAAATTATTCAAGACACCCTCTTGTTGAAGATTCGGTGCACACTCACAGGCAGACGCCCAATATCCCCATAAACACCTCATAGAGTTTACGCGGTATATCTTCCGGACGCTGTGCTCCCATAATCGCCTCATCGCATCCCCCACGAAAGCTATAAAACATGATCACGGCGCTCCACTGGGCATCGTCAACCTGCCAGGCTCCACTTTGGTTCCCCTCACGAACTATCTCGGCAAGGTATTTGGTGATCTGAGCGTCGGCCATCGCATACCGGAAGGGAAGGTTTGTGCCATAGATGACAACATCATGGAGCGCATTCATCTCAAAATAGGTTTTGCTTGCTCCTTCAATCCAGGCCCTGATGCGCCCATGCCAGTCGTCGGGTTGGCAGGCCGCATCCAGCGCACGTATGGAGACCATCACCTCCTCTTCAAATTTCTCCCGCAAAACCTGGAGAAGCTCGGCCTTATTTTTGAAATAGTGATACAGCGTCCCCTTGGCAAAGCCAGCGACCTGCGCGATATCATTCATCGTGGTGGCTTCGACCCCTTTTTCTACGAACAGTTTTTCTGCAGCCTTAATCAACGCAGCACGTCTATTATCCGCCTGCCTGGGGCCAGCAGGCGCCCCTACTTTACGGGTACAGAGAATCTTCATCTGTTTTTTTTCTGTCGATGTGGTCATAGTTTCCTGAATTTACGGGGAATCTAAAATACATTCATTTTGTTTTTCGACCATCAGTCTATTTTAATTTGACTCACGGTTAATTTTATCATACAACACCCAGTATGAAAAGATTTCGTTTCTGCGTAGACAATGCTGCACAGGACGAAATACAATGCAAATGCAACCAGTAATTATTTCCAACTCGTTCGTCCCCTTTAATCAGGGCAACAACAAACCTTCTTTTCCAGAGGCAGAACAGATGAAGAACATTCGCAGGAGTTATTGCGGTCTGTGCCATCCGAGATGCGGCACCCTTCTCCACTACGAAGGTGATCAGGTCGTCAAGATCAGTGGAGACCCTAAACACCCCATCTCCCGAGGGGCACTCTGTCAACGTGGACGCTTGATGCTGGAGCATCTCTACCACCCACAGAGATTGAATTATCCACTCAAGCGGGTCGGAGAAAAGGGGGCAGGCCAGTGGCAGCAAATCAGCTGGGATCAGGCCCTGGACGAGGTTGCTGAGAAGTTGGCCCGACTGCGTGACAAGCACGGAGCAGAGACCCTGGCCTTCACCCATGGAACCAAACGGACCTACCACTGGGACTGCCGGAGATTTTTCAACCTCTTTGGCTCACCCAACACCTGCGGCGTCAACACTATCTGCATGTGCCCGAGCTACGCCACAGAATATGCCACCTATGGCGGCATGATCATGGGCAGCGAGGTACCGGCAGCGAACTGCATTGTCCTCTGGGGCTGCAATGCCTCCCAGTCCAACCCGAATATTCTTTCCCCACAGATCATTGGGGCCAGAAAAAATGGGGCAAAACTGATTGTTGTCGACCCACGCAAAACCCGGGAAGCAGAAAAAGCGGACATCTGGCTCCAGATCCGCCCCGGCACCGACCTGGCCCTGATGCTAGGCTGGATTCGGTTGATCATCAAAGAACAACTCTATGATCAGGACTTTGTCAGCCGTTATACCGTGGGGTTTGCAGAACTCGAAGAAGCGGTGGAGTCGTACACTCCGGCAAAGGTTGCCGAAATTACCTCCATTCCAGAGGAGCTCATTGTCCAGGGCGCACGCATGTACGCCACCAGTTCGCCAGCGGTCATCCCCTTTGGCTTAGGGTTGGACAAGCAGGGAGTCAACTCCACCCAATGTGCTCGAGGCCGGGCCATTCTGCGGGCCATCACCGGCAACCTTGAGATCCCTGGGGGCGAAGTCTTTACCCAAGCGGGAGATATTGGAAAAATCCACGACTGGGTGCATCTGGAGCTCAACGATCGCATGCCTCAGGAGCAGAAGGGAAAACAGCTGGGAGCGGATATGTACCCTTTTTTTGGGTATCCGGGTTGGGAAAAGAACACAGCGGCCAATCAACAATTACCCGAAGGCTACATGGCGCCTCCCGAGGCATGGCACTCCAACCTGGCCCATGCCAGAGAGGTTATGGAGGCCATCATCACCGGCAAGCCGTACCCGGTCACCGCTGCGATCACCTTAGCCAATAACCCCCTTCTGGCTCTGCCCAACACCAAACGTGTCTTTGAGGCGCTCAAAAAACTTGAACTCTATGTGGTTGTTGAATACTACATGACGCCTTCAGCAGCTATGGCCGATTACGTCTTTCCAGCGGCCTCAACCGTGGAAACCTCGGAGCTTTGGCTGACCAACAGATTCTGTATGGCCTGCCCGCAGGGAATTGATCCGCTTTATGAGCGACGCAACAGTTATGATTTTTATCGGGGACTGGGCATGCGCCTGGGGCAGGAGAGGGATTGGCCCTGGAAAACCATTGAAGAGGTTTACGACTACTGTCTGGAACCGGTTGGACTGAATTTCAGCAAACTCGCGGAACAGTACGGTATCTTTGGCGAGATGGAATATCGCCGCTACGAACAGCACGGCTTTGGAACCCCCTCGGGCAAGGTGGAACTCAAATCTTCCATCTTTGAGGATCTCGGCGCCGATCCACTGCCTCAGTATAAAGAACCGGTTTGGAGCCCGGTATCCAGCCCGGATCTAGCCCAAGAGTACCCCTTGATCCTGATCACCGGCAGTCGCTACATGCCCATGTATCATTCCGAGCAGCGGCAGATCGAATCAGCCAGAAAGAAAATGCCTGACCCTCTGGTCTCGGTTCACCCGGAGACTGCAGAAGAGCTTGGGCTTGCGGAAGGTGATTGGGCTGTCATCTCCACCCCCCTGGGATCCATACGTCAACGGGTCAAACTCTCGGAAGCCATGCACCCCACCATGATCGATGTCCAGCATTCCTGGTGGTTCCCGGAACGCGAACCCAAGCTGCCGGAACTCTTTGGCGTCTTTGAATCAAACGCCAATATGCTCTGCCCGGATGATCCGGAATTTTGCAGCCCGGAAATCGGCAGCTGGCCGCATTCTGCGTTGCTCTGTCGGCTGGATAAAGAATAACTTCCCAAAATTTGTCGCGGGCATGGCCCACTCCTACAGATCCTCGGTTATCGAAGGACTTGTAGGAGTGGGCCATGCCCCCGACAGAACGTACATTTTACTGATTTTCGTGCCTCTTTCTTGAAACTCCTCTCCGTTACTTCAGATTCTCGCTAAAAAAGGCTTCCAGCTTATCAAAGGGGATCATATCGGTGCGGTCATAGAGATCGATATGACGCGCCCCAGGAACAATGAAAAGCTCTTTAGGCTCTGCGGCCATGGCGTAAGCATCCTCAGAAAAATAGCGGGAATGTGCTTCCGCTCCGATGATAAAGAGAACCGGCCGCGGCGCTATGGTTTCAATATAGTTTAACAGCGGAAAATTCATAAAGGCCATGGCGCTGGTCAGGGTGAAAGCCGCTGGCGCATTGGCATGGAAGCCCCGCTTCATGGCATAAAACTCGAAAAATTCAGCGGTTATGGGGTCAAGCTCTTCCGGCACGGACTCCTGGGGCTCACTCGGAAACCCTGCCGCGATCTCATTGGGACCCAATTCAAAATCCTTCCAGCGCTGTTCGCCAAGCTCAACCAGCATCTTGGTGCGCTCCTCGTCGGTCAGGCTGTCCATCCAGCCGTTCCTGGTGACCCGGCTCATATCATACATACTGGCCGTGGCCACAGCCTTGATTCGCTGTAAGCGCCCAATGAACCCCTTCTTTTTAGCCACCTAAAAACATGGTCATGTTTGCCAAAACTTTCAAAGGAGGCAATCATGGACAACAGCTACACAAGGGACGGGGACTCAAAACTAAATTTCTGGCAAACGCATATCGCGGGTTGGGAAGCATCCCGCCTCAGCCAGCAGGTTTATTGCCGCAATAATAACCTGGCGGTGGCCACCTTTGGTTACTGGCGGCGCAAACTTAAGCAGAAGAGTGGAGCAGCTGACAAGCCCTGCTTCTATCCACTGGCAGTTGCTTCGCTGCGCCAAACACCAGATCCCCGAAAGGATGAACAACCTTTTCGGCTGCACCTCGCTGGCAATCGATTTGTTATTGAGATTCACAACAAGTTCTCCCCTGCGACGCTTCAGGAACTTGTCCGTACTCTGGAGCAAGTATGATCCGGAGCAAACTGGAGAACGTCAATGTGTACCTGGCCGTTGGTGCAACCGATATGCGTAAATCGATCAACGGCCTGTCGATGCTTGTCGAAGAACAATTTGAGCTCGATCTGTTTACGGGAAATCTCTTTGCCTTTTGCAACCGGCGACGCGATCTGGTGAAAATTCTCTACTGGGATGTAAACGGTTTCTGCGTATGGATGAAACGTCTGGAGGCGGATTATTTCCGCTGGCCGGATAGTGAACAGGAGGTCATGGAAGTCAGCAGCTCTGCTTTGAGCTGGCTTCTGCATGGCCTTGATCTCCAGCAGGCGCATCGGCCCTTGATCTTTGAAACGGTATCCTGAAAAAGATTTATCTTGTTGATTTTGCAGGTGTAATCTTGGATTCTTTGTGGTAATATGAGCTCATGAAAGTGGATATGACCTCATTGCCAGATAACCTGGACCAGCTTAAAGAAATCATCGCCGATATGGCGATTGAGCAGAGTCGTTATCTTAAAGAAAACGATCTGTTACGTGAGCGGGTGCGCTTGCTGTACGCCAAGTTGTTCGGTAAAAAGAGCGAAAAGTATGCTGCCAACGGTCAGAACCCACAATTGCCGCTGTTTGATATGCCTGAACCGGCGGATATAGAACCGGAAAAGGAAACTGTTACGATAGATGCGCATCAGCGACAGAAACGTGGAAGAAAAACTCTATCCGAAGATTTGCCACGGGTTGAAGTTGTCCATGATATTGACGAAAGCGAGAAAATCTGTGGCTGCGGCCACCACTTAAGCAGGATCGGCGAGGAAGTGAGCGAGAAACTCGACATTATCCCTGCTGTTATCCGAGTTATCTGCCATATCCGCCCTAAATATGCCTGCCGCCACTGTGAAGGTCTGGAAACAAAAGGCGCAACGGTAAAGATCGCACCACCTCCCATGCAAATCATTCCCAAAGGCATCGCTACAGCAGGGCTTCTGGCGCACATTTTGACCGCTAAGTTTTGTGATGCACTTCCCTTTTATCGCCAGGAAAAGCAATTTATCCGGCTTGGAGCTGAGGTAAACCGAGCAACCATGTGCAACTGGGCCATACATGCGTCTGAGGTCTGTCAACCAGTGCTAGAGTTGCTGCATAGAGAAATCCGATCCGGCCCGTTGCTCTGCATGGATGAAACATCAGTGCAAGTTCTCAATGAACCTGGCCGTGCTCCAACAACAAAATCCTACATGTGGGTTTGCCGTGGAGGCCTGCCTGGGAAAGAGGGGGTGTTGTATCGTTATTCGCCGACCCGCTCGGGAGATGTCGCTCAAGAATTGAGCCAGGGGTACGCAGGCGTGGTCCAGACTGATGGCTATGCTGGTTATGATTTCCTTGATAAGACGACAGGGGTGAAACATGCGGCCTGCCTGGCGCATGCTCGCCGTAAATTTGACGAAGCCGCCAAGGGGTTAGGCAAGGGCAAGCGTGGCAGCGCCCATGTCGCATTGCAGTATATGAAGGAGATCTATAAGATTGAAGCCAAGGCAAAAGAGGATCAGTTGACTCCGGATGAGCTGGTGAGCGTGCGCAACGAACAGGAGAGACCTATTCTTGACGAATTGTATCTCTGGCTCCAGGAAAAAGCCGGGCGCGTGACCCCAAGAAGCCTGATGGGAATTGCTGTACACTACACCCTCAAACAATGGAAACGACTCCTGGTGTATCTTGATCACCCGGAAATGACTCCAGACAATAACAGTGCAGAAAATGCCATTAGGCCATTTGTGGTCGGGAGAAAAAACTGGCTCTTTTCAGGAACTCCTAGAGGAGCAAAAGCCAGCGCCGATATATACAGCCTGATCGAGTCGGCCAAGGCGAACAAACTGGAGCCGTACCACTATCTGCGCTATCTGTTTGAGAAACTCCCCTTTGCGGAAAGCCAGGAAGATTACGACGCACTGTTGCCCATGAGGGTAAAATCGGAAAATTTAGCCTTGGGCGATGTGGTGAGTGGGGTTTGATTAGCGCTTACGATTCGCTGGTCCACCTGTGCCGCCTTGAGCGAAAAAGCTCCGCTGCCACAAATACCGATGACCCCGATTTTGTTTCTGTCCACATAGGGGCGGGTTCCAAGAAAATCGACGCCCGCACTGAAATCTTCCGTAAAAATTTCCGGAGAGGAGGTGCGCCGAGGCTCTCCCCCGCTGGTTCCATTGAAAGATTCATCAAAGGCAAGAGCCACAAATCCTCTTTCAGCCATGGTTTGGGCATACAAACCGGCGCCCTGCTCTTTTACGCCCCCATAGGGAGTCCCCACTACCAGAGCTGGATATTTTTTTGTGGAGTCCAGAGCCTTAGGTAGATACAGATCAGCAGAGACTCTGACACCATACCTGTTTTGGTAGCCGACTCGCTCAACTTCGACCGTATCACTTTGAGCAAAAATTTTATCCCACATAGCAGTTTCCTTTGTTGGAGAATCGTTGGAATGAACGGAAGACATGCGCCACCTCAACTTTTAGAGAGCCACATAACAATAATCCCGGCCTGCCGTTCAAAAACAATTTTTGTCATGACTGAACTATAAGCGACAACGTTTTAGACTATTCAAACAATCCTCCACAATAGTTGCCTAATCCTCCAAAACCATGCACCATCACCCCTCTTATCAAGGGGAGACAAGATCTTCTCCGGCTATCCTTCAAAATCTCATCCCATTAAAGCTCCAATTTTAATTTCCTCTTCTCAAGACCAGCCCCTATGAGGATTTTTTTTGAGCCTCCTCTCCAATCAGGCAACAAATACCCGATACCCAGCACCCAAGGATGCATCACACCATCCCCCCAAAAAATCATATTTTTCATTCAAGACACATAGTTGTTGCAAAAACACAGAAAACATTTACAAATATGTTTAAAGGACTTCAACGATACCCTCCTTCGGAAGAACCTATTTCAAGCCCACAATTAGCCACTTAAAAAAAATCCCCCCTGTGGCATATCGTTTGCCTAGTCCCAAGAAGTCTGCAAGAGGACGACTGCAGTGGTCATATGAAGCCCTACATTGTATATTTTAAGAATTGAGGAGTAATCCCATGAAGTCAGCAAGCGAAGACCAGGCAAAAGATCAAGTGAATCTTGATCGTCGCAAATTCATCCAATACACCGGTGCAGTTGGCGCAGCACTGGCGATGGGGCAGTATCCTATGAGTGAGGCAAAAGCTGTAGAAACAAAACGCATGGATATGGGGGGCAAGGTTCACATTCTCGGCTGCAATGAGATGACCTCCACCCATGGTTATTGGGACAATTCCACAAAACCCGTTCTGACCATGAACTCAGGGGAAGTTGTGCATATTGAAACCGGCACGCATTTGATGGGAAAGATGATTCCCGGAGCCGACATCAACGACTGGACCACATGGTACAAGGAGGTCATGAAGGATACCTCGGAGGCCTGTTTTTACCCTGACGAAAACACCGGGGCAGAAAAGAAAAAGAAAGGCGCTGGCCACCATCATCTCACCGGCCCCATTTACGTAGAAGATGCAGAACCAGGCGACATGCTGCAGGTTGAAATCCTCAACATCGATCCGGGCCAGTACGGGTTTAACCTCAACCCCAATACGGACTTTTTAAAGCTGGGCTTGCTGGCGGACGACTACCCGGAAGGAAAAGTTCGCTGGTACTCGGTCAACCGGGAAAAAATGAATTTTGAGTTTCTGCCGGGAATCGAAATTCCGGTCAAACCCTTCCCCGGAACCATTGGTGTGGAATTAGGTGAAAAAGGGATGTGGAGCAATGTGCCTCCTGGAAAACACGGAGGCAACATGGACAACAAGGAACTGGTGAGCGGCACAGCCCTCTACCTCCCTGTCAACGTCAAGGGAGCGGGCCTGAAAACCGGTGACTCCCACTTTGCACAAGGCAATGGCGAGGTTAACCTGAACGCGCTCGAGGGAGCCTTCAAAAGCATCACCCTACGGATCACCGTACGCAAGGATCTGGGCAAACTGATCGACTTCCCCATGGCCTCCAGCCCAACCCATTGGATCATGATGGGCTTTCATACCGATCTCTACAAGTCCTGCCAGATGGCGACCAAGCAATCCATCAACTTTCTCCATAAATACTATGGTCTCCCTGAACTGGAAGCATACGCTTTCTGCAGCCAGGCCGTTGATTTACAGGTTACCCAGCTTGTTGACTATACCCTTGGCATCCACGCCATGATCCCCAAAAGCTGTTTTGTTGGGGAGCAATACAAAGAGCGGAACCAACTCTTGATTCAGGATCAGGCATAAAGAGTCCAAAATGAAATACGCCCGATGACGAACCTCCGCGGCGCATCATCGGGCGCTCTCACCCTGCTCTTTGCCTCCGTAAAGTAATCATATCCCCATTGTGGGGAGCCAAGGAATGACAAAAATGGCCTTACAAATACCCTACGAAATCACCTGTGGATGCGGTACAATCTTCACTGAGAACCTCTTTGAGTATGTCTTTACCGAGTATGATCCTGAAGTGAAAGCCCTTCTCCTCCAAGGCAGGTTCAATCTGGTCAAATGCCCGACCTGCCACCAAGAGACCTACGTTGAAAATCGCTTTATCTACCGGGATGAAACCAACAAGCTGTGGATCTGGGTGTGCAAACGGGCCGACCGGGAGTTGCAGACAGAGGATGCGCAACAGGCTATCGCAGAACACAAATTCATCGAAAATCACTACATAACCGATCTGTCTACCTACACAAAGCATACGGTCTACGGCATTCAAGAGCTTCTCGCCCTGCTGTTTAGTCAAGACCCGGAACTGGCATCTTTATCCGCCTCAACCGAAATTGTCTGAAAAAAGACAACAAGTGCCGGCTTTTTCCGCAACTGTTGTTTTATTCCACAAAAATTTTTTTTTCCTCCCCCTCTGCGAAAACTATAATTCTGGAGAATTAGGCAAGACTTGCGAAGTATCATTCAAACGAATCAGCGATGACGAATGTATAGTATTGGAAGATGCAAATAACCCACACTTTCACCTGAACCCCGTGAGCACTCATCGGTGCGCCAGTTTCATCGTTTGTGGCATGTCGACTCAAGTACACTGTATCGGCTTGTCACAAACAACGCAGTGGCGTGCTCCTGGAGGTCCCTCCAAGGGGCAGCGGATGCAGCTGAATAAATGGCATTTTCTTTAATAATTTTATATAGTCAGAGGATGCATTGTTCAGCTACACCCGCTGGCACGAATTCAGGTCTCATTCAAAACGAGGAGACGTTCCCATGTTGCTTGATTTTTCCTATTACAATCCGACCAGAATCCATTTTGGCAAAGAGTCATTACAGCATTTAGGCGCAGAGCTGGCCAACTATGGCAAAACGGTGTTGCTGGTCTATGGCAAGAGCGCTATCAAGAAAAATGGGCTCTATGATCAGGTTCTTGACATCTTGAGGGAGGCTGACAAAACGGTTGTCGAGCTTTCCGGGGTCATGCCCAACCCCACCTACAGTAAAATGCTGGAAGGCTGTGCGTTGGTGCGCAAACATGAGGTCGATCTGATCCTGGCGGTGGGCGGTGGCTCTGTTATTGACTGTGCCAAGGGAATCGCCGTATCCGCCTACTGCGAGGAAGAACCGTTTAAAAAATACTGGCTCGATTTTCAGCCTCCGGCCAACAAAATAGTCTCAGTGGCCTCCATCCTTACCATGGCCGGGACTGGTTCGGAAATGAACGGTGGCTCGGTCATCACCCATGAAGAAATGAAAATCAAGGGTGGTCGAGTGTTTCCGCCTGAGGTCTACCCCAAATTCTCCATCCTCAATCCGGAATACACCTATACTGTTTCCCAGTATCAGATGGTGAGCGGTGTCTTTGATACCATGTCGCACCTGATGGAGCAGTATTTCTCCGGCAGTGATAACAACACCACCGATTACCTTATTGAAGCCTTACTCCGCTCTTCCATTGACAACCTGCGCGTTGCTTTAAAAAATCCCGAAGACTACGAGTCCCGCTCAAATATCATGTGGAATGCGACCATGGCACTGAATACCGTCACCGGACTCTCCAAGAGCCAGGACTGGGAGGTCCACATGATTGAGCATCAGTTGGGCGCCTATACCGATTGTGCCCATGGTATGGGGCTGGCTGCAATTTCGCTGCCCTACTACCGCCACATCATGCCCCATGGCATTGAAAAATTTGCTCGTTTTGCAATGGTCGTCTGGAATATTGCAGCTGAAGGAAAAACCACAGAGGAGTTAGCGCAGGCAGGTATCGATGCCCTGGAAGCATTCTGCACAGAGTGCGGCATCGTCACCTCTCTCAAAGAACTCGGGGCCACTGAAGAGATGTTGCCCAAAATCGCTGAATCGAGCTTTCTGTTAGAAGGTGGTTATAAAAAGTTGAGCAGCAACGAGGTTCTTGAAATTTTACAAGAGTGCTTCTAACCCGGATTTCTCCAGAGTAAGAATTATTGCACTTTTCCAGGGCAATGAATCTATCCTGAATCCGTGATGGCGGGTGGTCACTGAACAACATATCGATAAATCCTCACGGATTCAGGTCTATTCTCCCTGCTCCTGGAACAACAAGCACTCAAAAGCATATCCATTAGGAGTAACAGATGGAAACCAATTTGGAAAACAGCGTGATCTTTGACAGGGGGGAAGTGAACCCCTACGGAAAATATTTTTCTGGCACCAGCTATCTCAACATGCTGAGCCTGGATGGAGTCGTCACCGCCAACGTCACCTTTGAGCCTGGCTGCATCAACAACTGGCATGTCCATAATGCGGACAAGGGTGGTGGCCAGATTCTTCTGGTCACCGGTGGCCGTGGCTATTACCAGGAGTTTGGCAAGGAGGCGCAGGAACTGCACGCCGGGGATGTGGTCGTCATTCCCGCAGGTGTCAAACACTGGCATGGCGCAGCAAAGGACAGCTGGTTTGTCCATATCGCGGTGGAGGTTCCCGGAGAGAATGGTTCCAACGAGTGGCTGGAGCCAGTTGCCCAGGAAGACTACGCCAAACTGCCCTAACCTTTAGGTATTTGGAGCCAAGATAATGGACAAGGCGAAAGTTTATTTTACCGATTTCAGAACCAAGGCTTTTGGTGACGGCCTTCCAACGAAACTTAAAAAACTGATAAAAAAAGCTGGTCTTGCCCAGTTGAACCTGGAAGAAAAATTTGTTGCCATCAAGCTGCATTTTGGCGAGCTGGGCAATATCAGTTACCTGCGCCCCAACTACGCAAGGGCGGTTGCGGACGTGGTCAAGGAGCTGGGTGGCAAACCCTTTCTTACCGACTGCAATACCATGTATCCGGGAAGCAGAAAAAACGCTCTGGAGCACCTGGAGTGCGCCTGGGAAAATGGCTTCACCGCCTTAACCGTTGGCTGCCCCATTCTCATCGGCGATGGCCTCAAGGGAACCGATGATATCGAGGTCCCGGTCGTCGGGGGCGAGTATATCAAGTCGGCCAAGATTGGTCGCGCCGTGATGGACGCGGACGTTTTCATCAGCTTGACCCACTTCAAAGGTCACGAGATGACAGGCTTTGGTGGTGCCATCAAAAATATCGGCATGGGCTGTGGCTCACGGGCGGGCAAGGCGGAACAGCACAGCGGCGGCACCCCCACGATTCATGAAGACAAATGCCGTGGTTGTTATGTCTGTTTTAAAGAATGCGCCAACAATGGGCTTGTCTTTGATGAGGCCGCCAAAAAGATGCGGGTCAACAAGGAGAACTGCGTTGGTTGCGGACGATGCCTGGGCGCATGCAATTTCGACGCGATTGAGTTTGCAGACTTTGCTGCAGTTGAACTCTTGAGCCGGCGTATGGCCGAGTACACCAAAGCAGTGGTTGACGGACGTCCCTGCTTCCATATTTCACTGGTTGTCGATGTCTCGCCCAACTGTGACTGCCACGGAGAAAACGATGTGCCCATTCTTCCCAACCTGGGCATGTTTGCCTCCACCGACCCGTTGGCCCTCGACCAGGCCTGCGTCGACGCCTGTCTCAAGGCAAAACCGTTGCCAGGAAGCCAGTTGGCTGACAATATGGCAAAGCCTGACTTTATCAATCACCATGACCATTTCACCAACTCCAGACCGGAATCAGAGTGGCGCAGCTGTCTGGAGCAGGCTGAAAAAATCGGATTGGGTACGCGGGAGTACGAACTTATCGTAACCAAGTAAGGGAGGTGCAGTTCCCTTCAGCTCCCCAGGGCTACCTTACTCAAGACCAACAAAGGGCGTGAAAATCTCTTTCCACGCCCTTTGTATTCTCGACCAATTTTAAGAGACGTTACTCAATCCACAGAATCGATTTTTTCAAGCTGTATGTTCCCTGACATTTGGCTGATAAAGTCCTCGCCTGAGACCGCCTCCCCGAGCTCGTACAATCCCTTATACGATCCAAACGGCTTGTAAAACATCACCACATCTCCCCAAGGGGCAAAATAGGCCAGAGTTCCTGCTTTGGCATCAGCCAGTGGGGTGTTGCCCGTTCCCAATTTTTTGGGTGGGTAGAATATCTTTTCTTTACTGGCGTAGTCTTCTACCTTGATCGTCAGGGGCAGTTGCGCGTAGAGTTCTTTGGCAGCAGTGCTGTTGTTAAGTTTAAAGAGGGTGACTTTCTTCTCTGCTGTGACAGCCTGGATAAACATATCTATTCTCTTTCCTTTCCCATTTCCTTTATTCTCTGTAACCTGCCGCTCAGTGGCAAACATTGGGCAGCTGACCAAAACCACGAAGAAAACAACCAAATATCTTGCTTTCATTGGAGTCTCCACCACGGGGTAAAAGGCTCACCTGACACATCCAGGTCCAGGGGTTCGCCTATCTGCGGTGTCTTGAGTACAAGACCACTGTCTTTGCTTGCGGCGAGAACGCGTTCAAAAGGTTCATCCCAAGGATGATTGGCAATGGTGAAGCGCCCCACATGCGCTGGAATCAGAGCTGCCGCACCCAAATCCTGCGCCGCCCGGACAGCCTCTTCCGGTGTCATGTGAATAAGTGGCCAGCGCGAATCGTACTGACCACAATCAAGCAGCACCAGATCAAAGCCCTTGAATGCCTGGCCAATCTGGGCAAAATGCGGCCCATAGCCACTGTCTCCGCTATAGAACAGGCGTCGCGTGGGAGTCACCAGCGCAAAACCAGCCCAGAGGGTTTTGTTCTTTACCATCATCCGACCCGAGTAATGCCGAGCCGGTAAGATATGGAGGGTAAGCCCATTCCCAAGCTGAAACTGATCTGCCCAGTCCCCTTCCTCTATCTGGTCTTGCCCGTATCCCCATGCAAGAAGAGAGGTCCCCACCCCCAAGGGGCATATCACCATGCCGACTTTGGGCTGCAGCGCCTTCAGCGTCGCATAATCCAGGTGATCGTAATGATCATGGGAGAGAAGCAGATAATCAATGGCAGGCATATCCTCAACACTATAGGGCGAGGTTCCGGCAAATGCTTTGTTCATGAAGGAAAAAGGCGCTCCATACGGACTCAACACCGGATCGATCAGGATGCGTTTTCCTTCGAGCTGAAGATACCAGGAGGAATGTCCCAGCCAGATCAAAAGATCAGGCTCGGCCCCCATGGTGTGCAGGGATACCTTTTGTGCAGGCAGGGGATGCTCCGGTACCAGTCGCTCTTTTTTTGCAAAAAGATTTCCCCAGAGCACGGAAAACATGGTCACCCCATCTGCAAAGAGCGGTGTCTCAAGGGGATTACGAAACTCGTTCCCGTAATAGTTGGCAGAGCGTTGTATCCGCTCCAAATACCTCCCCTGAGGCAGTGCGCCAAACTGAGGCTGTTTCAGCACCATTATCGCTCCCAGACCACATCCCAGTGCGACCATTGTCAATGCAATGGCAACGCTCACTGCTCGCTTCTTCATGACAGGTCATCATGTAAGCGATCACGGGGCACCGAATCTGCAGTGTTATCGGCCTGCTTACGTACAGGCGTACGCTGCACAGGCCGACGCCTAGCATCTCCGGCACCCCGTAACCGCTTACAGTTTCGATAATACGAGTTCTTTCAAGGGGTCCCCCTGATCGCTTACGTCATCATTGGCAAAAAAATACAGACGTTTTATTTCCGCCCGCTCAAAACCTCTGTCAAAATCGCATCCGCGTTTTTGGCTTGCTCTTTCCCTACCTGAGTAGCCAGAACATCAATAAAATTATGCGCCTGGGGTTCTGTGAGTCCACTGTTAAGAGCGCCACCAAAATGGTAACGGAGCTGCCCGCCAGCACCGGAGAGGTTGGCCAGGGCGGCAATAGTCACCAGTTCCCGCTGCTCGTGGGTAAGGACATCACGAACGAAAATATCGGCAAAAAGGTGCTCTTTGAGAAAGGTGTCGATAACCGGGGCAAAGAGCTGGTAGGGAGCGCCGCTGTAATCTTTTTCCATGCCGGAGAGTTTTGCCCGCACCTGAGCGCCATAGGCGTCTTTGTCCAGATCCGCAGGAATGGGGCTGGCCTCTTTACCGAGTACATCTTCAATGCCCTGGGCCTTTCGCTCATCGAGCAAGGCCATAAAGGCATGAATCGCGTTCAGGCTGCGGGGAAAGCCGGTGTAGGCATAAAGCTGTACCAGACTCTCTTTGATTTCATTAACTGTGAGGCCTGCTTCCAGCCCCTGGATCAGGGCAGGTTTCAGCCGCTCCAACTCACCGCTTGCGGTAAAGGCGGCTATGGGAATCAAGGCCTGTTGAGATTCACTCAATGCACTTGTTTCTTTCATACTCTTTTCCTCTGAACTCAAAGATACGCCTGGAAGCAAAAGACCGAACAGACAAAACAGGAACAGAACAGTTGCTTTCATGGGAGGCTCCTTATTTTCCAAGATATTGGTCGTCAGTGACCTTTTCTTTCCAGATGACGTTTTTCCCCTCTAAGCTGCCGGTGATCACCAAGTGGGTCATGGGAGCGTCCGGAGTGGCGCCGTGCCAGTGATCAACATCGGGGGGGCACCAGATAGCTTCGCCTGCTTTGAACGAGAGGATCTTGCCATCCCGGGTCCCAGTCAAGCCGACACCTGAGGTGACCACCATGTGCTGGCCAGCCGGGTGATAATGCCAGTTGGTCCGCGCCCCTGGTTGGAAGGTCACATAAGCCCCTGAATAGTGCGCAGTCTCATTGCCCGGGAAGAGCATCTGCACATCGACATCACCGGTAAAGAGATTGGCTGGTCCTTTAAAGGTTTTCTGGGTCCCCTCTTTATAGAAGACCTGGGCATCTTTGGTCTCTTCTTGCGGGGCCTCACCAGCCTGAGCATTGGCGGTAAGCAGACATCCAAGCGCAAGCGCTGTAAGAACTGAGTACAACTTCATGGGAATGACTCCTGAATTACGTAGTGGCGGACAGATATTGTTCGTGCAACTGCGTTTCATTGTATTGGTGCAAGCGGTTAATAGCTTTAGGGAATCTTGAATAATTGCTTTTTCTGCCAATCCCGGCGTCATGCTTAAAATTTTATCCTCGGAATATCGGCTATATGCCTGCGGTAAAATTTTGCGCAATCCTCGAAGTCTGCGCTTATCTGGCCTTGATTGAAAAATCTAATTATTCAAGACACCCTTTAAATAGTCAAAGCATCGATTACATACCGATATCGAGCTTCCTTCTTGACAACTTTATCCCAAGCCTCATTGACCTGCTCTGCTTTAATAATCTGAATTTGGGGCAGCACCTTGTTGTCGGCACAGTAGCTAACCACTTCCTGAGTCTCGGGTATCCCGCCAATAAGAGAGGCGTTAAAGTTGACCCGCGAAATTGCCAGTCCGATATTGCTCAATGTCACTTCAAAACCTTTGGGCATCCCCACCTGGGTAAAAAAACCATTGGGTTTCACCACCGAGGCGTAGGCAGCCAGATCAAATTGCACCGGAATAGTGGAAATCATGTAATCAAGCAGTCCTTTGTAGGGAGCCAGCTTTGACAGATCATCGACGACAATAACTTCTTTGGCACCAAACCCCATTATGTCCTGAGCCTTACCGGGAGAGGTTGTAAAAGCATAGACCTCCGCCCCTTTTGACACTGCGAGTTTCACGGCCATATGGCCAAGACCGCCGATTCCGGCAACGCCCACTTTGTCGCCCTTTTTAATTTCAGCCTTCATAATCGGCGAGTAGGTGGTGATACCCGCGCAGAGGAGCGGAGCCGCTTCCTGTAAACTGATGTTGTCGGGGATATGTACTGCAAAGTGATCCCGAACCACTATATTGGTGGAGTAGCCTCCCTGGGAGATACCAGTGGGCGAAGATTGTTCCGGGTACCCGTAGGTGAAGACGGTTTCATGGTTGTCGCAGAACTGCTCTTCACCATGGGTGCAGCTGTGGCAGGTCATACAGCTGTTGACCATGCAGCCGACACCGGCCCGATCGCCGACCTTGAACTTGGTCACGTTTTTGCCGACAGCCGCTACAATACCCACAATCTCGTGCCCCGGAACCTGAGGATACTGTTGTTTTCCCCAATCCCCTCTGAGTTGATGGATATCCGAGTGACAGATACTTGCATATTTAATCTCAATGAGGATGTCGCTATCCCCCACAGAACGACGTTCGAACTCCCACGGGGAGAGAAATCCCGAGGCATCTCTGGCCGCATACCCTCTTGTTGGGATATTCATGGAGCCTCCTTCTGCCTGTTGCACCTGCGCCAAAAGTTCTGCTGGCTGCAGCAAAGCTATGCCGGCTCCCACTGCTGCTGAATGCTGTAAGACTTCTCTTCGAGTGAATTGTTTCTCATTGTCCTGCATATCCATCTCCTCTTGTTTGGAATCCATGTCCAGGGGGCAGACCATCTTTCCTTAGAACGAACAATACCCAGCAACGTGACGTTGGGGCTCTGCTGCTCGACTGACTAAAAAATATAAGCAAGGCACCTCATCGTTATTGACATGATTCTCCAGAATTTTTGCCTGATTCTCTAAGGTGGTACGGTTGACCTGAATCCGTGAGCATTCATCGGTATATCAGCTTCGTTATTTGTGGCATGCCGATTAAAGTACATTTTATCGGCATGTTACGAACAATGAGAGAGAACCTATTTTTTAGTAGCGACAGACTCTGGGAATGCCACACCTGTCAGAAACGGAGATTAGCTCTTCACCAGCTGCTCACGGCGAAAAGGCAGCTCCCGCAAACGCACCCCTGTTGCACTAAAAATGGCGTTTGCCACCGCTGGAGCCACAGAAGGAAAGACAGGCTCCCCTACTCCACCGGCCTTGAGATAGTTGTGGGCGATATGCACCTCGATCTCCGGCACCTCCGACATACTCAACAACGGGTAGTCCGAGTAGTTGCTGGTGGCAACTCCGCCTTGATCGAAATGCATTTTTTCATGAAATGCCGTACTCAGGGCCATGATCACACCGGCCTCGGCCTGTATCCTGATCGCGTCGGGAAAGATGGCGGTGCCGCAATCAAGGGCGCAGACCACTTTGTGCACGGTGACCTTGCCCTGCTTATCCACCGAGACCTCGGCCATATGGGCGGCAAAGGATTCAAAACAGTGGGCAACGGCAACGCCTCTGGCTCTTCCCTGGGGTACAGGTTGCCCCCACCCCGTTTTATTGGCGAGCAGGGTCAGGACTCCGGCCGCCCGTCCAGCTTTTTCCATATGTTCAAGGCGAAAGGCTACCGGATCTTTGCCAGCCGCCTGAGCCAACTCATCCATGAACGACTCCACCACAAAGGTATTGGTCGAGTAGCCCACAGAGCGCCACCACCCTACAGGAACAGGCAGCTTGGCCATAACATACTCAACTGCGTGGTTGTCCAGGGTATAGACCATATCCACCAGCCCGTTGACCGCATCCGGATCAAGCCCGTTTTTCACCGCATGGGGCATGAGGCGAGACATCACCGAGGGTGCGCTCACCTTATGTTTCCAGCCGATAATTTGCCCCTGCTTATTCAAGCCTGCCTCTACGCGCGAGTGATTGGCTGGCCTGAAACAACCATGGATAAATTCATCTTCACGACTGCAAACCACCTTGACCGGGCGATGCAGAGCCTTGGAGAGCAACACCGCATCGATTACCTCGTCCTGTTCGCCTCGCAGGCCAAACCCTCCACCAGCGGGCAGGGTCATGACCTCAACCTTCTCTTCCGGGAGTCCGGTCAGATGTACGGCTGTCTTTTGCGTATGCGTCTGCCCCTGGGTGGGTATCCAGATACGGCAACGCCCCCGCTCCACATGGGCGGTACAGTTGAGGGGTTCCACCTGAGCATGGGAGAGATAGGGCAGCTGGTAGGTTTGGCTCAGGCCCTGATCAGCTTCGGAGATCGCACGAGCTGCATCTCCGCTGTTTTTGGCCTCCACTCCGGGGACATCAAGATTTTTTGTAAGCTGCGCTTCAATCCAGGCAGTGTTCAATTCAGGATGCGATCCCACCGACCACTGTGTCCTAAGAGCCTCTCGTCCTTGCAAGGCGGCATAGGTATTTTCCGCGCAAACGGCGATACGGTTACCAAGGGGCATCACCTTGATAACCCCATTGATCTTCCCGGCGGCATCGGCATCATAGGATTCCAAAGTGGCCCCGTAACGAGGTGCCCGGGCAATCATGGCGACACACATATTCGGCAGGGAAAAATCCATACCGTAGACGGCTTTCCCCTGGACTTTATCGGGTATATCAAAACGAGGCCTGGAGGTACCGATAATCGTGTACTGCTCGCCTTTTTTCAGGGAAGGCTTCTCAGGCACCGGAAGTTTTGCCGCCAAGGAAACAAGCTCGCCATAGCCAAGGCTTTCGCCATTGGGGTTCAAAACCCGGCTCTCTTTGGTGGTGCACAGCGCAGGTGAGATCTTCCAGGTACTGGCCGCAGCCTCGCACAGCATCTGGCGTGCGGCTGCACCGGCACTGCGAATGAGATCCCAACGATTGCGAAAACTACTGGAGCCACCGGTGACCTGCGCATGCCAGAGAGGATCCTTAAACGGCTCTGCAGCCAGGGCCATTTTTACCTCGACCTTGTCCCAGGCACCGTCAAGCTCATCGGTGATAACCATTGCCAGGCCGGTATGCGTCCCCTGCCCCAAATTGGTTTGCCCGACCCAGATCGTGATGGTTGCATCGGGGGCTATCTCGACAAAGGCATGTGGCTTGAAATGTGGCGAGTTTTCCTGCCTGGCATGGGAGAGATTGGCAAATTCCGTTGATTCACCTACGGCAGTGGCGGCAATGACAAGGCTGGTTTTCTTGAGAAAGGAGCGGCGCGTCATGTCGGTTTTCATGGTTCAGCCTCCCTGCTTCTGGTTGAGCGTATTTACCGCGTCTTTGAGCGCCACCTTCATACGCGCATGCGATCCACAACGGCAGATGACATCATCCATGGCCTGATTGATCTGAGTTTCTGTGGGGTTCGGGACTCTGGTTAGAAAATCAACGGCTTGAAGCATAATACCCGGCTGGCAATAGCCGCATTGGGGGACCTGATGTTCGATCCAGGCCTGCTTGATGGGATGCTCATCGGGCAACCCTTCAATGGTTGTGATCGAACTTCCTGCAGATTCTTCCAACGTTATCACGCAGGAACGTTGAGCGGTTCCATTCATGAGCACCGTGCACATGCCGCACTCGCCAACACCGCAGGTATACTTGACACTGGTAATGCCAAGTGTATCCCGCAAAACCCACAACAACGGGGTATCCGCAGCGGCTTCAATCTCTCGCTTCTCACCGTTTACAGTCAGGGAAAACATGGAGCCTCCTTATGTTGATTCCTGAATCCGTGAGCATCCGCCGTCACGGATTCAGTTTGATTGATCAATCCACTGCCATCTCCATGAAGGAGGTGCGGCAAAATTTGCATGCAACAACAATTAGTAGCGAAACAAAAATCAGCTTATTACTCAAGAAACTTTTTATATTTGACTTTCTCATCAATTCAGGCGGCGCCAGGTAAAAATTTTCGCTGAAGGTTAAGAGTTGGATGATCTCAGGCGTTTTTGCCTGCTGTAAATGCCTCGTCCATGACACGGGTTCCCTTTACGCCAGGTTCCCAGAGACCGGTCACGGAAATCACCCCTCTTTCCTTGATGTTGCTCAGGCAGCCGGTAAAGGTACGAAAACTTGCGACTGTACTTTCCACCGGCAAAGAGCCTCCGGCCGCAGCAATAATGAAATACACCTCTTTATTGCCCAGCATGGTGTAGATCGGACAGGTGCGATCAATAAAGGTTTTCATTTGCCCATTCATGGCACGGAAGTAGACCGGCGTGGCAAAGACCAGGATGTCTGCAGACCGCATCTTGCCCAGGATATCATTCATGTCGTCGGCTTGGACGCAGGCGCCGGGATTGCCTATACAACTGCAACAACCGGTACAATAATTGATGGATTGTTCCGCCAATCGAATCTTTTCCACAGCATGACCAGCTTCTGTCGCACCCCGCAAAAAAGCATCACAGAGCTGATCGGAGTTGCCGCCCTTTCGAGGGCTTGCCGAGAGAATAAGTATATTTTTGTTCATAATTTTTCCATTTTCAAGAGAGGAAGTATTTGCTTAATCCTTCAGCTCAATACGCACTGAAATCGCATCATCAAGCGTATCCATAATTGATGGATCAACCGAAATTTTTCCCAGGTTGACCAGATTGCCGTATTGGGCGGAAATTTCTTCGTCTTTATAGAGAATGGCAAAATAATTTCCGTCTGCAGCAAAGGAGATGTCGCCGTTTTTCCAGCCATTGCCCAGATCTTCAGGTGCATACTCCAGGGCCTTCCCCATCACTCCGCAGTAATCGTGGACATATTTATGCAGTTGCACCGTGTAGGGTAACATGCTGATAAGATCTTTGGCCGCCCGGCCCCCATTTAGGGTTGCGGGAATATGGGTTTGTCCAACAGTCAGGGTAATTTCAGTAAATTGCATACATACTTCCAGTAATATTTTTTGTCTTTCTTGGGTAATTTCACCATTGAAGGGGACGACGATTTTGAAAAAAACCACCGGTGGGGCCGTCTTCGGGAAGTGTCGCCAACCAGAACGCGTTTTCTGCCGCCTGCTCCGGGGAAAGGGTTCCCTGGAAATTACTCATCCGCGTTCGTACCCAGCCAGGGCACATGGCATTCACTTTAACAGTTGCAGGGAGTTCTTTGGCCAGGCGGACGGTCAGAGCATTCAGTGCGGCCTTGGTCACTCCATACAGACCAGGACCTCCCATGCCTTCAGCAAAGGAGCCCCAATTTGAAGAGACATTGACAATCCGCCCATAGCCACGCGCAATCATGGATGGTGCCAAGGCTTGAATAAGATGTAGAGGTCCAGTCAGGTGTGCGGCAATGCAGGCATCGATCTGCACCTGAGAGAGTTGCAGCAATGGAATCTCATCAAGCACACCGGCGTTGTTGATCAGGCCATCAATCGGCAAGTTCCTCCTGGACAATTCTTCCAGACTCTGGTCCAGTAAGGCCTTGTTTTCCAGGTCAATGGGTAGTGCTAGAACATCAAAACCTTTTTGGCACATCCTGTTTGCGATATCTTCTCCCGCTTGCAGAGCACGTACCCCGAGCACGACCCGATACCCATGTTGCCCGAGCAGTTCTGCTGTAGCCAGACCTATGCCTCGATTTGCACCGGTCACCAAAACCGTTTTTTTCATGGAGCCCCCTCGTGCTTTTCTGACCAAACTCTCCGCTTCAGGGTTAAAACTACCCCACTCTCAACATCATGAGAATACCTGATCCTCCCTATCCCTTGCCTAATTCTCCGACAAAAAAACGAACACCACGGCCACATTACGCTTCGTATTCAGCAGCACAAAAGGTAAAATTCTCTCATCTATGTAATGATCAATACAACCTGGATTTGTGACGCTGGATGACTGCTCACGGATTCGGATACAAATTTCAGGTTTATGCAATCCAAAGTTTATACGACCTCTTCAGACGATATCCTGGCCGGTGTTGAACGATTACTCAGGGCCGTTACAATCCATTGTCTGGTTCACGGTTTCAACCATATCCTGATCAAGCCCAACCTGGTCAATACCGATCCACCTCCGGTTACAACTCCGGTTACGCTGGTTGAGGCGATAGTCGTGAACCTGCAGAACCTGGTCCCCGAATGCAAGATCTCTATTGGTGAAGGAACCGGATCGACTACCTACGATACCTCTCACTGCTTTGATACCCTGGGCTACACCAGGATGGCCGCCAGGCACTCGGTCCCATTGATTGACTTAAACAACGAAACACTGATACGCAGGGAGCGAACTGACTGTACCCGTCTCCCCGAACTCTATTCCCCAGCCCTTTTAGATGAGGTGTTTCTGCTCTCCGTGCCTGTACTCAAGGCCCACACTCTGGCCGGAGTGACCCTGAGTATGAAAAACATGATGGGTGTGTTGCCTCCATCCCATTACCAACGGGGAAGCGGCTGGGGTAAATCGGCGATGCACACCGATATTGATCTGGCCGTGGCCGAACTCAACCGCTATCGCACACCCGATTTAACCCTTATGGACTGCTCTATCGGCATGCCAGAGTCCCACCTCTGGGGCAGACACTGCGATCCCCCCGTGGGGTTACTCGCCTCCTCCACCGACCCGGTGGCCGTTGACAGTTACGGCGCGAAGCTTTTGGGAAAAGATTGGCAACGGATTGGTCATATTTGCCTGAATCATAAAATCCTGGGCGACGCAGCATCCTTTGCCGTTGTGCAGGTTTAATTCTGAGAAGAAAAAAGAATCCTTTCGGCTTGTATACAATACATTGCCGAGCAACTCGTCCTGAATCAGGTCATCTTTAAAGGAGGTAGAACATTGAGAGAATCCATTGTCAAATCTGTCGTGGCTATCAGTTGTCTTTTCGTCCTCACCACCGGTGGAGCCTTTGCCAGCGAAAGTAAAGCAGTGAAGCCAAGTCCTGATGAAGCGATAGCCATGCTGAAGGCTGGGAATGAACGTTTTGTCAACGGCCACTCTATACATCCTCATACTGATGCCGCCCGTCTGGCACTTGCAGGCCAAGAAGACCAGGGGGACCACGCCTATGCAACCGTTATAACCTGCTCGGACTCCAGGGTTCCGGTTGAAATCCTGTTTGATGCCGGTGTGATGGATTTATTCGTTATTCGTGTTGCCGGGAATGTGTTGGATGTCGACGAGGTCGGTTCTGTTGAATATGGCCTGGCCCATGTGCGCACTCCAGTTTTTGTTGTCCTTGGCCATACGCAGTGCGGTGCAGTAACAGCAGTGACCAATGCAGTGCAAGGACATGGGCATCCTCTGGAACGCAACATTCCACCGCTGGTTGACAACATTATTCCGGCTGTAAAAAAAGCAATTGCAGACAACCCCAACAGCCATGGTGCTGAGGTTATTCCGTATGCGATTGAAGAGAATGTTTGGCAGGGAATTGAGGATCTGTTTATGAAAAGCCCTGTTTCCCGCGACCTTGTCAAAGCAGGGAAAGCCAAGGTTGTCGGTGCTGTTTACGACGTCTCAAACGGTCATATCAAATGGCTGCCTGAAGCAAAGACGATTGATATTCTCACAAAAGTTGAGAAAAATGATCAAAGAGCCATGGAAGCGATGGCACAGTAGGTTGCTTGCGGACGAATTAAATGATTCTTGCAAGAGAAGGCAGGGGATGCGACCTGCCTTCTCTTGCACCTGATCCGTGAACATTCGTCGGTACGTTACCGCATACCACAGATCGGTACGCCTCGATGGTCAAGCGAGATTTTTTCCGTGCCACGCGGGCACCTGACACAAAAGGCTGAATGGTTGGTGGTGTAGCTGTGGAATCCACTATCGCAACCGCGAACACAGAAGCCTTTTTCCGACCGGGAACCACGTGGACAACGCCCATTTGGAAGCCTGTAGGCACCTGGCTGCGCATAATGCTCGGCAACGACCCAGCGATAATCTCGATGCCGCGGTCGAGGTAGAGGATAGGAGTTATGGTGGGAATTGCCATGCTGCTTAATCATGCCATCGAGAAAATCACGATCCTCCTTGCTGTCCAGAAATCCACCTCCTGATCCTGAGCCTCTTGAAGATGATTTGCCACACCAGCGATGCTTGTCATTGTATTGATTTCTTCCGTTTCTGCCATCGTAGAAACCACCTGCCCATGGATCAGCCTGGCCGTAACCAATGTAACCGCCGCACCCAGAGGGCACATCGTACTTGGTATACTGTTGGTGCTTTTCTTTCGTAGCACCAAAGCTTTGCCCCATTCTGTAGCACTCGCAATCCGATCTGGCAAAAACCTGGCCGACAACCAGCGCAACAAAAAAGGCCTGAACAATTAAGCACCGTAACACTACCTCTCTTCTCATTCCGACATCCCCATCAGGCAACAATTCATGTAGAAGGCTTCATTCAATGCAGAGTCTTCCCGGAATCCGTGAGCAATCATCGGCGCTGTGGGTGAAGCTGAACAACAAGGGTACCTGATTAAAAATATTTGTCTTAGTCACAGGATACATGATTCAGCATCTTCCAACCGTCACGGATTCGGGTCTTCTTTGGCATGTAACGGAGTGTATCATCTTTGCACGACTGGTTTCCAGACCATCGCAAATTTTTTCGCACCTGTCTGCAAGCTATCCAGGGAGGTGGTTCTGTTCACGTGATACCATATGAGAACCTATGGAGAGGATTATAATGGGAAGAATCGGGATTAGATGGGGGTAAGAGGGAGCGTTGGAATTGCAAAGGGTTAGTTGAGTTTGAAAGTGGATCGGGAACCACTTGGAGTGAAATGGCGGTAAGCGATCACGGGGCACCGAATCTGCAGTGTTATCGGCCTGCTTACGTACAGGCGTACGCTGCACAGGCCGACGCCTAGCATCTCCGGCACCCCGTAACCGCTTACAGTTTCGATAATACGAGTTCTTTCAGGGGGTCCCCTGATCGCTTACAAATGGCGAGGTTGCGCCCATTCCAACTCGCGCCCCAAGAAATCAGCGATCATGCTTGTTGGTAAAATGAGATTTCAATGAGGTTGCCATCGGGATCGCGAAAATAGACAGATATCATTGGACCAAGTGCACCAGTTCGCGAAACCGGACCAGCCTCGATGAGCACATTACAATCATGAAGGTGATCAATGACAGTCTTGATTGATTCAGAGGTAATGAAGCACAGGTCCGCCGATCCTGGAGCCGGATGCTTAGCATGAGGCGCGATTGGAGCATCTTCTGAATGCAGGTTGATCTTTGAATTACCAAATGTGAGCGCTTTTCGTCCTGCTCCGAACGTAACTGAACCTGGGTTTACGGGTTGTGGAACACGCCTAGCCGCAAAGCCTTGCCTGGTGGGCGCTCGCGAGCGGTGCCGATTTTGGCGTGTGCCCACAGGTATTGCACTTATTTTTCGAGGGTCTTTATGCCAAA
>NZ_JAFFQA010000055.1 GCF_016919065.1 Desulfobulbus rhabdoformis | reverse complement strand
TTCATGGAGTCAGCGGTCAATATCTTCAAGAGTACGTTAGCGAATTCTGTTATCGATTTAATCGTCGTTTTTGGGAACATGAGCTTCCAATGCGTTTACTGAACGCATGCCTTGCCCATGCTCCGGGAAAACAACTGAAAATAGTTTAGAACCATATAAATTTATTCTGTGATTACCACTGAAATTCAGTTGGCGTACTTTTTTGTCGCAGGCATGGCCCGCTTCCTACAGTCCATGAGCTCTGTATGTTTGCAGAAGCTCGGCAGACTCACCAACAAAAAATATGCTCCGAACTCTTTGGCAGCAGGTGGTTGCTGCCCCCCTATCCTCTCTAAGGAAGACGATCACGAATTCATTTTCTTTTCAAAATAGCCATAAGCCACGTTGATTTCCTTCATCTTCTCTTCCGCGACCTTTTTAAACTCTTCACCTAAATGGCCGACCTTATCCGGATGATACTGCATGGATAGCTTTCGGTAGGCCTTTTTAATCTCGGCAAAATCAGCACCAGGCTCCAGCCCAAGCACGGCATAATACTGTTCTTCCTGGTTGGCCGTATTTTGCGTTTGCTGGTGCTGCCCATAACGGTACTTCGACTCTATGGTGCGTTGATCGTAAGCAGAAATCTGCAGCAGCTGGGCAATCTCCCGGGCCATGCGCAGCTCATTTTCCGGCGGTGGCTGCTTGGTGTAGATAATCTGATAAATCAGCTCAAGAAGAATGAGACGCGGCTCGTAGGCAAAGCTCGTGCGGAACTCATCCAAGAGCTGACGCAATTCGGTGGTGTTATCCCGCGCCTCCTTGACAAGTTGCTTGACCCAGTACATCTGATCCTGATTGTAGCGCAGGTTGTACTGGAAAAAGTTGAGGATTGCGTTGAGCTCGGCCCGGGTAAAATGCCCGTCCGCCTGGGCAATCTTGACCAGAATATTGACCAGAAGATAGACAAAGCGATTATGACTCTCTGTCTGCGAGGCCTCATAGGTGGAGACCTTTCGTCTGACGTAATAGGAGAAGCCCCAGAAGGCGGCAATCAGGATAAGAATGCCGGCAAATCCGGAATAGATGAGAAAGCCGAAGAGGTTCAGCAGCCCTTGCGCCCCCCCGGTGAGCAGAGCAAAAAGTGCCAGAATCAGCAGGCAACCTCCGCAGCCGGGCTGGTTGTGTTGTCGATATTCCATTATAGAGTAAAAAGAGAGACGCAGCCGGTTGAATCCGGCTGCGATTATACCTACTTCGGTAACAGCGGACGGTTATTGAACAATCTGTTTAATCGAATCGGTGAAGAGTAATTCGAAAAAATGCACCTCGTTCAAATTCAACCGATGAACGCTCACGAATTCAGCATTATGAATAGAGGAAGTTAACGGTCCTGTGCGGCAAAAAGCGCATCAACGAATTCCCGCGCCTCAAAGTCACGCAGGTCATCGATCTGTTCGCCGATACCGATAAAGCGAACCGGGATGCCGAGCTCTCGGCAAACGTTGGCCACAATACCACCCTTGGCGGTTCCGTCAAGCTTGGTCAGGGCCAAACCACTGATCCCTACCGCCTCATGGAACATTTTTGCCTGGGAAATACCGTTCTGTCCAGTGGTGGCATCCAGAACCAAGAGTATTTCATGGGGAGCACCGTCTATTTTCTTACCGATGACTCGCTTGATCTTCTTGAGCTCTTCCATCAGATTGACACTGGTGTGCAACCGCCCTGCGGTATCGACCATAACCACGTCGTAGTTATGCGCAGCACCGTATTCCATGCCATCAAAAACAACGGATGAGGGGTCGGCACCAGGATTCTGGGCAATAACCTCCGTCCCAACCCGCTCGCCCCAGATGCGAAGCTGATTAATAGCAGCCGCACGGAAGGTATCACCGGCAACCAGCAGCACCGATTGTCCGGAACGGGTAAACTTTGCAGCCACCTTGCCGATGGTTGTGGTTTTGCCAACGCCGTTGACCCCAACCACCATAATGACAAAAGGCCCCTTTTCCGGCATAACCAGCTCTGCGGGTTGCTCAGAGGCCTCGATATAGGCAAGAATCTCATCGCGAATAATGGTCTTGAGTGCCTGGGGATCACTGAGTTGGTCCCGCTTGACCTTTTTCCGTGCCCGATCTATCAGATCAAGCGAGGTACTGACACCAAGATCGGCCGTGATCAAAATTTCTTCCAGCTGATCGAAAAGATCCTGATCAATCTCCTTTTTCCCGAGAAACAGACTGTCCAGCCTGTAAACAAAGGCATCTCGGGTCTTACCCAACCGATCGCGCAGGCGGGAAAATAAGGATTTGGCCGCCGGTTTTTCCTGGGTCTTTTCAGCAAGGGGGCTGGCTGGAACGATCTCCCGTTCTTGGCCCTCCTCATCCTCAGTACGAAGAACCAGCGGTGTAACCGTTTGCACCTCTGCTGCCGCACTATCAACCGCATCGATTTGTTCTGCGGCAGGGCTCTCTTCACCTGGGACGTCCGAGATCGAATCTTCCGCAAGCGGTTCCTCAGCGGATGCGAATTCCGCCTCTGCAACCTCTACGGAAACAAACGGCTCCTCTGCAGAAGCTGGAAGCTCCGGCTCTGTGTCAGTCTCTTCCTGCTCGGTCCCCTTGTCCTCAGCTTCTTGGGCAGACTCCTCTGCCGCGTCTTCTCCCTCTTCGACAGCCTGGGGAGAGATTTCCATTTCTGGCTCTGGCTCTGGCTCTGGCTCTGGCTCTGGCTCTGGCTCTGGCTCTGGCTCTGGCTCTGGCTCTGGCTCTGGCTCTGGCTCTGGCTCTGGCTCTGGCTCTGGAAGGACATCGTCGAGTTCAGGCTCTTCTGCAAAGGAAAAACCCTTTTGGGGAGAAATAGAGAGAAGCGGTTCGTCCTCGACCTCTCCGGCTTCAGCTTCGGGCTCTTTCTCAGCAGGATCGCCCGGCTCATGCTGCTCTAACGGCTCTTCTCCGGCAACAGGCGTTTCCTTCGCTTCAGCTTCGGCGGAGGCCTCATCTCCTGCCAGCGCCTGAACAGCATCATCCCCCGCCCCCTCTTCCTGCAAGGCGGCATCAAGTGATTCGGATTCCTCTTGGTCCTGTTTTTTTCCGAATGTTTTCTTAAACCAACCCAGCATCAGCCCTGAGCCTCAGCTTCAGCTTTTTCCATAGCTATCTCCAATACTTCCTTAATCGTATGCGGGTAGTGAAAGAGAACCCCTTCACGAATATCCTCAGGGATCTCCAGGACATCTTTTTCATTCAGCGGTGGCAGAATCAGTTCGCGTATACCAGCGCGCAGGGCTGCCAGCACCTTCTCTCCAATACCTCCCACAGGGAGTACATCGCCGCGCAGGGTGATCTCTCCGGTCATGGCGATATCCTGACGCACCGGACGTCCGAGAATCACCGAAACCAACGAGGAAACCATGGCCACACCAGCCGAGGGACCGTCTTTGGGAATCGCTCCCTCAGGGACATGGACATGCAGGTCAATAGATGAAAAAATATCCTCATCCACCTCAAGATCCGCCGCATGGGACTTGATATAGGTCAGGGCCGCTGTTGCCGACTCTTTCATGACATCACCCAGTTTGCCCGTCAGGGTCAAACCGCCGCGCCCCTTCATCTTGGAAGTTTCAATAAAGAGGATCTGTCCACCAACAGGTGTCCAGGCCAGTCCGGTTGCGAGCCCTGGCCCCCAACTGCGCGCCTTCATCTCGGAAAAGAATCGTTGCGGCCCCAGGAAGTCATACAGCCCCTCCGGAGTCACCACCATCTTCTCGCTGCGGCCTCGCGCAATCTCGGCGGCCGTCCCACGACAGATGGCGGCAAGCTCCCGCTCCAGATTGCGCACACCGGCTTCTCGGGTATACGAGGTGATCAGGGCCTCGATAGTCTCACTGGGCATCTCCAGGTCGTCTTCTTGCAGGGCATGGGCCTCCACCTGCTTGGGCAGAAGGTGACGGCTGGCGATGGCCACCTTTTCCTGCATGGTGTACCCGGAAAGCTCCACCACCTCCATACGGTCACGCAGCGGTCCCGGAATGGTATCCAGCACGTTGGCCGTGGCAATGAACATCACCTTGGAGAGGTCAAACTCTATATCCAGGTAATGGTCGGTAAAGGTGGAATTCTGCTCCGGATCAAGCACCTCCAGCAACGCAGAGGAAGGATCGCCACGAAAATCACTGCCAAGCTTATCAATCTCATCGAGTAAAAAAACCGGGTTATTGGAACCGGCCCGTTTAAGGCTCTCTATTATACGTCCGGGCAGAGCACCGATATAGGTCCGGCGATGACCACGGATCTCCGCCTCATCCCGCACACCGCCAAGGGCGATACGAACAAACTCACGGTTCATGGTCCGGGCGATGGATTGGCCCAGCGAGGTCTTGCCCACGCCAGGGGGGCCGACAAAACAGAGAATCGGACCATGGATATCCTCTTTGAGTTTACGCACCGCCAAAAACTCGAGAATCCGTTTTTTGATCTTTTTCAGCCCATAGTGATCATGATCCAGGTCATCCTCGGCCTGGTTCAGATCAAGGGTATCTGTAGTGGAATCCATCCAGGGCAGGTCTAGGATCCAGTCGATATAGTTCCGGGAGACCGAATACTCCGGCGAGGAAGGCGGAATCCGTTCCAGCCGGGCCAACTCTTTATCAACCACCGATTTTGCCTGGGGCGTGAGTTGTTTTTCAGCGATCTTGTCCTTGAGTTCCTTGACCTCAACCTTGTCCTCATCCCCCTCGCCCAGCTCCTTGCGGATCGCCTGCAGCTGCTGGCGGAGGAAGAACTCACGTTGCCGCTCGTCCATGTCCTTTTTCATTGAGGCCTGGAGCTCTTTACTCATCTCCACCGTTTCAAGCCGCTTGGTCAACTCTTGGGCCACGCGGTGCAGCAGGTCCTGCAGTGGGGTGATTTCAAGGAGCTCCTGCTCCATCTCCAGCTTCAGATTAAGCTGCGAGGTGACCAGGTAGGCAATATAGAAGGGATTGGTCAGGGTGTTCACCGTTGCCACCAACTCCTGGGGCAACTCGGTGCCGCCGACCAACTTTTGGAACTGATCGCGAATGTTGAAAAGCAGCGCCTCGATTTTTTTGTCATCAACGATCTCCATCGGCACCTCAGCCACCTTGGCTTTGAGGTAGGGTTCCGAGCCGAAGAATTCACTGACGGCAAATTTTTTGGTACCGCTGACCAGAATCTGATAACTCCCGTCCTCAGCCTTATTGAGCTTATGGAGATAGCCAACCACACCAATCTTATAGAGATCGTCGGGACCAAGGATATCTTCATCTGAGACCTGAGGACGGTTACTGGGCACCATGCCCATCATCCGGTCGCCCAAAAGTACGTCGTCGATCAGTTGTTTGGACGTCTCGCTGGAGACCTGCAAAGGAAATCCCATGCCAGGATAAAAGACAAACCCGTGCAGGGGCATGATGGGAAGACTTTCCGGCAGTTCCAGCTGCGAGGGATCAAGTTTTTTCTGGGTGGCTTGTTGTTCGTTTTCCATATCATTCTCCAGGTGTTATCCTGATAGTCACCTTACCTTTTCGAACACGTTTGGGCAGGGTCACCATGAGCATTCCGTTGACATAGGACGACTCCACGCCGTCAACCTCCACTGCCGCTGGCAGAGTCAGCGTCCGTTGAAAGGCACCAAGCTCTATTTCAAGCTGATGTATGCAGGCAATCGTCTGGTGATCCGGAAGCTGACGAAGCCCACTGATGTTGACGCATTGCCCGTCGACAGTCACTTTTAAACTCTCGGCAACCACACCGGCGAGCTCAGCATGGACATAAATCGAATCTTCTGCCTCGTAGATATCCACTGCCGGCTGCCAGCCCCCACCTTCGGTTGACATCATCCGCGGGAGCGACATGGTGCGCAGAATACGCCCAGTGTGCTGCTGCATCTGCTCCAGCTCCTTCAACAGTTTCTTGCTAAACGGGTCCATCAGTTCCTCCCCAACGTATACAATTCCAGGGTGTCTTGAATAATCAAATTATTCGAGACACCCTCCGGACGAACACCCGGCTTATTCTTTTTTTACGGTGTTGCGACACAAGACACAAGTCGTGTCTAGGAGAACCCCTTCTGTCTGATTTCACCTGGATCCTCCACGACAAAAAAAATCCGTTGCGACCGATTTTGGTCAGGATTTTATATGTTCTATTGAAGCGATACAGGTAAGCACTATACCTTTGAGGGCAATCATAAATCAACAAAAACACAGGTAAAGGCCCGATACTGGGGCCAAGAGCTCCAGAAGATTTTTTATTTGCTTTTCAATACGCCGACATTAGAGTATAGCCCCAAATCATACTGAACTTGCGTCCCCGCCTTGTTTTCATGCCATTTTACGGCCGAAAATACGCGGGCTCGTGTTTTTCGAGTACCGGGTGCCAAGAGTGAGAGGGATTAGGATCTATACGGCCCCCCCGCCCGAAAACAAAGCAAACATGGATTTTTATCCTTTTTTACATCCTTAGAGTTGGAGGCAATTATGAGCAGTTCATGTGGAGGTTCTTGCGGAACCGATCAAGGTGGTAGCTGTAATTCTGGTGATGCCCAACTGGCACAGCAGGATATCGCCATTAACCGTTCGCTGGGCCGAATCAAAAACAAAATCCTGGTTATGAGTGGTAAGGGCGGCGTGGGCAAGTCCACCGTTGCCGTCAACCTAGCACTGTGCCTGGCTAAGAAGGGACATAAAGTCGGCCTGATGGATGTTGATCTGCACGGACCGGATGTCTGCCGCATGCTGGACCTCAAAGGTTCGCTCATCGCTCCGGAAAATCCTGATGATCTGATCCCACCGCTGGCATACAGCGAAAACCTCAAGGTGGTTTCCCTTGAGTACATGATGAAAAACCGCGACGACGCGATCATCTGGCGCGGCCCGCTCAAGATCCAAGCTATTCGTCAGTTTGTTGCCGATATGGACTGGGGTGAGCTGGACTACCTCATTGTTGACGCCCCTCCCGGTACCGGTGACGAGCCGCTCTCCGTTGCCCAGACCATCCCCGGTGTTCAGGCAGTGGTTGTGACCACTCCCCAGGCCGTTGCTCTGGCTGACGTGCGCAAATCCATCAACTTCTGTAAAGCGGTTGAGATGCCCATCGTCGGTGTGGTGGAGAATATGTCCGGTTTTATCTGCCCCCATTGCGGCGAGACCGTAGATATCTTCAGCAAGGGCGGTGGCGAGCAGACTGCCCGCGATTTCGAACTTCCCTTCCTGGGTGCGGTTCCCATGGATCCACGCGTTGTTATTGCCGGCGACTCCGGTACTCCCTACCTGTCTACCGACGAAGACAGTGTTGCCGTCAAAGCCTTTGACACCGTGGTTTGCGCGGTAGAGCAACGGTTGCCTCCCGGTCCGGTAACCGCGAACCCCTTTGCCGGCGGCTGCGGCTGCTCTGGTTGCGGGTCCAAGTAACCTGAATTTGAAGTAAGTCAACCCACCTGCCCTCTGCAGTCTTCCTCTGATTGCAGGGGGCCCACGTCCCCTGCTGGCGTACCGCTCGACTTTCGTGTCCACCTTCCCTGCAAAACTTTACCGATAGAGATAGGATCATGACCATGCTTGTCAAACAACTCACCGTCGGCATGATGGGAGTCTGCTGCTATATCGTTTCCTGCGAACAAACCAAACAAGCCGCTGTCATCGACCCGGGCGGTGACGAAGACCGCATTCTGGACTATTGTGCCAGCGAGGGGTTGGAGATTAAGTACATCATCAACACTCACGGCCACCCGGATCACGACTGCGGCAACGGTCGCCTCAAGGAAGCCACCGGAGCGGAGATCGTTCTTCATGGCGATGATGTCACCTACTTCAGCGATCCACGGATCAAAGAGTATTTTTCCGGACTTGGCTTGCCCCCCTCACCACCCGCTGATGTGATCATCAAGGACGGCGACACCATCAAAATCGGCAACGAGGAGCTGCAGGTCATTCATACCCCCGGCCATACCCCTGGCGGCGTTTGCTTCTACAGCGCCCCCAACTGTTTCACCGGCGACACCCTCTTTGTGGGAGCGGTTGGCCGCACCGATTTCCCCGGTGGCTCCATGCGCCAAATGATCGATGCCATCAAAGAACGACTGCTCACCCTGCCGCCCGATACCATTGTCTGGCCCGGTCATGGCTACGGCGGATTGCAATCGACCATTGCTCGTGAAGCCCAAACCAACCCCTATCTTGACATGTAAAAGTGGCCAAAGGGCGAAAATCGATACAACAGATTGCTTCCATGCGTGAAATTATTCTTGGCACCGCAGGTCATGTTGACCACGGAAAAACAAGCCTGATCCGTACCCTCACCGGTATAGAAACCGACCGCCTCAAAGAAGAAAAAAAACGAGGTATTACCATCGAGCTGGGCTTTGCCTATCTGGATCTCCCCTGCGGTCACCGATTGGGCATTGTCGATGTTCCGGGTCATGAAAAATTTATCCGCAACATGGTGGCCGGTGCCGCCGGCATGGATTTGGTGGCCTTTGTCATTGCGGCGGATGAAGGTATCATGCCACAGACGGAGGAGCATTTCGAAATTTGTAAACTCCTCGGCGTCCGCGATGGCCTGATTATCCTCACCAAAAAGGACACGGTTGAGGAAGAATGGCTGGAGATGGTCACCGAGGAGGTGCGGGAATTTTTCCAAGAAAGTTTTCTTGCCGAGGCGCCGATCGTGGCGGTGAACTCGCTGACTGGTGAGGGCTTTGATGCAATCAAACAGATCCTGGATGCAAAAGTTTCGGCCATTCACTTTCAGGATGAATTCGGCCCCTTTCGCATGGCTGTTGATCGTGTCTTCACCATGAAGGGATTTGGCACCATCATCACCGGCACCTCTCTCTCCGGACGTATCGAGACCGGTGATGAACTGATGTTTTACCCCGGTGGCCTCACCGCTAAAATTCGCGGCATTCAAGTGCACGGTGAAGAAGTTACCATTATCGAGGCAGGTCACCGGACCGCAATCAACCTGCAAGGCATTGAAAAAGAAGAGATCAACCGAGGCGACATGGCAGCCACGCCGGGCAGCCTCATCGCCACCACCCTGCTTGATGCCAGCTTCCATTACCTCGATTCAGCTGGCAAGGAGCTGAAAAACCGCACGCAGGTGCGCGTCCATATAGGGACCCGCGAAATCGTCGGTCGCATCATCCTATTGGAAAGCGAGAGCCTTGCTCCAGGAGAGACCACCCATGTGCAGCTACGCCTCCAGGAACCGGTGGCCATTTGGCCGGGTGATCATTATGTGGTACGGAGCTACTCCCCTATCACGACCATTGGTGGCGGCACCTTACTCAAGGCATCTCCCAAAAAACGTAAACGAACCCTGGAAAAAGATCGGGAGATCAACCGCAGCTATTTTGAAGAACTGGAAGCCGCCGATACCGAGCAGCAGTTGCTGCTTTTGGCCAAAGAAAGCGGTTTTTCAGGGATCACGGCAGAGCAGATGTCCGCCCGCAGTGGTATCTTCAGCAAAAAGCTGAAAAAGCATCTGCAACGCCCCATATCGGCTGGTGAAATTCTGGTGGTCGATTCGGAGAGTCAACGCATGGTGGCGGCCTCTGTCGCCGAAGGGCTCAGCCAGCAAATTCTCACGATTCTTGAAACCTTTCATCACAACAACCCACTGAAAAACGGTATTGCCAAAGAAGAGCTTCGCTCTCAAATGCGACCAGTGGTGGATGTACGCGTGTTGCAGTCATTGCTCACAAACCTGAGCAAAAAAGGGTTGATCGAACAGGATGGTGCGGAGGTCAAGCTCAGCGGCCACGAGGTGCAGCTCCAGGTCAATGAGCAGGAAATGGAACAAAAGATCTCCGCGCTGTACACAGAGGCCGGTCTTGCCCCCCCGATCCTCAAAGATGTTCTGGCAGGCTTGGCGGATTTTCCCGAAAAACAGATCCGCCAGGTTCTTGACCTGCTGATCAAGAAGGGAGAGCTGATCAAAGTGAGTGAAGTCCTCTTTTTTCACGCACCCGCCGTCGCTCAACTCCAAAAAGATGTGATTGAGGTGATCCGTAACGAGGGGGAAATCGATGCCCAGCGTTTTAAAGATCTCACCGGACTAACCCGCAAATTCTCTATCCCGCTGCTGGAATACTTCGACAAGATCAAACTCACCATCAGGATCGAAAATAAACGGGTGCTACGCAAAAGCAAGTAAGCAGAGTTTTACTCTCGCTTACTCTCGCTGGAACCTTTCCTTTTCAAGAAAGTGCAGTATCTGCTGCTGCACGTTCTTTTTTCGCATAATCATGGAGTGCCCGCAGGGCAGCACGAGAAAATCCCTCATGCCAGCCACCTGTGCCCGCTCCACCGAAACCTTGCCGTCATTGGGGCCCGGGAAAAAATATTTGAGCCCCATAGCGGGCCGGTCCCCAATGATGATGCCCAATGAAAAATCAACGGGGCCCAATTGCTGGGGCAGCCCCTCTCTCTTTGTATTCAGCTGGCAGCCCGCCGGCCCAAAAATCATACAAAACCAGCGAAAACGGGCCAACGCGTCCACCAGCTCACTGCCCTGATTAGGTGGACTGAGCATAACCACCCGCCCAAGCTCGGCTGGTCGACTCTTGTGCAGAGCACTGCGCAACAAAATACCGCCCATGGAATGGGTGACCACATGCATGGACTCTGCTCCAAGGCTTGCGAGTTGCGCAAAACCTTCACCGACCGCCGGGGCTGCCAGTTGCTCAATAGGGGCCCGCGTGGAAGGGTACCCCTGATTCACCACCTGATAGCCATGATGCCCTAAAAACTTTGCCAAAGGCGACATGGAACGCGCAGTCCGAGCAAGCCCATGCAACAAGAGGACGCCCTGTTTCCGCTCTTTTCTATCCACAGGCACTCTCCCTTTCATCCGTAGTAGCTCTGATACCGTAGGGTGTCTTGAATAATTAGATTTTTCAATCAAGGTCAAGGATTGCTGATAATTTTACCGCAGGCATATGGTTGATATCGGAGTCTTCGCTTACCTCCGAGGATAAAATTTTCAGTATGACGCAGAGATTGGCAGAAAAAGCAATTATTCAAGATGCCCCGTAATCGTCAATCAGGTTGCGATGGGCAAAGCATCAAAGCCTCTGCAGCCAGTCGCATGTGTTCCTTTTCTGCATCGGCAATAGCGTTAAACATCTCCTCCAGCGCACTGCCCTGAAAACGATGGGCAATATTGCGAGAGAGATCATAGGCCGAGTATTCAACGGTCAGCGCCATTTCCAGAGTGGACCGACAGGGTTCCAGCGGTTGCTCCTCCAGACTTTCCAGCAGGGCCGCACAGGTATAGCCCCCCTCGACAATATCACCGGCCAATGATTCGTAAAGCGTCTCAAAGCCGGGGGGATCGATCTCTCCCTTTACCCACTGTTGGTAGATCAGATGCGCATGGGCCTCTTCAGCTCCAGCCAGGGCGGTCAGGCTTTCAGCCCAGTCTACAGCCTCATACCGCTTTCGCAAGGCGGTGTAAAACCGATCGGCACCCTTTTCCAGGTCCATGGCCCGGTAGAGGATCTCCTGCTCGGTTCCTTCCAGATCATAGACCTTCAGGTTGGGAATGGCCGGCAACAGATGTCCGTTCCAGGCAAGAATCCCCCCCTCCATATTAAAGACGGTTGCCGCAACATACGGTCTCGAAGAGATAAAGAGGGCTGCCGCCTTAGAACGATGGCCGGAACGGCAGTAGACCACAACATCTTTATCCACCGGGAGCTCACTGAGGCGATGGGGAATTTCAGCCAAAGGAATAAGTACTGCCCCGGGAATATGTCCCTGGGAATACTCATCGGGCTGGCGAACATCCACCAGCACATAGTCATTTTCCTGACGCCTGGACATATATTCCCGCAGACGCCCTACGCTGATATCCTGATATACTTCCTGCATTCCGACCTCCTTTTTCTGTTGATCGGCTCTGGAATTAATTGATACTTTTCAACTTATTTTGTTTATAGGGAACTCTGCCCCTCTTTGCAAGGACCTGATCATCTTCAATCTACGACCCGTTCGACAAGACAGCCCCTTCATTCGACAGAATTGTCGAATGTACCCCAGCTAAAATTCGTGACAGCGGTCGAAGCGAAACAACGTGTACGCTCGCATAGGTAAAAAAAATTTTTGAATCCGCAGAATCTGCAGTACTTTCAGGGGAATTGCAACAGTCAGGATAAAAACCAGGCTCCCCTGCGATCGGGCATGTATACTGCTTACAAAGATTTAAGGGCATCTTGAATAATTGCTTTTCCTGCCAATCCCGGCGTCATGCTTAAAATTTTATCCTCGGAATATTATATATATGCCTGCGGTAAAATTTTGCGCAATCCTTGGCCTTGATTGAAAAATCTAATTATTCAAGACACCCTTAAGCTTGTGATGTTTCTTCGTTCGTCGCATTTTGCATCTTCGACCTGAATCAGTGAGCATTCATCGGTGCGCCATTTTCGCTGCTTTGACCACCCGCAGTCACGGATTCAGATTATACTCTTGTGGAGCTTATACCATGGCTGTTCGTAAAATTACCTCACTCACTCTACTCATCTCCTTTTTACTGCTGATCCTGACCAGCCTTGTCCTCTTTGTCGTTCCCGAGGGGCGTGTTGCCTACTGGTCGGACTGGCGCTGGCTTGGATTAACTAAAACCCAATGGGGCGACATCCATACGAACAGCGGTTTTCTCTTCCTTTTTGCCGGACTGCTGCACCTCTTTTACAACTGGCGCCCCATTCTGAGCTACTTAAAAAATCGGGCCAAAAAGGTTCAACTCTTTGCTCCGGGGATGATCATTGCTCTGATAATCAACCTGATCTTTGTCGCGGGAACACTCCTGGAGCTGCCCCCATTTCAAAACATCTTGAATTTTGGGTACTCATTCAAAGAAGCCGCCTCGATCAAATACGGCGAACCTCCCTACGGGCATGCGGAACTCTCCTCCTTGCGTCTCTTTGCCAAACGTACAGACATGGACCTTGAAGCCATGCAGGAGGCGCTCAGGCAGGCCAGCATCACATTTACCGGCCCGGATCAGACCATTTTAGCCATAGCCAAAGCAAACGACCAGACACCCAAGGTCATCTTTGATACCATGCGATCGGCAACCAAAGATAGTGGTGCAGAAGAGACCATGCCCGAACAACCGGTTGCCGGTATTGGCCGAAAGAGTTTGCAGGCTCTCTGTGTTCAATATAGCCTTAACCAAGAGCGGGTACTGACCGCTCTCAAAGCTAAAAATATTGTGGGCACTCCCGACCAATCGCTCAAAGAAGTTGCAGCGGCAAATGGTCTTGATCCCCAAGCCGTGTACACGTTTATTTATGAAGCTGTCTCTACTCCCTGACAGGCTCTTTGTCCTTCTGCTGCTTACCCTGCTTTTGGTCCCGGGGGCACTCTCGGCCGCTCCGACAGAGCAACAGCAGACGACAACAGCTACAGAAACGACACCAACAGCCCAGCAACCCGCCAAGGAACCAAGTGGGCCTGCTGAATTCGAAGCTCTCCGTCGGCTGTACCAAAAAAAAGACCCCACCGGTGTTCGCGCACGGCTGGGAATGTGCCGACGTTTGCATCAAAAAGGACGCGGCAGAATGGGGCAAGGAAGAGGGTACGGACGTGGATGGCGACACGGAATGCAACCTGGCCCCCGTCATAGGTGGCAACAGGAGGACCGAGAGTGGAAGACGCAGCAATAAGCAACAAGCGCGCTTCCCTCCCCTCCTGGGTTATGAATCTCCTGGGATTTGGCTTTCTTATCGGGCTGGTGATCGCTGCCTTTGGCTGGCAAATGTATGCTATGCAGAAGGATCTGTACCGCAACACCCGCAGCCGTGCCCAAATGATGGCGGCGATTATCGAAAAAAACCTGGAAAATGGTGAGTTGGCCAACACCACTATTGACACCCTGGTGGCCAGCTTTCTTGGTGACAAGGCCCGTTTTGTCGCCTACCTCAATGGGGTCGATCCACTGCAGAGTGAAGAACTCGAAGCCCTTGCCCGCGAGACCGGACTTCTGGGGCTGAGCCTGGTCGCGTCCTCCGGCACAAGCGTAAGCGGTCCTGCCAACTGGTTGAATGCTCCGCCTCAATGTTTGGCAGGAGCGACAGAGCTTACCTACGACAAGACCGAACACAGAGTGCTCTATACCTCTCCACAATCAAGCGGCATTCGCTGTATTGTCGTAGGCATGGATGCCTCGACCATTCTCACCCTCCAACAAAAAACGGGGCTACCCGTTCTGCTGAGCAACCTGACTCATCTGCCGGGTATCAAGTACCTGCGCATGGAAAAAAAGCAGGCAGGTTCTCAGCCCCAGCCAGTTCGTTTGCTTCAAGACGAAGACAGCATGATCGCGGAGGTACACCTGCCCACCTCACGTGGCCTGTTGGTGCTTGGTCTGGATGCAACCACCCATCATCACCGTATCCATCAGCTCCAACGTCAGTTCCTCCTTTTCGCAAGCCTGCTCTTGGGCTTGGGGGTCTTTTTTTCCTGGATCCTGTATCGAGCACAACAGCGCGACCTGGAACGCACCCGCCACTTTGATCACCTGCTGGCAAAGGAACATGAGGCCGCTGCCCTGGGCCGCGCCACCGCCACCATCGCCCATGAGGTACGTAACCCGCTCAACGCCATTAATATGGGGCTGCAGCGATTTGTTCTCGAGTCTGCTGAACTGACCGACGAACAACAGCAACTCCTCGGCGCCATGAAAGAATCGGTGCGGAGAGCCGGGTCCATCATTACCGAGTTACAACGCTTCACCCGTCCCCTGGAGCCCAGAATCGACCTGATTGATCCTCTCCAGGTTATCGAACGCGTCCTGCCGCTGTACCGACAGCAGATGGATGACCAATCCATAGCATTTGAACTACAGCCAGGACCGAACCAGAATCTGCCTGTTGACGCGGACCTTTTAGCTGAGCTGATCGAAAACCTGCTGCGCAACGCCATCGAGGCCCAGCCCAATGGTGGTCATATTGTGCTGAAATGGGGGCAAGATGGCGATCGCTGGCACCTCAACCTTACCAGTGGAGGCTTTGCGCTGCGTCCTGAAGAAACTGCCCGCCTTGGTGAGCCGTACTTTACCACCAAAACCCGTGGCACCGGTCTGGGCCTAGCACTGTGTCATAAAATTGCTGAGGCGCATGGAGGCAGCCTGCAACTCTGGCCGGAGATACAAAAAGAGGAACTCAGGGTCCAGCTCACCCTGCCCTGTCCTTGAGGGTGTCTTGACAATGTGGAAACAATACCTGGAGCAGAGGCATGCGCATACTGATTGTTGATGATGAAGCCGTGCAGCGTGAATTACTCGGCGGTTTTTTAAAAAAACAAGGATGTAGTGTTATAGAGGCAGCAAGTGGCCAGGAGGCCATTGAGCGGTTTCTGCAGCAGCCCGTGGATCTTGTGTTGCTTGATCATAAGATGCCCGATCTCATGGGCGATGAGGTACTTACCCGCATCAAAGAAATCAATCCGCTCACCCGGGTGATCATGATCACCGCCTTTGGTGCCGTGGAAACAGCGGTTCGAGTGATGCAGCTGGGGGCTGATGATTTTATGGAAAAACCCATTGATCTGGAAACGCTGCTCACCAAGATACGCTCCATTGAAGATGCACTTTTTATCAATGAGGACGTAGCCCAGGTGGAAGAGTCCATTGACGCAAACAACTTACCCGTACGCATGATTGCCACCAGCACGGCCATGCAGCAGGTTCTCTCCCTGGCCCTGCGGGCGGCACCCAGCCCCTGGACAGTGCTCATCCATGGTGAGACCGGTACAGGCAAGGACCTGATCGCCCGCCTGATTCACCAACTCAGTCCACGAAACGACAAACCTTTTATTCCGCTTAACTGTGCCGCTGTTCCGGAAGGTCTTTTTGAATCAGAGCTCTTTGGTCATGAAAAAGGCGCATTCACCGGAGCCGCCAACCGCAGGCGGGGCGTCTTTGAGCAGGCCAACCAGGGCACCCTCTTTCTTGACGAGGTTGGCGAACTGCCCCTGGCGGTGCAGGCAAAACTCCTTCGTGCTCTCCAGGAAAAGACCATCACCAGGGTTGGAGGCGAGCAGCAGCTTCCCGTGGATGTACGCATAGTTGCCGCGACCAACCGCGATTTAAAGGCCATGTCTGCCGAAGGAAACTTTCGCGAGGATTTGTACTTTCGCCTCAACGTCATTACCATTGATATCCCGCCACTGCGGCAGCGCAAGGAGGATATTCCCGCGCTGATCGAGTTTCTCCTGGCCAAGTATCAAAGTGATGCCCGTTTTGACGATCAGGCCCTGCATCAACTTACCAAGTACCATTTTCCCGGCAACATCAGAGAACTTGAACATATCCTTCAACGCACCGTTACCCTGTCCCGCTCTCCGCAGATAGGACTGCGGGATCTGCCGCCGGAAATTCGAGACTACCACGGGCCCGAGTCGGAAAATGGTGATTTAAATCAAAAGCTTGCAGAGATTGAGCGACAGATGCTCATGGATGCCCTGGAAAAGAACGATGGGGTCCAGACTCGCGCCGCCCAATCCCTGGGGATCAGTGAACGGGTACTGCGCTACAAGATGGAGAAGTTGGGGATTAACAGAAATTTGACCTGAATCCGTGATGAGGAGTGTGTCACTGCAACAAAGATTTGCAGGGAGCGACTGAGATCGAGAAAGGCAGAACAAACTGCGAGACTGGGTCGCGGGCATGGCCCGACTCCTACAAATGCGCCTCCCCTCCCCTCAAGGTTAGAAACACCAAAGAGAGCCGGAACTGTTGTAGGAGAGGGCCATGCCCGCGACAGGGTGAGCAGCTTTTCTCGGTCTTTACCTCTTTCCTGGAGGTATCGACATCCCTGAAAAACAAACTCGTCTTTTTCATGCTGAACCTTTGCTGGTCATCGTATAAAAAAAAACGCCACCAACCGCAACGGTTGATGGCGTTTTTTTAGCTCGCAACAAGTCACTTACTTCTGTGCAGGAGGCGGGGTAGCGGGACCGTTTGCATTATTCCAGCAGGGACGATAGCAACCTCGGTGACCATACCCCCGGCCCATGCCGTTGCCCATTCCATAGCCTTTTCCCGGGCCCATGCCATTCCCCATACCGTAACCTCTTCCAGGGCCCATACCACGCCCCATACCACGATTCATCATGCCGGGCCCCATGTATTTCTGTCGCTCCTGGGGGGCCATCTCGCTTAAGCGTTTCCACCACTCGGTGTGAAATGCGTTCCATTCATCCTGAGTGGCGTTGTAGAGCTGACCGCGATAGCTGCTGAGTTCCTCGTTGGACATCTTGGAGTAATCCACAGCCCAGGCGGCAGTGGCAACGAGCATTAAGGCGCCAAGAATGACCAGTGTTTTTTTCATTGATTTCATAATATACCTCGCTTGGTTGGGTGATTGTTGCTGATCCTTTTTTTGGGGATCAACCGTGTCTTTGCCTTTAATATATCAACAACCGTGCCAAGATATTCATTCCTATTTTATATAAAAAATTCAAATAGTTAATTAAAAGGCAAGCCCGAACCTCCAAAAGCAAGCTCGACAATTGACTTGCAGGGCTCGACGGAATTGTCGAGCGAAGGGGAGAAAACAGACTGTGGGCCCCTGCTTTTGCTTTTTAGCTAGAGGCGGCCCCGAAGGGCTCCCCGCCCCTGAGGATAGAAAAAAAGTAAGAACTCTCGCTGCACCTGCACCCGCAAACCTTTGGCCAGGTGCAACTCCTGTCCCTTTTTCCCCTTTACAGCCAGGGTACAGAGTGAAAGGATCTGTTCATAGCGGGCGGTATTTTCCATCTTCCAGAGGAGCTTTTCCAACAAACGTCTTTGCAGCGCCGGATGCAGTTGCTTGAAGGATTTGCGACCCAATTCAGCCAAAGGCAGGTCCAGCCTGGTATCCCTGGATAGGCTCACAACGTCTTTCCAACAGTCTTCAAGCAATGAGGCCAGAAGATCCTCGTCCTGCTGGAGATTGGCAGCGGTTTTCAGCAGGGCCTGGCGAATCCCGGGATCATACTCCCTTTCCAAAAGTGGTAACAGCTCCAGTCGAACCCGGTTCCGTACAAACTGTCGATCACTGTTGCTGGAGTCCTGGCAATATGCCACACCTTTCTCGTCAAGGTAGTCGAGCAAAACATCCTTGCGCACATCAAGCAGTGGCCGAAGCGTGGTACCAGAACGATAACGCATTCCTGACAATGCCCGCAATCCGCCCCCGCGAAAGAGACGAAGCAACACCTCTTCGACCTGATCATCGGCGGTATGGGCAACTGCGAGCAACTCGGTATTTTCCGCTTCTGCCAGCTTGGCAAAGGCCTGGTACCGTAATTCCCGGGCCGCCTGCTCAAGCGATTGTCCCTTTCGCTTGGCACGCTCACGCACATGCACCTCCGCTTTTACAGCCCTACAGCCCAGACGGTTAGCGGCAGTCTGCACACAATCCCATTCGGCGGCTGTCTCCATGGGCCGCAACCCATGATCAATATAGGCAGCGACCAGGTCCAGGGTATACCGCGCCCGCAGCGCTGCCAGGATATACAAAAGAGCCATGGAGTCAGGCCCGGCGGAAACGCCAACCAAAAGACGCTGCCCGTGCTGCAGCAAATTTTGAGCGGCAATAAGCTGACTGATTTTATATTCCAGAGGATGGAGAAGGGAATTGTTGGGCGCCATGGCTTGCTTTGGGAGGGGAAATACTCTATTCTGGCGTAGTAGAGGCTGTTTTAAGGAATCTTCTTGCAAAAGGACGTTCGAGCATGAATGCACAAGCCTACCGACAAACCGTCATGGATCATCTCAAAACCGCCTATCTCCTCAATGACGAGAAGATCGAATCCATGATTCCGGTATTCCTGGCCACACTGCACACCCACATGAACCGGCTGGCGGAGCTTGCAGCCGAGGGCGATACAGATCAACTGAGCAAGGCCAGCCATGCAGTCAAAGGCGCCCTGCTCAACATCGGTCTGCGCGACCTGGCGGAGATCGCCTACATCCTTGAGAAACAGTGTAAATGCGGCACCTGCCCAGAGAATTATCAGGATATGATTACCGACCTCCAGTATACGGTTTCCCGCTTTAGCGAGGAGTGGTAGGCAACCTTCCGAATTCAGGATTTCTTCTTCCGTCCCTTCCGCTGCCGAAACATCAACTGGACCGGAACCCGGTCAAGGCCCAGACCGTCACGAAAGCAGTTGGTGAGATAGCGCTGGTAGGAAAAATGAATTCCCTTGGGATCATTGGAGACCACCGCAAAAAATGGAGGCGCGGTTCCCAACTGCGCGGTGTAGTAAAATTTGAGCCTGCGCCCATGGTAGTAGGGCGGCTCGTGCCGTTCCACCGCCTCGGCCAGCAGCCTATTCAGGGCAGCGGTCGGAAAACGCTGATGAAACTGGCGGTGCACCTTGCCGATCTCGGGAAAAAGCCGCTTGATCCCCTTACCGGTCAGGGCGGAAACCTTGAGTATGGGGGCAAAGGGGATAAACTTCAGCGCCCTGCCCACCTCTTCCATGAGCTGCTCCTGCCGCTTCTTGTCATCAGCTATCAGATCCCACTTGTTGATTAAAATAATCAAAGCCCGGCCCTGATCCTGGGTGTAACTGATAACCTTGGTATCCTGCTCGGTGATCCCCTCGCTGGCATCAAGCACCACCAGGGCAATATCACAACGGCCAATGGCCTTGAGTGCCTTGAGCACGGAGAATTTTTCCAGTTTATCCTTGGTCTTGCCCCGACGGCGGATACCAGCGGTGTCAATAAGCAGGTAGTTGTACTGATCCTTGCTCACCAACGTATCCACCGAGTCACGGGTGGTCCCGGCAACATTGGAGACAACCATACGATCCTGGCCGATGATTGCGTTCACCATGGAGGATTTGCCCACATTGGGCCGCCCAAGAAAGGCTATACGCATGGTATTTTCCGGCAGGTCCATCTCCAGGTCCGACTTCTCCAGATGGGGAACCAGGGCCTCCATCAGGGTTTTATAGCCGTAGCCATGATCCCCGGAAAGCGCCCAGAGCTGCTCAACCCCAAGCTCCCAGAAAGGTGCCAGCAGGTTGTCTTCTATCTCGGGACTGTCGATCTTGTTGACGATGAAAAAGACCTTTTTCTCTGTTTTACGCAGGATATTGACAATCTCATGATCGCTGGGGGTGAGTCCTTCCCTCCCATCCATAAGAAAAAAAATCACATCCGCCTCGTCCAAAGCCTGCAGGGCCTGATTGCGAATATGACTGTTGATGGTGTCGTCCTCGCTATCGATACCGCCGGTATCGACCAGGACAAAGGGGTGATCCTCCCAGGTGACACGGGCATAGTGACGGTCACGGGTGACGCCCGGGGTCGGATCGACCAAGGCATCCCGCCGCTTGACCATACGGTTGAACAGGGTGGATTTCCCCACATTGGGGCGACCGATAAGGGCAACCAGGGTTGCGTTTTCGTTACTCATAAAAATATTTTTTTCCCAGATACGGTCAAATCATCGTTCTGGTTCTAGTTGTGTAAATTGTTAAATGCTGTACATCGCGGACAGGCCTCGCGCCTACATCTGCACAAAAATTGGGGATGTGTAGGACCGGGTCATGACCGCGACAGCGATGATCGAATTACCATAGGATGGAGCGATATACCTGTTCTGGCTTACCCTTCGGCAACCTTGAACTCATTCATTTTTTGCCGACACTGCTCACATATATCTTTTAACGCAGCATACTCGGCGGCCTCGGGTTTGGCAAGCAGCCCCCGCAGGGAGTCCAGTGCGGGACCGAGAAATTGAGCGAAAAACGGTTTGCGCCGGACTTTGCTTAAAAAGGCAAAGGCTCCAAGTATCTGCAGGTTGCGCTGCAGAGCCAGAAGCACATATTCATGGCGAAACTGCTCGGGATTATATGTGCTCACTTCTGCAAGAGCACTGAGGTAGACATCGAGGAGATGCACCTGCTCTTCCCGGGACAGCTGAATATAGGGGTCGATCAAGAGCGAGGCCAGATCATAGGCCAGCGGGCCCAGGCGCCCCCCCTGAAAATCAATAAAGCGCACCTGCTCGTTGCAGATCATGATGTTGCGGCTCTGGAAATCCCGGTGGAGAAAATAGCTGACCGGAGCTTTGGCTGCATCATTGGCCAGCTGCTCGCAGGTTTGCTCCAGTACTGTTCGGTCAAAGTCAAGTCCCAGAAGATCCGTGCAGCAGGCCTGCAGAAAATAACCGGATTCACGCTTCAGCATCAGCTCCCGATCATAAACCGGCGTGTCCCAGCACCAGCTGGTCTCAAAACCATCAGCTGCCCGCACCTGCATTCGCGCCAACTGTCGCACCGACTGCTCATACAGATAAAGCGAGGCCTTGATCCCCTGGGCCTGCACCCGCTCATAGAGCCGCTCCTCTCCCAAATCTTCACAGAGCGCCAGGCCCGAGGCTTGATCAAAACCAAAGATTTGGGGCGTTGGCGCCCCACTTTGCCCCAGATGCAGACCTATGGCGTGAAAGGCACGCGCCTCTTCCATGCCGGGCGCATCGTTTTCAGGCGGCAAAACCGCCAACATGGATTTCGCCCCTGCCTGCACGCGAAAAAAGCGACGGCTGGAACCATCCGGCACCAGAGCTTCCAGCTGCAGCGCCTGATCTTTCCAGTCAGCATTCTGCCCCAGCGAAGCCAGGGCGCGCTCAATGAGTTGGACGGGAGTCATGCGATGTCTTCATCCTGAAGCTGACTATCCACCGCCGTATCTCCGGTTATTATCGCCCCCTCCGCCATCGCGCCCTTCGGTACCTGTGCACCTGACCAGACCACACAGTTATGCAACACCGCGCCAGCTCCAATCGCAGCATTTTCGCCAATACAGCCCCAACCACTGAGATGGGCATCGGGGGCAACCTGCGCGGTGGAAGCAATCTCCCAGTCGCCAACAGGCTCGAGTAAACGGCCATGGAGCTGCAGGTAATCCACCGGGGTACCGATGTCATACCAGAAGGCCGAATCGGTACGGCAATAGCCGATACGGTCTTCCCGTGCCAGCTCCTGGTAGAGGTCTATGATGTGATGAAATGTGCCCACGGCTATGCGCTCCAGCACCTCAGGATCGACCACATGAATCCCGGTAAAGGCCAGGCAGTTCGTCTGGGCGGCCTCGGCAAACCCCAGGACCCGGTCCCCTCCCACCTGCACCGTATTAAATCGGGGGTAGTCGTGCAGGGCCATGGTTACATCATTCTTTGAGAGCAGGTGCCGGTGATAGACCCACTCGGGATTGATCTCATGGTAGAGGTCACCATTCATCACCAGAATGGGCTCATTGTTCATCGAGTCTAGCGCCTTGCGCAACGCTCCACCCGTCCCCAGAATTTCAGGCTCGACCTGTAATTCCACATTGGGATAACCGTCAAGCGCGGCTTCTATCTGTTCAGGTAAATAATGGGCATTCACCACCACAGGCCAACATTCGCAGGCAGCAAGCTGGTCCAGTAAGCGGTGGAGTAACATTTGATTCGCCACCGGAAACAGAGGTTTGGGACGTAAATTTGTATATGGCCGCAGTCGGGTTCCAAACCCGGCGGCGAGAACAATGGCTTGCATAACAACGATTTTGGAATTGATCTTGACTTGAACCGGAAACTTCACTACAAATCAGCTTTTCCGGCCAATGTTGGACTCAGGCGTGGATTGATGTAGATGAAAAGTCCCCTTCAAGACACCCGAAAATTCTGATTTCAGGAGTGGTGCGGGAATCCCGCAGAAATACGGCCGAGGAACACGTCTGATCTTGTACTGTTTCTCTTCTCTCCTTGCAAGCCTTCGAATAAGAAAAAACCATGATTACTCTGCTTGATTACGGTGCCGGCAATGTTCGATCGGTGATTAACGCCATCGAACGGTTGGGCGAAACCGTGGTTCTGGTCAATAGTGGTGCGGATATAGAACGCGCCGAACGTCTTGTTTTTCCTGGTGTGGGCAACTTTGGTGCCCTCATGCGTACCCTGCGCGAAAAGGGGCTGCGCGACCCGCTGATTGAGTACCTCCACTCCGGCAAACCGTTTTTCGGTATCTGCGTTGCCCTGCAGGCGCTCTTTGCCTCCAGCGAAGAAGCCCCCGAAGAACCGGGCTTGGGCATCCTGCCGGGCAAGGTCCAACGCTTCACCTGCGACCTCGCCGTCCCTCAGATCGGCTGGAACGGGATCAAGGTGCACCAGCCATCCCCTCTGTTTCAGGGGCTTGAGGGCAATGAAAAATTCTACTTTGTCCATTCCTATCATGTGGCGCCTGACACCAGAGACGACGTGCTCACTACCACCGATTACGGTTACGAGTATGTCAGCGCCATTCAGCGCGGGGCCATGGTGGCGACCCAGTTCCATCCGGAAAAAAGCGGCAAGGCCGGATTGAAACTGCTGGAAAACTTTCTCTCCGAGACCCAGGAGGCAGTGATCCCTTCGGCCTGCCCCCAAACCACAGAAATCGCCAAACGCATCATTGCCTGTCTCGACGTGCGGACCAACGACCGCGGCGACCTGGTGGTCACCAAGGGCGATCAATACGATGTGCGCGAAAAAGGCAACGTACGCAACCTGGGTAAACCGGTTGAGCTGGCCGGTGAGTACTATGAACAGGGGGCCGATGAGGTCACCTTTCTCAACATCACCGGCTTTCGTGATTTCCCTCTGGAAGACATGCCCATGTTGGAGGTCCTGGAAAAAACATCGAAAAATGTCTTTGTCCCCCTGACCATCGGTGGTGGCATTCGAGACTTTACCGATTGCAACGGCCGCTTTTACAGTGCCCTTGAGGTGGCCTCCCAATACTTCCGCTCCGGTGCCGACAAAATCTCCATCGGCTCGGATGCGGTGCTCATCGTCGAGGATGTGCTGAAAACCGGCAAGGCAACAGGCCTAAGTTCAATCGAGCAGATCGCCCGGGTCTATGGCAACCAGGCCGTGGTCATCTCCATTGATCCCCGCCGGGTTTATGTGGAATCACCAGACGCTGTTCCCCACAAGGTAATCAAAACCGAAATCCCCGGCCCCAACAGTGAGGGCTACTGTTGGTACGAATGCACCATCAAAGGCGGTCGTGAGGGACGCCCGGTGGATGCGGTCACCCTGGCTAAGGTATGCGAAGAGCTGGGTGCGGGAGAGATTCTATTGAACTGCATCGATAAGGACGGCACCAACTCCGGCTTTGACATCGAGCTGATCAATGCGGTACGAGCTGCGGTGACTATCCCGGTGATTGCCTCAAGTGGAGCGGGATGTGCGGAGCATTTTCTTGAAGTATTTAGCAAAACACCTGCTGAGGCGGCTCTGGCGGCTGGTATCTTCCACAGGAAGGAAGTACCCATTAGTGAGGTGAAAGAATTCCTAACCGGAAAGGTGGAGATTCGACCGGTTTAAGTTATTCTCGATATAATTCAGAAAAAGAAAGGCGCTTGATCAGTATTGGTCAGGCGTTTTTTTTTCTGATTACCACCGAAGCTCAGCCAAACGTTAAGAAGCATGTCACATAATTTATTTGAACCACTTTTTATGTTGGGGTTCGTGCCTCACCACCAACCTACCTTCCTTCCCGGGACTATGGTAGGTTGGTGGTGACGAAGGAACCCCAACAGCTCTAAACGTAGAGTTTTGTAGGGTGGGCACGTTTTTTGTGCCCACCGAAAGCCCTACCCTTTACAAGTTAGATCAAGCATACGACCAATGAACCGGTGGGCAGAAAACAGCACTCTGCCCACCCTACAGCGAGCGTATAGCCTATATCTGCTTGTGAGATGCGAGCTCAGCTAAGCATTGATGGTCATCATATTTTATTTTGAGGGGAAATGGCACCATCCGGAAAGTGCCGATCAGAAGAGTAGACACTGTTTACAAATACATCTACTTACACAACACTGCAGGCAGTGAACATCCTAAAAATCAAGTGGGCTCTTTGCCTCCTTCTTGGTCCTACTTTTTACAGTGTGAGTGTAGATCATGGTTGTCCTTACATCGCTATGTCCAAGCAATTCCTGAATAGTTCGAATATCGTAATTCGCTTGAAGAAGATGACTCGCAAAACTGTGCCGGAAAGTGTGTGTCGTGACCCTTTTAGTCAGACAGGCCTTTTCCACTGCCCGTCGAATTGCCCGCTGCACATGGCGTTCATGGATATGAAAGCGTTTCACCTCTCCAGTCTCCTTTACCTTCGTGAGCTTGTACGCGGGAAACAGCCATTGCCAGATTAATTGGCAGGCGGCATTCTTTGATTTTCTTTCATAGGCATCAAAAAGAAAAACTCCATCATATCCCTTAGCCACATCCTTTTTATGCTGATTTGACACTCTCTCCAACTGCCCACGCAGGTCTGCTTGCAGACTTTCAGGCAAAGGGACGGTGCGATCTTTTTTCCCTTTTCCGTCATGGATGGTGAGAATACCTTCTTCAAGGTTCAGGCAGTTAACACGTAACGATAAACACTCAAACAGACGTAATCCGCAACCATACAGTAGCTTTACAATGAGCAAATATGATTCATCAATTGAATCGAATAGTTGATCGATTTCAGCCCGTGATAACACCACCGGAATATATGGTCTTTTCTTGGCGCGCACAACGCCATCAATGATGCCAAAGTCACGGTTGAGTACGTGTCTGAAAAAAAAGAGAAGGGAATTGAAAGCCAGGTTCTGGGTTGAGGCCGAAACCTTTTTCTTGACGGCAAGGTGAGTGAGATAATCTTTCACATGTTCTGCTGATAATTGATCAGGATGCAGGGATTTTGTATGCGCTTGAAAAGCCCTGATATATTTCCTATACGACTTGAGGGTTTTGTCGGAGTAATGCCGCATCCTAATGGTATTCTCAAGACCGGCAAATTTAGCCTCCCAGGAGCTCCCATGCTCTTTAGTTGTTCTCTCTGGTGGAGAGGCTGCAATCTCAACAGGTAGCGTACTTTTGCCGTTAGTCCGCTTGCTATATTTCTTCCCAACGACAGAGTTTGTCTCGTCCTGCTCTGATTGCCTGGAATGATTGTGACCATCTCTATCAGGAATCAAAAATTCCAAATAAAGCTGAATTGCTCTTCGGGCCTCTTTCAGCACTTCCCGTTATCCCGTAATGCCCTGTTTTTATGGGGTACGAGGGAATTGGGTTTCGTAAACTTTTAGAGAACACGCTTGGTTCCAAAACGGCTGCTCTCCGAGCGCCTCGGCAACGAGCTTAGACGCGATTAACTCATCAAAAATAAACGAAAAATTAATCAGGAGTAGCGTATTTTTTTCTTGACAAAGCCTTGAAGGTAAAAATCGATTTTTTCATGGAATTACAACTAATTACACGGAGAATCGATTATGCAGTCACTGAAAATTTTCTCGATCAAGGCGTTACAACTGGTTGCACCGACGAACGGAAGAGCCGTGAACAAAACACTCCACGTGGACGCATTAATTCAAGCTATCAAAGCTGATTTTGGCAAACTTACCGATCATCGGGCCCAAAATGCCAAGATTG
>NZ_JAFFQA010000054.1 GCF_016919065.1 Desulfobulbus rhabdoformis | reverse complement strand
GCTCGTAATCTGCTACAACGAGAGAAAACCAAAATGAGTATCAAACAAAAACAATTCAGAGCAGCCTGCGACAATCGGTTTCTTGGTAGTGTGCTTGCTAGCTAAAAATTTCGTGCGCTTGCCCTGCGGCATCGTATTTTTGCATTGCCTGGTGAACGAAAGCGCTCTGCTTTGATTTTTGGGATAGAGCAACGAACATAAAGAAAGGTTGTGAATGGGGAGAGAAATGTAAGGATCTTTGCGGTCAGGAGCGACAAAGCCCTTATTCTCGCAACACCAGTCGCAAATGCCCCTCTTGAACATCAATAGCGGCCACGCCATCAGCAAAATTTTTCCAGAAGCCCGGATCAGTGCCAAAGGTTTCGATCAAATCTATGTTTTTCAGGCCACCCAACCAGGCATTGGGCAGGGGAACCCCCATGACGGAAATGCCCCGCAGAATAACAACTGGACGCTCCTGACGATAGGCCATTTCAGCACCGGCCCGCACTTTCAGAACTTTCCCCCCCATTACCGGAAAATCTGGATCAACCGGAATAAGCAGTTTCACGCTGACCAGATCCTGGGAAAAATCCACCACCATTCGTTGGCCCAGATTGGGATTTTGGCCGATCATGGCATTTATTTCCCGTTCGCTCAGTAAAATTTCATGGGAGGCGCCAACCTCGCTATAGACTTCGGGCGCCAGGTCGGCGCTGGATATTTGCGGTGGGGTTGGCCTTCGTGATGAGGAAGGGGCGCTTGCCTGTTCAAAACGCTCTAACTTGCTTTCCAATTGCTGTTGTTCCTGTGCATTGAGTTTTACCGGCGTGAAGGGCTGGGGAAAGAGCCAACTGCGGATAAGTATGAAGGCGACCAGCAGAGCCAGGACCATAGCCGTGAATATAATGGTAAACAGCTTGAAGGCGGACATGCGCTGTGGTTGAGGGGCTTGTTCCATGAGGTCGCACCAAGGTGAAGTTGTCAGGAAGGTGGGTAACGATTTGAAAAAGTGTACTGTTTTTCTGCAGAAAAATCTACAGCCGGAGGGAATAGAGCTGCAGGGGTTGTGTGTGCTGACAAAAACTGTCATACTTCTAAACTGAATCCGTGAGCATTCATCGGCGTGTCACAAACAATAAAACTGTCGTGCCGACAAACGCTCACGAATTCAGGATGCAGCCATTGTGCGCTTTCTCTCTTTGTGAACCCCGGAGTAAAGAAATTACGCCATGGGGATAAATGGCTTGCACCTTCGTCGAATCTTCGTTATGAGCATCGATCCCAATTTCTGGGCAATGCATTTCACCTCGGATCTTCTATGACTGGTACACCTTATCTTATTTTTATTCTGACTGTTCTTCTACTTGGCTTCCTGCTGGACCTGGTCGTTTCATTTTTGAATTTGCGTTGTCTCTCCCCTGAGCTGCCCGCAGAGTTTACAGATGTCTTCGATGCAAGCGAATATGCGCGTTCCCAGGAATACACGCGGGTAAACACCCGTTTTTCATTGGTGCAGTCGAGCTATAGCCTGGTACTTACCCTCGGGTTTATTCTCTTAGGTGGATTTAATTGGGTCGATCAACTGGCCAGAAGCCTGGGCTGGGGGGAGATTCTGACCGGCTTGGTTTTTACCGGACTGATTGGCTTGATCAGCTCTCTGGTACAACTTCCGTTTTCCATCTATTCGACCTTTATTTTGGAAGAACGGTTTGGTTTTAACACCACGACCTGGAAAACTTTTGTTGTGGATCAAATGAAGGCAATACTGCTTGTAGTGTTACTTGGGGGGCCGTTGTTGGCCGCGATCCTTTGGTTTTTTATGAGCTGCGGTCAGTTTGCCTGGCTGTATTGCTGGCTGGCGTCAGTGGTATTTATTGTAGTGATGCAGTTCCTGGCTCCGGTGGTGATTATGCCTTTGTTTAATACCTTCGAGCCCCTTGCGGAAGGAACGCTCAAAACAAAGATTACCGATTATGCCCGGCGGCAGCGGTTTGCCCTTCAGGGCATTTACACCATGGATGGATCAAAACGCTCCAACCGGGCCAATGCCTTTTTTACCGGGTTTGGTCGTTTCCGCCGGATTGTTTTTTTTGATACCCTTATGAGCAAGCTTGAGGAAAATGAACTGCTTGCAGTCCTGGCCCATGAGATGGGGCATTACAAGCTGCGCCATATTCCAACCATGATGGTGCTTTCTGTTTTGCAGACCGGACTGATGTTTTACATCCTTTCGCTTTTCTTAGGGAATCAGGGCTTATTTGCTGCCTTTGGCATGGAGCATGTTTCCGTATACGCTTCTCTGATTTTTTTCGGTTTTCTCTACACACCTATTTCTTTGGTACTGGGAATCTTTTTTCACATGTTTTCCAGACGTAACGAATACCAGGCCGATGCCTATGCAGCCCAGACTTTGCAGGGTGAATGTGGCAATGAGTCGCTTATCAGTGGGCTGAAAAAACTCAGCGTTTCCAATTTAAGCAACCTGACGCCGCATCCGCTAAATGTCTTTCTCAACTACTCGCATCCGCCTGTGCTTGCGCGTATTGATGCCCTTCGTCAGAAACAAACTTCGAATTGCCATGACTGAGACCACTATCATTGAAGACCGGCTCCATTCGGCCTGGCTCAGCCAGTTGATTCGGGAGCATCAGAATATCTGTTATCAGTATAGACTCGAACTCAGGGAACCTGTTTTTCGTATCAGCAGGAGCCGTCGGCAGCTTGGAAGTTGGTCTGCGAAGGAGCGTCTCTTAACGCTGAGCCATTTTCTCATTGTTGAGCATCCCTGGGCCTTGACGATTCAAGTGCTCAAGCATGAAATGGCCCACCAACTTTGCAGCGAATGCTTCGGTGTTAATGAGGCCGGGCATGGTGAGCTTTTCAGACGGGCCTGCCACCAGTTGGGACTGGACGAGTCTTTTCAACGTGCCGGGGCGGATTTAAGTGCGCACTTCTCAGAGCACCAGGCACTGCGTGGTGCCACGGCCCCCGGGCGAAGGATTATAGAAAAGGTGCGCAAGCTGCTGGCGCTGGGCGATTCCGACAACGAGCATGAGGCGGCCTTGGCCATGCAGAGGGCCTGTGAGCTGTTGGAGCGGCACCAGCTTGATCTTGGAAGTCTTGCCCAGGAGCAGCAGCTGATTCACCGCAGCATCAATACCGGCAAGCAAAAGCTTCCAGCCCATCGCAAGGTCATTTGCACACTTTTGGGAGACCATTTTGGAGTGCGGGTGATCTGCGGCTCCACCTATCTGCCCGGACAGGACTGTGTCGTCAAAACAATAGAGCTCCTTGGGCCGGAAGAGAATGTGGCCATTGCCGAACACTGTTATCATTTTTTGGAAAATCGGTTGGAAATGTTGTGGCAGCAGAACCGGCACCGATTCGCCGGTGGTGGCCTGCGCGCCCGCAACAGTTATTTCCTTGGCATTCTGGCTGGGTTTCGTCAACAGTTGGAGGAGCAGCGCAGGCAGGAAGTTTTTGCAGCCACTGCTGAACCCTCATCGGGGCTCCTTCCGGTTGAACAGGCAGAACAACGACTGGAGGATTTTGTTGGCTGGCGTTTCCCTCGCTTGTGCCGAAGAAAGGCAAGGCCAAGACAGATGCATGGAGCCGCCTATCAACAGGCGGTGACCACCGGGCGGAAGTTGCAGCTTCGTCGGCCAGTGGAAGCAAGCCAGGAAGCAAAACTGCTTGGAGAAAGCTGAAAGGAATTTTTCCGTTTGGTCTGTTTGTGGTGTTTACCTGAATTGGTGAGGGTGGGTGGAATGCTTACGAATTCAGAGGAAAATAAAATTTGTCGTTGCGATTTGTTACAGAACTGGAGCCTGTTGGAGGGGTACGTAGGTGAGTTACGCCATGGAACGTTGGAATATCAATAAATCATCTGATCTCTACGGTGTCACGGAGTGGTCCGGCGGTTATTTTTTTGTGGCTGAAAACGGTGATCTGATGGTGGCACCTGCCTCCGGTGAGACCGAGCGGGCGGTCTCCATTGCCGAGGTCTCGCGAGGTATGCGGGATCGGGGGTTTGACATGCCGGTACTGCTGCGTATTGAAAATATCCTTGATTCCCAGATCACCCTGCTCAACGAGACCTTTTGCGATGCCATGAGCGAACTGGGATACAAGGGTTCGTTTATGGGGGCCTATCCCATTAAGGTGAATCAGCAGCAGCAGGTGGTTGAGAAAATCGCCCAGTTTGGATCCCGGTATCACCATGGCCTGGAGGCTGGCTCCAAGGCAGAGCTGATTGCCGCCATGGGCATGATGCGGGATAAGAAGGCCGTTCTGATCTGCAACGGCTATAAGGACGAGGAGTTCATCGATCTGGGGCTCTATGCCACCAAAATTGGCTACACCTGTATCCTTGTGGTGGAAATGCCCGATGAGCTGCCTTTGATCATTGAGCGCTCTAAAAAACTCAAAGCCCGACCTATCCTTGGCATCCGCATCAAGCTTTCAGCCCAGGCCGGGGGGCATTGGGCAGAATCCGGTGGTGAGCGCTCGATTTTTGGGCTGAATACCAGCCAGGTTATCCATGCAGTGGATATGCTCAAAGAGGCGGGGATGCTGGATTGCCTCAAGCTGGTCCATTATCACCTGGGGTCCCAGATCTCCAATATCCGTGAAATCCGTACTGCGGTCAACGAGGCCTGTCGGGTCTATGCCGGGCTTGCCAAAGAAGGGGCTGCTGTTGAATATCTCGATCTTGGCGGTGGCCTGGCGGTCGATTATGACGGATCACAGTCCAACTTTCTCTCCAGCCGTAACTATACCCTCAAGGAATATTGCACCGATATTGTCGAAGCGGTCATGACCTCGCTGGAGGATGCCAATATTCCCGCACCAGTGATCATCACGGAGTCGGGCCGGGCACTGGTGGCCTATTATTCGATATTGCTGTTCAATATTTTAGATGTCACCCGTTTTGAACCGGATCCGCTTCCGGATACCCTGCCCGAGGATTGCCCGCCCCAGCTTGAGTACATGCATCAGGCGCTCAAGGATCTGACCATTCGCAACATTCAAGAGGTGTTTAACGACACTATCTTTTATCGTGATGAAACCAGACGGCTTTTTCAGACCGGCAAGATCACTCTGCGGGAGCGCTCCCTGGCAGAGCGCCTCTTCTGGACCACTATCAACAGGATTAGCCGTCTTGCTAAAGATCTGCGTAACCCCGGCGCCGAACTCTCTGATCTGGATCGAATCCTCTCGGATTTTTATTACTGCAACTTTTCCGTGTTTCAGAGTCTGCCCGACTCCTGGGCCATTGAACAGCTCTTTCCTATCATGCCGATTCATCGACTGGATGAAGAGCCTACCCGCAAGGGGATACTTGCCGATATTACCTGTGACTGTGACGGCAAGATCGATCAGTTCATCGACAAGCGCGGAGTAAAGCATTATCTCCCCCTGCACGAGTTGAAACCCTATGAGGAGTACATCCTGGGGGCTTTTCTGGTGGGCGCCTACCAGGAAACACTGGGCGATCTGCATAACCTCCTGGGCGACACTAATATCGTCACCATTCGCATCAAAGAGCAGGGGGAATTCGAGTTCGTCAACGAGCAGGAGGGGGATACCGTTGCCGAGGTGCTCTCCTATGTGCAGTACGATCCTAAACGTCTCTTTGTGCGCTTTCGAGAAACTGCGGAGCAGGCGGTGCGTGAAGGGAAGATCAGCCCCCAGGAGCGGCGCGAGGTGGTCAGTGTCTATGAGGCTGGTCTGCGTGGCTATACCTACTTTGAACGCTAAACTGCATCTGTGACGGCGGCTGGTTACTGAACAACGTATCCTATATTTTTTGAAGGAGGATCTTCATGTCCCATGTTCTTATCATCGGTGCCGGCGGTGTCGGCTCTGTTGTTGTCCATAAGTGTGCTCAGATCGCAGAGGTTTTCTCTAAAATCACCCTGGCGAGCCGGACCCTGGCCAAGTGCGAGGCCATTGCCGCCTCGGTCAAGGAGCGGACCGGAGTGATTGTGGATGTCGCCCAGGTGGATGCCGATAATGTGCATGAGACCGTGACCTTCTTGAGAGCGATCAAACCGGACCTGGTACTCAACGTTGCCCTGCCATATCAAGATCTCCCCCTGATGGATGCCTGCCTGGAGGCGGGTGTCGACTATCTGGATACGGCCAATTACGAGCCGCCGGATGAGGCCAAGTTTGAGTACAAATGGCAGTGGGCCTACCGGGAGCGTTTTGAAAAGGCGGGGCTCATGGCCCTGCTCGGTTCCGGTTTTGATCCGGGCGTGACCAACGTCTACTGCGCCTATGCCCAGAAACACTATTTTGATGAGATCCATACCCTGGATATCATCGATTGTAATGCCGGAGATCATGGGCAGCATTTTGCCACCAACTTCAATCCGGAGATCAATATCCGTGAAATCACCCAGCGTGGACGTTACTGGGAGCACGGTGAATGGGTGGAGACCGATCCGCTCGCCTGGTCCATGAGCTATGACTTTCCCGAGGGGATTGGCTCCAAGAAATGTTTCCTCATGTATCATGAAGAGCTGGAATCTCTGGTGCAGAATCTGAAAGGCCTCAAGCGGGCCCGTTTTTGGATGACCTTTTCCGAGCAGTATCTGACCCATCTGCGAGTCCTTGAGAACGTGGGCATGACCCGCATCGATCCGGTCCAGTATAAGGGGGCCGAGATCGTGCCCATTAAGTTTCTCAAGGCTGTTTTGCCTGAGCCAGCCTCGCTTGGCCCGCTGACCAAGGGACGAACCTGCATCGGCTGTCTGATGAAGGGGGTGAAAGACGGCAAGGAAAAACAAATTTATATCTATAACATCTGTAGCCATGAAGCAGCCTACAACGAGGTTGGCTCTCAGGCGATCAGTTATACCACCGGAGTGCCTGCCATGATTGGCGCCAAGATGATGCTCCAGGGGCTGTGGAAAGAACAAGGTGTCTGGAACATGGAAGAGTTTGATCCGGATCCCTTTATGGAAGATCTCAACCGGCACGGACTCCCCTGGGTTGTGGTAGAACTGTGAGCGTAACGGATCTCCAACGTTTCGATGGCCGGAGTCACTATCGTTTTGATCCAGCCTCTATTGATACACCTGCCTTTGTGGTGGACGAGGGGCTGCTTGCCGATAACCTGGCTCTTTTGGGGCAGGTCAAAGAGGCTACCGGCTGCAAAATTCTGTTGGCGCTCAAGTGTTTTGCCATGCATGCGGTTTTCCCGCTGCTAAAGAGAACCCTTGACGGTGTCTGCTGCAGCTCACCCCATGAGGCGAGACTGGGCAGGGAAGAGTTCGGTCGCGAGGTCCACAGCTTTGCTGCGGCCTACTCCGAGGACGATATCAGAGAACTGGCCACTACCAGTGATCATCTGGTGTTCAATTCCTTGAATCAGTGGCAGCGTTTTCGCCCTCTGGCAGAGGCTACGGCCGCCCAGGCAGGGCGCAGACTGGAGTTCGGCCTGCGCATCAACCCGGAACATTCGGAAGGGGCGACGCCCATCTATGATCCCTGTGCTCCGGGCTCTCGTTTGGGGATTCGTCGGGCAGATTTTCACCCTGAGCTACTTGCTGGCATCAGCGGTCTGCACTGGCACAACCTCTGCGAGCAGGATGCGGACTGTCTGCAGCGCACTGTGGCTGCGGTGGAGGCCGCATGGGGCGATGTGCTTGGCCAAGTGCAGTATGTGAATTTTGGGGGAGGGCATCACATTACCCGTCCTGGCTATAATCTTGATTTGCTTGTTGAGGTTATTGCACAATTCCAGGAAAAATGGCAGGTGCAGGTCTACCTCGAGCCGGGTGAGGCCGTGGCCCTGAATAGCGGTTATTTGGTGGCAAGCGTCTTGGATGTGGTGGCGGCGGATATGCCGGTGGCCATTATCGATGGTTCTGTACCTGCGCATATGCCCGATGTACTGGAAATGCCCTACCGGCCGCATATTGTTGGGGCGGGTGAACCGGGGGAGAAAAACTGGACCTGCCGCATCGGCGGTCTCTCGTGCCTGGCTGGCGATGTGGCAGGGGAATACTCCTTTGACCGGCCGCTGATACCCGGCGATACGCTCGTTTTTACCGATATGGCGATTTATACCATGGTGAAAACCAACACCTTTAACGGGGTCCAGTTGCCTGCAATCATGACCTATCAGCCAGAGAGCGGCAACTGTACTCTGGTACGTAGCTTCGGTTATCAGGATTTTAAAAACCGTCTCTCCTGATTCAGGACCGTTTTAGAGGGATAGAAGTTGTTGCCCTGCGGTGGAAACTCCCTCTCTTTCATTGACAGATTCCAGGAGGCCGACTAGTTTCTTTGAGTGCCTTTGCAAGGTAACTCCTTGTTTTGTCAGTTAATGACACTCCCCCTCCGCTGTGGGGAGAGAGGTGACAGAGCTCCAAGGTGCTTGATTCAGCGGGGCAGTGGAGCACAACCAACCCTATCAGGAAGGAGCGATATTCATGCAAGAGATGCGCTATACCCCCAAATCTGAGATTGATGCACGCATCGCGCTTTTCCAGACGATCATTGATCAGTTAGACCTCGACGGTGCCCTGATTATCCACCATACTAACCTGTTCTACTTCAGCGGGACCTCCCAGTCCGGCCATCTTTTTATCCCGCGCACGGGCAAGCCGTTGCTGATGGTGCGCAAGAGCTATCCCCGCGCCTGCGCGGAGTCGCCCCTTGAGGATATCCTTGATGTCAAGAGCCTGAAGGCAATCCCTGATCTGCTCAAAGAACAAGGATACAGCCTGGAGAACATTGGGCTTGAGCTGGACATCATTCCCTACAATACCTGGAAGTTTTACGATAAGGTTTTTGAAGAGACCAGCTTCTCGGATATTTCCGACAGCGTCAAACGGATCCGGACCACAAAATCTGCGTACGAGTTGGAGTTGATGCTCCACTCCTGCTCGGTGCTTGATTCGGTTTTTGCCGAGGTTCCCGGTTGGTTGCGTGAGGGGATGAGCGAAATCGAGCTGGCGAGCCTGTTTGAGGCTAGCCTGCGGAGGGGTGGCTACAGCGGATGCTCAAAGATGCGTGCCTTTAATCAGGATTTTTTCATGGGCAATGTCAACACCGGCGCAAGCGGTGCTGCCCCGACCTACTTTGATGGGCCGGTTGGGGGGGCTGGATTGACGCCGGCCAACAATCCTCACGGCGCTGGCTGGAAAACCATTGGGCGAGATGAAATCATCTATATTGATTATACCTGTGTCGTTAATGGGTACACAGCCGATTGCGCCCGTATGTTTGTCATGGGGGATGTCTCAGCGCAACTGCATCAGGCCCATGCTGCGTCCCTGAAAATTCAAGAGGAACTGGTGGCGATGATGCGTCCGGGGATGCTCTGCGAAGAGGTATATGCGCACTCATTGGCTGTCGCTGAAGAGATGGGGCTGGCGGAACATTATATGGGCATGGGCAACGATAGGGTTCGTTTTGTCGGGCATGGTGTCGGCCTGGAGTTGGACGAGTTTCCCATTTTTGCCAAAGGAGTGAAGATGCCCCTGGCCGCGGGTATGACCTTTGCTCTGGAGCCAAAATTTGTTTTTGCAGAAGGGGCTATCGGCACGGAGAATACCTTTGTCTTAAGTGAGGACGGTCCGCAGCGGTTGACCCAGGGGACAGAGGTGATCACTCAAATATAAATACTGGCCAGAGCCCTTGACATTCCTCAGGAACATGTAAAAGTAGATACATATGCTGTATGTTATTTCTTTTGCCTATGGAGAATTTATCTCATGTCTGTTGGTTTTAGTCAGACGTCAAACACTGATTCCGGCAAAAATATGGATTCGATAGGGTTTCAGGGCAATATTGCCGCCGTGAGCCTGGATAATATTTTTCAGCTCATCGATTTTGCTTCCTTAACCGGCAAGCTGATCGTGCAGGCCCAGAATAATGACGGGAATTTCTATTTCTCGGCAGGGATCTTTGTCCATGGCACCCTGCGGGTCAATCCTCACCGCATTGGTGCGCTTCTTTTGGAAAATTCGGTGATCACCACAGCCCAGCTGGAAGAATGCCTTCAACTCCATGAGCAGAGCTCGCCGCCCCAACCACTTGGTCAGTTTCTGGTGGAAAAGGGGTATGTGGACCCCCAATATCTGGACGAGTCGCTGGGACAACAGGTCAAGCGAGCCTTTTACGAATCTCTTGCCTGGCAGGAAGGAACCTTTGCTTTTTATCCAGGCGAGGATCCCATTGGTGCAGTCAACCAGATCCAGGAGCGCATCGATCATCTCTTGCTGGAGGGGATGATCTATCTTGATAATCTCAATAGACCCTGAATATGTAGGTATCTTGCCTGTTTTTTTTATAAATTATTTTATTGTGATTTTTTTTCATGCTTTTTCTTTCGAGGAATTCAACCGAATAATCCCACCTTATCAGCCTTCCTCTTGGTGTAAGTTACTCATTTGGGCCAATTTCTATTCGATTATCCGTCCTCCCTGTAGTATATGAGCAATCGCTTTTGCACGTTTTTCAGAATTTTCGCTGCTCAGGGGGACGAAATCGTCTGCAGCCTCTTTTCCGGGAAACGGCCTTGCAAAAACGCCAGAAGTAGATAGTTTTCCACCCGGCGGTTGATCTCCTCGCGCCGGGGTGCTTTCAGGTTGCGTTATTTTGAATTGTGATGGCATCGTAAAAAGTCAAACATCTTCAAGCTCCACGGCGCAGAAAAGCTGTGCCGGGAAGCTGAACGGGTTGCCCTTGAGTCGTTTATCAAGAACACCGCTTGTGATGGCTTTGTACTCCTCCCCGACCATGGAACCTTTAGAGAAACAGCCGGAAATACAGGACAGTGCATGATCATTTTTCATGGCACCAGTTGAGACAAAAAGGCTTGGTCTTCCCCAAAGGTACCGAGGTCCAAGTTGGACAAAACGCTTTGCGATGCAAAGAAGATCGCCTGTGCCAAACTGCGCAGGTGGCAAAGGGCACTGATCACAGGGAGCATTCACGGGACGAATGAAGCAGGAAAAAATCTTCGAGCGGTTATTGCAGGTGCTCGCTCGTTACACTCAGGAACGGGAGTCCGGCAACTTTGTCGACTATCTGGAACCGGAGCTGTTGCGGCAGCGGTTGCATCTCGAACAACAGGGACAACAGGGCGATTGGGACGCGCTTTTTGATTGGGTCGAGCAATATCTTGCCTACGCGGTCAAAACAAACCATCCGGGTTATGTCAATCGCATGTGGGCCGGAGCCAATCCGCCTTCCATCATTGGGGAAATGGTCGCAGCCATAACAAATACCTCGGCCTGCACCTACGAGACCGCGCCGGTCTCCACGTTGATGGAAAAATACATGTTGCAGACCATGCTGGATCTGGTTGGTTTTAACAACGGCAGCGGCCAGATGACCACCGGTTCATCCAATGCCAACATGATTGCCATGATGGCCGCACGCAATACCCTCTCGGGCGATATTAAAAACAAAGGTCTCTTTGGCCGGCCGGAACTCTTTGGCTTTGTGAATGCCGATGCCCATTACTCAATGGACAGGGCTGCCAATATTCTTGGCCTGGGTGCCGAGCATCTGATCAAGATTCCGGTTGATGAGCATGGACGCATGCGCGTTGAGGTTCTTGAGCAGGAGATAGAGCGGGTGGTGGCTGATGGCGGCATTCCCTTTTGGGTCGCGGCCACTGCCGGAACCACAGTTCGGGGCGCCTATGATCAAATTGAGCCGCTCATAACGCTTCGTGATCGATACCGGTTCTGGCTACATGTGGATGGTGCCTGGGGCGGGGCTGTGATCTTTAGCGAAACCCTGCGCCAGCAGTTTCTGCCCTTGCTTGAACAGGCGGATTCTTTCACCCTGGATTTTCACAAGATGCTGGGCACGGCACTGATGTGTAATGTGCTTTTGTTCAATCGGCGCCCGTACGTGTTGCGAGAGGTGTGTAGCGCCGGTGATGAGAGTTATATTTTTCGTGAAGGCGATGACGGCGAGGTCCGGGATCTGGGAACCATGTCGTTGCAGTGTGGGCGGCGGGTGGATAGCCTGAAATGGTTTCTTGACTGGAAATTCTATGGTCAGGCCGGTTTGGCTGCCCGGGTGGAAAAATATCTGGAATTGTGTCATTATGCAGAAGAGCAGATTGCACAGTCCGATGATTTGGAGCTAGTGGTACCCAGAGAGTCGTTTAATCTCTGTTTTCGCTTCCGGCCACCGCAGGGGGGAGAACTCGCTGCCTTTACCACCGCCTTGCGTAATCGGTTGCACCGCAGCGGGCAAACCCTGGTTGGCACGGGGCTGGTCAATGGTGAACTGGTCATGCGTCTGCTGATTACCAATGTCAATGTCGATAAACCCGAAATCGACGCATTCTTTCGGGCGGTAATCTCCACCGGCCGCGCAATGCTGGCCGAAGGGAGCGGTCTGGAGAGTACGCACTAACGAGGTAGGCATGAGCGACAGCGAATATGTGGTTACACAGAAGGAGGCCGCAGAATTTTTAAAGGTCTCCACCAAATCCATCAGCCGATACCGCAAGCGGGGGCTCCCGTTTAAATTGATCCTCAACCCAAGTACCGGAAAGCAGGAGGTCCGTTTTCGATATGCCGATCTGGAGCGTTGGGATGAAGGGCGGCAACTTCTGTCTACCTATGCGCGTGATGCTGAAACAACCAGCCAGGCGGCAGCGCCGCGTGCGCAAAGTTCAGTCCCGATGACGCAGCCCGATATTATTGAGAATTATCTTGGTGACCTGCTTTCCGCCTATAAGGACCAGATTGAACTGTTAAAAGAGCAACTTGAGGATATGCGGGTGCAGCTCTCCCGCCGTGATCGCCAGATTGATGATCTGATGCGGTTGATGGTCGGCTTGCAGCTTGAATATAATCCCATGCCTTCAGAGAACACTTCTGTTGCCTCTAGCCCGCAAGTGCAGGAAGAGTGTGGTGATGTGCCTGAGATGGAGGTTCGCAGTGACGGCATGTATGAAGTGATGGATATGCCGGAGGTTGCGCCTTCTGTTATCGCCAACTCGGCGGAGCTGGAAGCCGAGGTTGAGCGGACAACCGCACCAGAGGGGAACAAAAAAATATATTCGCAGGAAGAACTCTCCCGCTCCATTCAGCGACTTCGCGCCAAAGGAAAAAGTTTTGAAGAGATCGCTCACGGGTTGAATCAGATCAATGTAGCCACCTTGTCAGGAAGGATTCAGTGGAGCGTACATGAGGTGCAGCAGTTGTTGCCGCCGCTTGTTGAGTCGCCGGGCAGGTTTTGAAATTTTTTTAATTCGTTGTAATTCCTGAGACAAAGAGGGCCAGGCAGATTTTCTGCCTGGCTTTTTTGGTTTCAGGCAACCATGGGGGGCGTTGCTGTAAAGCTGAGTCTCATGCCAGCCATGCCTTGACGACAGCATTTGCCTAGCCCCTGCTGGAGCACTTTCATGGCTTCTGGGCCAGTGCAGTGGCAGGGGATGAGCTGATCGGGAGCGAATTCGCGCAGGGCCTCAACTGTTTTTTGGAGACGGATGTTGTCGGCGCTTGCCAGATGAAAACCGCCAATGATGGCGCGTATGCGTTGCCCGGGATTTTGTGTTTGAATATGCCGTAAGGTATTGACCAGTCCTGAATGGGCGCAACCAACACAGACAATCAATCCTGATTCGGTCGCTATCCAGAGGGCCATGTCATCGTCTATTGGGTCGGGTCGTTGTCCGGCCTGATCGAGAAAGAAAGGCCCCCCGGTATCTTCGTAGTCGGTATGCCGGATAATGGGACCGGTGAGGCCTATGCCGGGGGCGATCATGAGCGGTTGCTGGACCCAGTGGAGTTGTTCCTGGGGGAAGCGATCAAGTGCGGACATGACGGAGCGTGGCATTTGGAGCGATTTAACCTCCGGGCCGCGAACAGCATACCGGGGATAGACAGCCGCAGGGTGGCAGTACAGGTCAAAGGAATGCGTCAAACTCAATAAGGCGGCTAGTCCGCCGGTGTGGTCGTAATGACCGTGACTGAGGATGACCGTATCCGCTTTGTTGAGATCAACGTGTAACGAGGCTGCATTGTCCAACAGCAGTCCGCTTTGACCGGTATCAAAGAGTATTTGCTTATCACCGGTATCGATCCAGAGAGCAAAGCCGTGTTCGGTTTTCAGGCCTCCTCCTGCCTGGTTGTCAACAAGAATGGTTATTCTGATTTGCCGGGATTTTGTCGATGTTGTCATGGCAACCTCGTCGCATAAATTTTCCCTCGGCTTTGGCCATAAGTTGTCCGTCGCATCGCAGTTCGGCCCGCAATTGATAGAGCGGCGGGCAGGTGAAAAGCAGCCTGGCCCGAAGTTCCAGAGGCACCTCACAGGATACGGGTTGGAGAAAGCGAACCCGTAAATCCCCAGTGACGGCCTGTATGGATTGGTGAAACAAACAGTGGGTCATGGCGGCGTCCAGAAGAGAACATATGACGCCTCCATGGACAAGGTCATCGTAGCCCTGAAGGTCTTTGCTGGCGATAAAGGTGGAGACAACCTCGCCCTCCCTTCCTGGGGTGAAGCACAGATTCCACGAGTGCGGATGATAGGCCCCACAGAGCAGACAGTGGTCGTGACCGTTTGAATCGTGCATAGTGGTGTTATTTGTTTGCTTCGTATTCCCGCAGGCCAAGTTTTTGGGCTGTCGCCTCATCGACCTCATCCTGCCAGCCGTTACGGGTGTTTTCGATAAGGTCGAATTTTGCGCAATACGGTTTGACATCCAACAGTGGGGTGCCATCGAGAATATCCACACTGTCAAGCAGCAGGGTAGAGCCTTCAATGCCAACCAGCTCGACGATGCTCAGGCCGATAGCGTTGGGGCGGCAGGGGGCGCGAGTGGAAAAAACACCGCGGGGAATATCCTGAAGAAAGGGTTTGACAATGAGTTGTGGCTCTGGTGCCTGGTTGAGGTGCGTGACAAGGTAGAGGTGGGAAAAACCTGCCAGGTCTTGAAGTCCCTTGGTGAACTCCGGAAATATCTCAACTGTGCCTCGGCACCCTTTGGCATAGGTTGGTTGAATGGGGGTTTCTTTGGCAACGGTATGTTCGCTGTGAATGATACCAATGGGAGAAAAAGAAATCGTAGATTGGGTCATGAGGTTCCTGTCGGGCAACTGAGCTGCCGTGATTTAAATGAAAGGAGAATCAAACTTTGTGGGGGAATCCACCCGCTGTCACGAATTCAGGGATAACTAAAGCAAACACAGTACCAATGGAAAGGTGAAGTGTCGAAGGGAAAATTTACTTGTTTTTACAAGGAGTTTTCTTGAATGGTAGCTATGTCCTTTAGGAAAGAGTTGCGCTTTGGCGACTGAATAAGGCGCGGTGGGAGTGCGACATAGCGACTCTCTCTGCGCTCTTTGCGCAACAGCCTCACTGCCGCCGCCATTGTAAGCAGGGATAGGGCCGCTAAAAAAGGAAAGTGAAGAAGCGAACAACTGGTATGCGCGGGATACGCACCTGGTTCGTGCGTTCAGGGATGAATAAGTGGGTAAAAGTGTGCAAAAAGGGCGGATTGTACTTTGAGTGGGCTTGTATGGATGTTCCTCAAGCGTATTTTTGATTTTTGCCGAATTAACGGCTCGTTGCTTTTATGATGAATAGGCGTTGGTTATTATTCTCTGGAAAATTATTTGCCTTGTTCGTACAATGCCAGCGGCCTGATCCGCAGTGGTAAAAATGGAGAGAAGTATATATTTCCACTATCTTACTGCTCCTTCCTGCCAAGATCCTTTTGTGGCAGGTGATTTTCAGGTTTCTGACCCGTTACGGTGCGAACACATTTCATAGGTGCCCTCGTCGGAATCACTGTCAATGAACGTCATTCTGGCCATCGGCAATGCATCAAGAGCGGGGGAGAGTGAACATAGAAAACGTTGCCTTTGCTGTCTTCGCTAGAGGTGGCGTCCTCCTCCATCACAAAGGAGAACTTTTTGAAAATTCTAAATATTATCGGTAGTCCCAGGAAGAACGGAACCAGCAGCCGTATAGCCAACGCCTTTACCGAAACAGCCGCAGCCTACGGGGCAAGCGTGAGCGATTACCCGCTGAACACCATGCAGTACCGTGGCTGCCAGGGATGTGAAGGTTGTCATACCCGCTCCGAGCGTTGTGTGCTTCTCGATGATGTGACCCAGCTCTTGGAAGAGATGTACAGTGCGGATGTGGTCGTGTTCTCTTCCCCCATTTATTTTGGTGATACCTGTGGTCAGTTTAAGCTGTTTTATGATCGCATGTATTCCCTTATCAACACCGATCAGGCCAATGATGCGGACAACAGCAGCCGTTTGCCTCCGGGGAAGGTGGCTGTTCTTATTTTGGCCCATGTTGAGCGTGCGGGCGTGTACAACGATGTGCAGGAACGCTATACCGACTATTTGGAGATTTACGGTTTTGAGGTGCATTCAATTATTGCCGGTGGTCTGCCTCTGCAGTCCAATTCCGATATTGATGAGCATCTTGAAGTGGCCAGCCAGCTCGCCCGTGAATTGAGTCGCGCTGAATAGCCCCTTTGTCCCTGGCATTTTCAGCCTGAGAGTTTTTCCTCAATGCACGCTGATACGTCTGCCGCATAGGTGCAGACCGCGCCGCTGTAACGGGCAAAGGTGAGCAGCCTGGCTTGCAGATCTGCGCACTGGGGGGCGTTGAGTACTTTTTGGGCGCGTAATGCCAGAAGCAGCATGAGCGTATTGTAATGCGGATGCTGCCTGGCCCTTGCCTTTCGTAGCAATCCGCCATCGTCTGAAAAAAGCGGCAGACCCTGCTTCATTGCAGTTTCTAAAAGTGCGGCATCTGTGCTTTGGGCATCCGTTGCCTGAATCAGGTGCATTCCTGAGGGGTGCGAGCCAAATTCTGTCACCACCCCGGGAATAAGAAAAAAACGAAGGTGCTTGCTGGCAAGTGCATTCAGTTCGAGGCGCTCCAGGTAAATGAGCGTCGAAGTGTCAACAATACCGGTACGCAGCTGTAGCAGTTCGCTGTACGCACGCTGGAAGGATTGAGCGGAGCAGGGGCGCAATTTTTCCAAAGTTTTTTGTGCTTGCATCAGCAGTATGGGGTGAGCATTTTTTTTTGTGTAACCTTCCGCAGGGCCAATAACGAGAGTTTTCCCTTCTTTTCAAGAAGGTCAACGTTTTTATCCGCCTTGTTCAAGGCTTTCTAGACAATATCCTGAATCCGTGAGCATTCATCGGTGCGGCAGGTGAAGCTGAACAATGCATGGATTTGTTTAAAAAACTTTGTCTCATCACAAGAATATGTTGTTCAGTGCCCACCCGCCGTCACGGATTCAGGAATATCTTATCTTTGGGGATCACATCACTCGCTGCCGAGTACCAAGGCTGATCTCATTTCATAATCTCGCGTGTACAGCGAGAAATAATTACATACACTACATCATCGATGCTCATTTTTGAGTTCCATCGCTTGATCATAGAAGGAGATGAACATGGATTTACAACTTACCATTGATCAGGACCTGTGCGTACAGTGTTCTGCCTGCGTGGAGGACTGCCCGTTTCATATTCTGGAGCTGGAAGATGGTTTTCCGATCGCCAATCCCAAACGGGTCCATCACTGTATTCAGTGTCAGCACTGCCTGGCGGTTTGCCCCACCGGTGCTCTGTCCATCTGCGGTATTCGTCCGGAAAAATCACTCCCCCTTCCAGAAACCCTGCCCAACGGGCATCAGGTTGAAGCCCTGATTCGAGGGCGCAGGTCGGTACGGTTTTATAAGCCTGATTCGGTCCCTGCTGAAACTATCAACGAAATGCTCAGTATTGTAGCCAATGCTCCAACAGGCAAAAACAATAGGGGCTGTCTCTTTACGTTGGTCGATGAGAAAACGAGCATGGATGTATTGCGTGAAGAGACCATGGAGGGGCTGCGTAAGGTGGTTCAGGAAAAGCGGTTAAGCAAAGAACTGGGGTACTACCGGCACATGGTTTCTGCATGGCAACAGGGGAAAGATATTATTTTTCGCAACGCGCCTCACCTGCTCATGGTGACAGCGCCGCCAACTATTGCCACCCCGGAAGCTGATGCAATCATTGCCATGAGTTATTTTGACCTGCTGGCCGGAGCTATGGGGATAGGTACGCTCTGGAACGGTATGATTCCCACGGCCTTTTCGATACTGCAAGACGATGTTGATATGTACGCTCGTTTAGGTATCCCCGAGGACCATGTCAAAGGCTATGGTTTGCTTTTTGGGTATCCAACCGTGCAATACCACCGGACAGTGCAGCGCGATCAGGCCCAGATCAATCGTGTGCAGCTTGCCTGAGGGGGGGCGCGGAGTCTGGGACCGAGTGTTCCTGCTCCTGCATCCGGTATTGCTCACGGATTCCGGTGTTATTTCAGGCCGGGGTGCTGGGTGATCTCCACATCGATACGATCTGGATCCGGGGCGTTGTAGCGGATCAGATTCTGCAAGTGAAAGAGGCTTTCCGGGGTGATGGTGTCAAAGCGAATCCCGAGACTGTCATCACTGCAGCGTAAAATAACGCCACTCACATCAATACCGAGTCCTGGATTGGTCGAGTCAAGGGGGATCCAGAGGCGACATTCGCTCTCTTCCGGGACATCGGCCTCAATGTTGAGAGAGCAGCCCCCGATACTGAGGTTGTCCACGGCGTTGAAAGAGTACATCTTCTCGCCGACGGTCAGTTTGGCGGCCATTTGTAAGGTGATGCGGCTAAATCTTCGTTTTTCCATGGTTTGATGTCTCTGACGGAAAATGGTATTTGGTTGATCCAAAAAATAATGGGTGTCTTGAATAATTAGATTTTTCAATCAAGGTCAAGGATTGTGAAAAATTTTACCGCAGGCATATAGTTGATATTCCGAGGATAAAATTTTGAGTATGACGAGGTAAGCGTCAGACTCCGGGAGATTGGCAGAAAAAGCAATTATTCAAGATTCCCTAATGTCAACGGCGCACACCGCCTTCGTTGCTCGTAACACGCCTATAAATGTACTCTAATCGGCATGGCATAAGCAACGAAATCGACGCACCGCTGCATGGTCGAGAATTCAGGTCCAAAAGAGCGATTGCAGGTTCAATGTAAACTCAAGCATAAGCAGCGCAGACAATCAACGAAAAACCCTCTGATATTGCACGAAGACAGTTCATCTTCTGGAGAGTTTTCCAAAGAAAGAAGTATTCTCGCTCCCCCAAAAAAACTCCTCTTGTCTTCTCTGTTGTGCTGAAAGGGGAAAAGGCCCTTTGCTTAACTTATTTCTGGCCAACCTCAATGCAAGGATTTGAAAATGACTGTAGGAAACGAAAAAATCAAGAAACTTGGATTTTGGGAGGTCGCCTCCATCGGTGTTGGCGGCATGGTTGGGGGAGGAATTTTTGCAGTCCTTGGCCTGTCTGTGCAACTGAGTGGCGGCGGGGCTCCGCTCGCCTTTTTGATTGCCGGTCTGGTGGCTCTGGTGAGCTCGTACTCCTATGCCCGCCTTTCGGTCAGTTTCCCCAGCCAGGGGGGGACTGTTACCTTCCTTGATCGCGCCTTTGGCAGCGGCCTGCTTACGGGAAGTGCCAATATACTGTTATGGCTCAGCTATATGGTTATGCTTTCTCTCTATGCCTATGCCTTTGGCAGCTATGGAGTAACGTTTTTCCCCACTGCGCAGATACTGTGGAAACATGTTCTTATAACAGGATGTGTTGTGGGAATTACAGGGCTGAACCTGCTGAGTACCAAGCTGGTTGGCGAGGCGGAGGATTATATTGTTTTGCTTAAACTGCTTATTTTGGGCCTTTTTATCGGCGTCGGTTTTTCCGGGATCCATACTGAGAACCTTGCCCCTTCTACCTGGGCTTCGCCTCTCTCCCTCGTGGCAGGTGGAATGATCATCTTTCTTGCTTATGAGGGGTTTGAGTTGATTGCAAACACGGCGCAGGATGTCAGGGATGCCCGCAGAGTGTTGCCACGAGCCTTCTACGTTAGCGTTGGTTTTGTCATTGTTCTCTATATCTGCGTTGCTGTGGTCACGGTGGGGACACTGCCTCTCTCCAATATTCTTACGGCCAAAGATTATGCCCTGGCCGAGGCTGCCAAACCTTCACTGGGGCAGGCTGGTTTTACGCTGATTGCCATCGCCGCCATGCTTTCAACGGCTTCAGCCGTGAATGCAACCATTTACGGGGCAGCTCGGTTAAGCTACGTGATTGCTAAGGATGGCGAGTTACCCGAAATCCTCGAGAAAAAAGCCTGGGACAAACCTTTACTCGGACTGTTGATCACGGCTGGTGTAACCATCGTGCTGGCCAACCTGGTCGACCTTTCTGCTATCTCCACCATGGGGTCAGCTGGCTTTCTTTTGATATTTGCCTTTGTGAATTTGGCAAACGTCAAACTTGCCCGGCAAACACAGAGCCGTGCTTGGATTTCCCTGCTGGGGGCGTTGCTCTGTCTTGCAGCTCTTGGGGCCCTTTTGTATCAGATCAGTGTCACTGCCCCCCAACAGCTTTGGTTTTTATGCGGGATGCTTGTGCTGGCATTCAGTGTGGAGTTGCTCTTTCGCCTTATCAGCAAACGAACCGTCTATTTTCGAGACCTCAAAGGAACAAAGGTCGATTGAGTCGAGGTCGAAAAGCATTGAGCAATCAAAATTTTCCTTTTGTATTTTGCTTCACCCGCCTCTCCGATAAATGCTCACGAATTCAGTTTTCTCGGCTTGCTCTCCTGGAAAAGGGATATATAAGTTGAAGAATATTTGTGAGAATATTTATCAATTAAAAGGCGGCTGTTTATGCAGGAAGAGCTGATCATGCCGCACGATAGGAAAAAACACAGGGGCACCTTTTTTCCTGTGTTACAGCTCGTGTTTGCAAAGAGGTACGTATATGTTTCCAGATGAATTTTGGGTGGAAGTCACAGCCGAGGAAACCTTTGATTGTCCGTTTTGTACGGGGCGGGTGGAGTATAAAAATGCTGCCAGAACAGGGTATTGTAAGGATTGCATGAGCTCGTTTCATGAATATGTAGGGACACCGCGTTTTCACACTGAGCTCGAACCCTATTTTGATATGATGAAGGTCTGGGCGGAAAAAGGCGAATTGGTTGTTTGGATGGAAAGGACTGAAGAGCGGAGAAGGGTATTGGGCGAGGTGAATCTGAAGCCTGATGACACGAGTCCCAAAAAATAAGCCTTTACACGGGCTGTAAAATTAAATGGTATTAAAAAACGATAACAGGGGCGATATGAAAGATATGGTTACCCTATGTCGAAAAATATATTGTTTGAGGTTTCTGTTATGCCGAAGTCACTCAAGAAACTGATTCTATATTGCCTTGTAATTGTTGGGATTATTTATGGTTATCAGCTTATTACAGGAAAAAGTATAGCGACACTGCCCGGAGAGCTTGTTGATAAAATCCAAAGTATCGGTTCAACTCCTCAAACAGAATCAACAAATCCTCATTATTACACCGACCCTGAAAAGAGCATGCCTAAAGATTGAAAACAGGGGCCTTATTGTACAATTGTGCTGGGGCTCGTGAAGAAAATGTGAAGGAATGTGCTGAAAAACATTGGGTGGTATTGCCCAGGTATCCCTTCAACGTAAGCGTGAATTCTCCCCCCCACGTGTTTCATTAAGCTTCTCGAGCAAGTTGACCTCCCAACCGACAAGAGCCAAGGCGATCTCCTCGAATCAAGTCCTATATGTGGGTGTTTCGTCGGGGGCTCAGGGGAAACCACCGATTATCATCTACCAATATCAGCCAACCCGCGGTCGAAATGGTCAGTGGGGGGGCTGATTTCCATCTAGCGTCGCTCATCCCCTCCAATAGAAAAAACATTGAAATAAAGAGAGATAATTTGTAGTAAAATTTTTAGATATGACTAAATAACTTTACTTTGTTGAAGCGCTGGAAATATGGAGTGAGTTACTCTTTTACCAACAGAGCATCTGACCAGTTTATGTACCCCAGCTCTATCTGCATCATTGACATATTTGTGACCTGAGAAACCATGGAAATTGTTTGCCCTGCATTTTCTCCATCCCAGGATGTTCCCAACCAACTTGTCTATAACCTTCCCAAAAGGCTTGGGAGTGGGGGCATGCGGATCGACAATTTCCCGTCTGGATTAAGCATATTCTATGTGGATGTAAGGCCCCTGGAGCCACTTACTTTCTGTGGCGAAATAGATGATTGGAACTTTGGTGTCGGCTTTAACATCATAGGTCACTCAAAATCCCGCTCCTCGGCACACACTCAAACGGTGTCGATCGATCCAGGTGTAAGCGCTCACTTTATTTCTCCTGGTTCCACAACGATAGAAGAGGACATCGTAACAAAGCACCAGTTAAAAATTTGTGTCCTCTTTGATACGAAAACGTTGCATGGCATGGCCGACGAAGACGAAGAACCCTTTCTTCCCTTTTTGAAGGGGCTTCATAAACAAGTTTTTCTAAATGGTCAGGGAAAGATTCTGCCTCAGATGTCGCAGGCATTGACCCAGCTTATCGCATGCCCGTATTGCGGAAAAACCCGTGCTCTTTTTTTAGAGAGCAAGGCAATGGAGTTATTGGCCTACCGGCTCGACCAATTAAAGATGGAGAGAGCCTTGCCAACAGGGCTGCTGCAGATAAAGACAATAGATGTAGAACGGATGCATTATGCTGCGGAACTTTTAGCGTGCACCCCTGCAAACCCTCCCGATATCAACACCCTTGCAGCTCGTGTGGGAATGAGCAGAAGCAAGTTTTATCAGTGTTTTAAAGCCGTTTATGGACATTCTCCCCTGGATCATCTCCGGAGTCAGCGTCTGCGGGTCGCAAAAGATTTGTTACAGCAGGGAAATCATAATGTAACCGAAGCCGCCTATGCAGTTGGATATAACAGTCCTGGTTATTTTACCAGAGTGTTCAATGCCGAATTCGGTATCCATCCCAGTCAAATAATCTGAATTTCCTCTTTTTTATACTTTCTACCCCCCCCTCAAAATTTGGACAATAGTGCCAGGATTTTGGACGCTGGTGTTGGCGTACTCATCTCTTTTGTTTTCTAATGCGTTTTAGGTTTATCTAAATGCAAATTCACTTAGGGGAGAAGAATGCGTATTAAAGCAACACTTACCTGCTTAGCCGCCACCGGGAGCATTCTTGGAGCTGGTTTGGTTCAGGCGGAAGAACCCGCAGGAGCTATACTGGAAACCATTACCGTTACGGCCAATAAGGTCGAGGAGGACATAGCCGATGTTCCGCAGAGTATCACGGTCATCGACGATGAGGTCCTCAAAGAAAAGGGAATCGAGGATATCCCCGATGTCGTCAACGAGATTCCTAATATGAATTTCAGGCCTGGCGGTACCGTAAACTTCAGGGGCTTGAACCATTCAATTTTTACCAGCAACAATCCGGTGGTCATCTATATCGACGGGGTAGCCTACAGTAGCTCGTACGGTTTTGACGCTTCGCTGGTCAATGCCGAACGGATCGAGGTTCTGCGCGGGCCTCAGGGTACGCTCTACGGCAAGGACGCGATCGGCGCGGTTATCAAGGTGGTGACCAGGGAACCGGGAAACGAATGGCATGGAAATATAGGCACAGAATACAGCAGCTATAATGACATAGAGGGCTCACTCAATGTCAACGGTGCTCTCATTCAAGACAAGCTGTATCTCGGGCTGAACGCTCGCTATCAGCAGGATGATGGCTGGATCACAAATGACTACACCGGTGACGATGAAGCCAATAAGAGCAGCCTCCACAACCTCGGAGCGTTTCTGCTGTATACGCCCAACGACAGGTTCACTGCAAAGGTCACTCTAGCAAGCGATTCTTATGAAAACGACTGGTTTAATGGTTATGCCTTGCCCGGTGGGACTAATGCCAGCGAGTTTAACCGGGACGATGCAGAACATGTCTCCTTCGATGAAGACTCTGTTTCAGAGACCGAAAGTCTGACGCAGAGTGTTCATCTGAAGTACGAATTCGATTCGGTGACCCTGAGTTCGACGACCACTCACAGGGATCTTGAATATGAAGGTGTCGGCGATCGCGATAACATGGCAGATACCACTTTTGACGGACTTGCTAATTTTGATAATACTGACACTCAAACCTGGACCGAGGAGCTGAGGTTATCGAGCAATAACACGGAGGGGGTGCGTTGGGTTGCCGGTGCGTATTTCGACACCGAGGATGTAGAGAAGGCCCCCTACGGGCAAGAGTATTATATCTCCGGAGATAAATACGAAATGAACTGGGAATCCGAAACTGAAAGCGAGACCCTGGCTCTGTTCGGGCAGGCGATGATTCCACTTGGCAAGAGATTTGAATTAACTCTCGGGGCACGCTATCAGCAGATCGACAAGGAGATTGATCTGAATATGTATTCTAACCTGGCTGGGGGCACCAGTAATCCAGACTACTCCCTTCAGGCGGATAAAACCTGGGACGTCTTTTTGCCCAAGGTTGCGCTTTCATACCTCCTGAACGACAACTGGACCTTTTACGCTTCTGTTGCGCAAGGCTATATGCCCGGTGGTTTTAACTATAGTGCCTACTCTGGTTCAGCCGAAGACAACACCTTTGATCCCCAGCTATCGACCAACTACGAAATCGGTTTCAAGGGGGAGTTTAACCGAGCACGCCTTGCCGCCGCTGTCTTTTACATGGATATCGAAGACATCCATATCATGAAATATGATAACAACAGCGGTTTGTACGTGACCGATAACGCCGACAGCGCTCACTCTCTGGGGGCGGAGTTGGAGCTGACCTATTTCCTGACCGATTCCATCGAATTGACAGCAGCCTTAGGTATCATTGATGCGGAATATGATGACTACAATACCGGCAGTGGTGTTTACGACGGTGAATCGATCGAGAATACTCCGTCGTATACGGCGCGAATAGGTGCCGCCTACCTCCACCCAAAAGGGTTTTATGCTCGTGGGGATATTTTGAGTGTTGGCGAGGTTCCCTACTATGATACTCCCAACCAGGAGTTCCGCGAGGTGGATGGCTATATCACCGCTGATGTCAGGGTCGGTTATCGTTTCAAGGGTTATGATATCTACGCCTATTGCAACAATCTGACCGATGAAGAATACATGACCTCTTTTAATTCGAGCGCTGTTAAGGCGGTCGCGAGATACGGTGATCCGCGCACCTTTGGTGTCGGGATTCGCTACAACTTCTGATCTTGCTCGACTGTAACAAGAATTGCCCCGAGGGGGATTCCGGAGGAACTCCGGAACATGGTACTCTTTTTGGGTCGCCTTGGCAGTCGAGGACGCATATCTCTACCGCTTGTTTCTTCAGCGATTGAGTAGAATTTTTCCGGGCCGCGAAAGGTCGACCGGTCCGTGTTTTTCATCCTGTCCTGTTGATATAGACGGACAGGATGAGAAGCGTCCTTGAAAAAGAAAACCACCCACATTCTCTCTAGAGGGTGTCTTGAATAATTTGATTTTTCAATCAAGGTCAAGGATTGTGAAAAATTTTACCGCAGGCATATAGTTGATATTCCGAGGATAAAATTTTGAATATGACGCAGAGATTGGCAGAAAAAGCAATTATTCAAGATCCTCTAGAGTTAACCATTCTGGTATAGCGCCTGTGTGCCGCACCAATGGCCTTGGTCATCTCCCCCTTATTTTCCTATCGATAGTGCTCATGGAATTGCTCCCCCGTCCAACAACCTAACGCATCGCCTCCGTTTCACTTTTTCCCCTCAAGTTTTGTACTGCTGTGTCAATATTCTGGACGCTGGCGGTAGCTGAATTTTTTTTGATCTAATATGTTTTGCCATTCCTAATTCAAAGCTCTTAGAAGAGGAGAAGAATGCGTATTACAACAACACTAACCTGCTTAGCCGCCACCGGAGGCATCCTTGGGGCTGGCTTGGTTCAGGCGGAAGACCCTGCAGGAGCTACACTGGAAACCATTACCGTTACGGCCAACAAGGTCGAGGAGGACATCACCGATGTTCCGCAGAGTATCACGGTCATCGACGATGAGGTCCTCAAGGAGAAAGGGATTCAGGATATCCCTGATCTCATCAACGAGATCCCTAATATGACTTTTAGTTCTGGCATTGATGATAACGTGAACTTCAGGGGCTTGAGTCAATCCATGTTTACCAACAATAGCCCTGTGGTCATCTATATCGACGGGCTAGCCTACAGCAATGCGAACAGTTTTGACGCTTCGATGAACAATGTCGAACGAATTGAAGTCCTGCGTGGTCCCCAGGGTACGCTCTACGGCAAGGATGCCATCGGTGCGGTTATCAACATCGTGACCAAGGAACCGGAAAACCAATGGCATGGAACAATCGGCACCGAATACGGCAGCTACAACAACATGCAGGGGGCATTCAATGTCAACGGCGCTCTCATTCAGGACAAACTCTATCTCGGGTTGAACGGCCGCTATCAGCAGGATGACGGCTGGATCACAAACGACTACTACGATGACGACGAAGCCAATAAGAGTGAAAGCCAGAACCTCGGTGCTTTCCTGCTGTACAAGCCGACTGACAGATTCTCCGCAAAGTTCACTCTCGCAAACGATTCATATGAAGATCACGGCTACGCTGGTTACGCCTTGGCCGCTGGGACTGACGCAAGCGAGTTCAATCGGGATGATGCCGAACATATCTCCTTTGATAGGGATACTGTGTATGAAACCGACATTCTGGCGCAGAGTCTTCAACTGAAATATGAGTTCGATTCGGTGACCCTGACTTCGACGACCACCCACAGAGACCTTGAAGATGAAAGTGTCAGAGATATCGATTACATGGCAAATACCCCCATGGACGGGCTTGTTTCGTTTGTTAATCAAGACACTGATACCTGGACCGAAGAACTAAGGCTGTCGAGCAATAACACAGAAGGTCTGCGTTGGGTTGCCGGCGTATATTTCGACACCGAGGATGTGGAGGGCGGCCCCATTGGGATACAGAGGAACCGCTCCGGATCTGTCTACGAATATAATTGGGATTCCGAAACTGACAGTCAGACCATGGCTCTGTTCGGACAGGCGATGATTCCCCTTGGCGAGAGATTTGAGTTGACGCTCGGGGCGCGTTATCAGCAGATCGACAAAGAGATGGATATGGATGTGTATTATAGGCCGGTTGGGATCAGCAGCGATCCTTACTATTCGCTCCATGCAGATGAAACCTGGGACGCGTTTTTGGGTAAGGCTGCACTTTCATACCGGCTAAACGACAACTGGACCACTTACGCTTCTGTGGCGCAAGGCTATATGCCCGGTGGTTTCAATGGTAATCCCCTCTCTGGTTCGGCGGAAGATAACACCTTTGATCCACAGCGGTCCATCAACTACGAAATCGGCGTCAAAGGGAAGTTTAACCGCGCACGTATTGCCGCCGCTATCTTTTACATGGAAATTGAAGATATCCATATCTATAAATTTGAGAATTCGATGTCTACGACAGGCAACGCCGACAGCGCTCATTCGCTGGGCGCGGAATTGGAGCTGACCTATTTTCTGACCGATTCTCTCGAATTAACCGCAGCGCTCGGCATTATCGAGGCGGAGTACGACGACTACGATACCGGCACTGCTGTTTACGACGGTGAATCGATCGAGAATACTCCGTCGTATTCAGGACGGATCGGTGCCGCTTACTACCACCCCAGCGGTTTTTATACTCGTGGAGATGTCAGGTTTCAGGGGGAGGTACCCTACTATAATGATATCAACGGGGAGTTCCGCGAGTTGGATGACTACATCACCGCTGATGTCAAGGTCGGTTATCGCCTCAAGGGGTACGACATCTACGCCTTCTGTAACAACCTGACCGATGAAGAATATATGACCACATTCCTTTCATCCAATAATAAGTCGCTTGCAACCTACGGCGATCCGCGCACCTTCGGTATCGGCGTTCGTTATACCTTTTGAGGGTGTTCAATTCATTTTTCTTTAAGGAGAACAAAAGTGAGAAAGAAAATAATTTTTCCTGTGTTTTTGATTGTATGCATTTTTTCCAGCGTGACATTTGCTGCAGATAAGGAAAAGGAGAGCATCACCGACCTTACTCCATGGAAAGGAGAGAATGTATCCATTATTAAGCTGTACGAGAATGAAGCCGGTGAGAAATTTTATGAAGAAATTTTGGGGAATTTACCAGAAGGCTATACAAAGAAAATGGTAAAGGATTTTATTTATAACTTGTATTACATGAAGATAAAGTCCTTTAAGGTGATAGATGAAGATACCATCACGATTAATGATAAATTTACCGGGGATTATGTCCATGTTTGCAGCATCAATATGGATTTAGGGGAGCACAAGGTCGCCTGGCAGGTTTTTAAATCCGATTCACAAGAAATGATCGAGGCCGGTTTTAAATACATGATGTTCTTTCCATACCACCAGCATAACAAGGAGACTCTCAGGCACGCTCATTTCAGGTATGGCAATGAAAATTTTGACTTCCTGACAACGGACCCTTCGGTTAAATCGTGGTGGCCCACCATTTACCAGCCGGCAACAGTCGATGAAACCAAAGCTACGGCGATGATGACCACGCCAAGAATCGCCAGGATGATGGCTGGCATGATAAAAAAAGAGCAATAAAGAAGTAATACCCAGGACGACTCAGCACGAAAAGAGCTTGGAATTTTTGGGTTGAGCTGGCGAAACCCAACGGCGAGCTAACATCTGTGGGGTAAAGAGGGGATAGACCACCGTTTTATGTCTTTAGGCTAATTCCATAGCCCCGGTGGTGCCGCTCAGCCCCTTCCCCCCGCGGGGGGAGAAGGGGCTGAATTTTTTTCAGGCCGCTTTTTTTGCATTTTTGCAGTACATCTCTCGATCATGACATCATCACCCCATCGGCCTTTTGCCGTCCATACTGATATTTACATCGCCCTCTGTAAGGGCATTTGTCTAGGCCTCGGACGTAATTGGCAACCTTGATCCGTATTCATGATCTCTGGGGCGCCAAAGGTCTGCAAAGCACGATTGAGGCATTTTAAACAAAAAAAAACGTATCCAAAGTTGTTGAAAGCTCCCAATCAATAATCTTGCGGGAATAGTCGTCGTTCGTTTTCTAGGGTAAATGGCCTCAATGCCCATTTTCCCATCAAAAGCCTTATTCTTTTCCAGCCTACGCACTTGCTTGTGTGTCGCCGGAGCACTTTGCTCATCCACTAGCGCCAGCAGCAGGATCTTGAAGGTGGTACTTATCGATCAGTTCCATCAACAGCTGGTTTGCCGCAGACTCCTTCTTGGGCGTGTAGTACACAATGGATCGTGGCACATCCAGAAGCTTGCACTGGCGCCTGATGCTAAGTTGGGAATCGGATGTTATGAGAGCCGCCCTTTTACGGGTATTCCCAACTGTTCGCACTTTTTTCAAGAAAATCCACCTCCATGGTCAGCTGACCTATCTTGCGCTGGAGATTGTCTTTTTCACGGTCCTTGCCAGCATTTTTTCTCGGGCTTTCTGTCGCGAAGATTTCCGGCATCCGGCTCAACAGCTCATTCTTCCATTTGCTGACCGTTATCGGATGAATTTCGTATTCTTGCGCAATCTCATTTTAGGTTTTCATCCCCTAGATTGCCTCAAAGGCAATTTTGGCCTTGAATTTCGGTGTGTGCTTTTTCATAATCCCTTTTCTTTAACATGATGAAGGAACTATGGATAGGCTAGCCAAAGAGGTGGTTTGGATTCTTGGGACCGTCTCTGATTCTGGTTGTATTCAACAATCTCACCTTTTTGAGAGCAGTTTCTAAAATCGTTTTCAAGCGTCAATTGACCAATCTTGGCACGCATCGATTTTATTAAGGTAAATCTCAAATTGTTCAGCTAAATTAGAAAGTGTTTTTTTCGACTATTGCATCCAAGACTATTTGCATATTCTATGCACGATCCCATAACCTCCGGATACACCCACCTTTTTCCTTTTGTTATTTTTAATAATTGGAGTATAACTGACACTATTATGAAATTCCTCTAAATTTTTGTGAGGAATTTACAGCGCATCCCCTTCACGGCTATATCAATACGAGGTTCCTGCGTTCATGTCTATTCGTAGTTTCTTTCGATTCTTGTATTCCTTTGCTGCGTTTTTGTTTGCAACCAATGCCACTGCTGCCGTCACATATATCTATGACGCTCATCACCGCCTTTTGTCTGCAACATATGATTATGGAACGACTATCCTGTACACCTATGACATTGCTGGCAACAGGATCTCCACAACTTCTCTCACCGACACGTCAAAACTTTATGAGGACGCTCAGCCATTCCCGGAGCCCCACTCTAATGGCACAAGAAGCGGCTTTGTAGTGTGTAAATCGCCTCAAATTCATGACGGGCATGCGGCAACAGAAGCAATCGGATAATTTCAGGGATTATTGACGAAAAAGCGTATTTTTTAGG
>NZ_JAFFQA010000053.1 GCF_016919065.1 Desulfobulbus rhabdoformis | reverse complement strand
ACAAAAGAAGCGGCCTGAAAAAAATCAGCCCCTCCCCCCGCGGGGGGAGGGGCTGAGCGGCACCACCGGAGCTATGGAGTTAGCCTAAAGACATAAAGTGGTGGTCCAAAAAGAGGGACCACTTCTCCCTTGATTGTGGCCAAACCCTCTGGAATGCTTCAATGTTTGTGTTTTCTGCCAATTTTGCGAAGTCCACGCCTACCTGTCTCTGATTGAAAAATCTAATTATTCAAGACACTCATTACTCAAGACTCTCTCGCAAATCTGGTTAAGCCGATAAATAACGGGAGACCATGCGCTTACATTGCTTTAGGGAACTCCCAAAGCAAGAAGCCCCACTCAGGAATTTGCTGAGCAGGGCTTCTTTTTTTGGGTGTCAGTACCGTTAATGCCAGTTGCCGAGAATTATATATTCGCTTTTTGGTTTTGGCTTCAATGATGCTGCTTCTTCCCAAAGAAGGCGATCATGGTACCCGTGGGCCAGAATCGAATTGTTCTGGATCTGGTGTTCGGCTCCTGAGCGGCTTAGATTATTGTCGCTGATGATGGCCGAAGCATCCCTGTTATACTGGAACATAACTATCTTCATGGTGTTTTCCTCGAAAATCTGTATCTCTTTTAGCCCTGGAGTAACTGCAGCGCCAATTGCGGCGTCTGATTCGCCTGGGTGAGGATGGAAACACCAGCCTGCTGAAGAATATTGTTTTTGGTCATGTTGGAGGTTTCCTGGGCCACATCCGCATCAAGGATACGACTGCGGGCTGCGGAAAGGTTCTCAGAAACATTCAGCAGGTTGGAGATAGTCGATTCAAATCGATTCTGAATGGCACCTAACAAGCCACGTAAGTCATCGATCTGGCTGATGGCGCCGTCGATAGCCTTGATTGCCTCTGTGGCGCCTTCAACCGTACTGATGTCGATGGTGTCGACAGAGTACAGGTCACTTGCATTGGCTACACCCGATGCGGTACTGAACAGTGAGCCTGAGCTGTTGTCCAGAGAGCTACTGATGTTAAAGTTACCTGTACTGTAAAAAGTGACCTCGCCGCCGATAACGGTGGAATCAGTCGAGCTTCCTGTATTGCCTGCCAGGACGACGCGTGCGCCTTCATTGCCTGTGACCGATATGGTATCGGCTGCCAGGTTGCCGCTATGGCTGTAATCACCGATTTTTATGTCATATCCTTCCGACTGAACCAAATCGATACTTTTTTTATCGCCGCTTAAGGTCGCGATAATACCAGTATTGCCAGACTGTTCGTTAATGGCTGTTGCCAAGGCCTCCAGGTCATCTGTGGTGACGGTCGCGCTTACCTCTATGGCCTCGGTGTTGGATCCCTGCAAGGCGAAGCTGATGGTTCCATCCGTGATCAGGTCAGAAATGGTTGCAGTTGTCCTGGCTTCAGCGGTCACCCCTGTTAAGGAGGACTCAAGGTTAACGTTGTGGGCGATGGTGTAGGCATCGTCATCTGTTTCGACTATGACATCCTGTGTATCGTCCGGCCCTACAATCGTCAGAGTTTGGGCCACGACATTATTTCCGCCAGTGGTGGAAGAAACACCGGTGCTGGTCAAGCCTTCAGTATTTGGATCGACACCGAGGGCGTCACCGTTGGATGTGACCGAGGCTAAATCTGCAGACGAGTCAACGTCGTAAGATACTCCAGAACGCTGTACATACGCTTCGGAGCCACTCGTGGTGAGTGTTCCCGAGGAGGTTCCAGTGTAGGTCGCTGAAACCGCGGTGGTGCCGGATCCGGAAACCCGAAGGTTGGACAGTTCAATATTTTCACCGGTTGTGCTCGAGAAGACAACACCTGTGCTAGTACCGTCGGTGAGAAGTGTTACTGCTCCCGGCATGGTGTCACTTAAAGCGGTGGCAAGGTCTTGAATAAAGGTGTTGCCTGAGGTCGCGGTAATAGTCAAATCAGTTGTTGTTGATCCATTACCAATTGTCAGGGTGACCTCATCACTGCTTAGGTCACTCCAGGAGCCACTCGCCGCAAAATCAACCGTAACGCTATTTGTTGCATAGGAGGCGGTTGTGGCGACGCCTGCAGCAGAGTCAATTGGAGTTTTAGCAAGAAGGGCGGACATGCCATCGGTCAGGGGTGCTGTTTGCGTGGTGCCATCGCTAAACGTCAGGGTCAGATCCTGAGCGGGCAGCGCTGCTACCTGGGCTGCAGTCAGGTTGGCTGATGCCGAGCCACCAGAGCCACTACCTGCCAAGGAAGGAGAGGTGATCGCACTGCTCCCGGAGGATGTGGCTGCCTCGATTCCGACAACATTGGTCGATTCCAGAAGGTTAATGCCCAGATCCGCCGACTTGGCCGATGGAATAGAGAACGTAATCGTTTCGTTGGCATTGGCTCCAACCTGAAATTGGGCATTGTTCAGTGTGCCATCGAGTACGTTTCTGTTGTTAAAAGAGGTGCTGGAGGCGATGCGGGTCATCTCCTGCTGGAGCTGATTCACCTCAGCCTGCAGGGAAGCACGATCAGAGGCGCTATTGGTATCATTTGCCGCCTGAATGGACAGCTCGCGCATACGTTGCAGGATATTGGTGGTTTCTTGGAGCGCGCCCTCTGCAGTCTGTGCCATGGAAATACCGTCGTTGGCATTTCGGGCAGCCTGGTTGAGACCGCGAATCTGGGAGGTCATCCGGTCGGAGATGGCAAGACCGGCGGCATCGTCCTTAGCGGAGTTGATGCGAAGCCCGGAAGACAGCCTTTCCATTGCGGTGGCCAAGTCTCCCTGGGATGAGGTTAAATTTCTCTGTGCATTTAGGGACGCGACGTTTGTATTAATCGTTAAAGCCATGGTTTCCTCCATGAATTTACTAGCCGTGGTCGTCCTATAGTTGACCTTGGGCTAACGATACAAACGTAACTTTTCTCTCAATGCTTACTTCATTCTCTCGATGTACTCTTCGGAGTGATCTGGAAAATGGTTAAGAACTTTTTTGGAAAAAAATAAAACAATAAAAGATGTATTAACAGCAGGTTGCCTTCGTTAGTTCGTTTTTAACCGCTTCGCTTTCCTGAAAGAGGCCCCAGTGAAGCTCTTTCCTCTTTGCGTAAAGTTATTGCAGGGCAACGGCTGGCGGGCGATCTAGGGAAGGAGAAAGGAACTCTTGAGCTGTGAATTTCAGAGGATAAGCACAATTGGAGGGCGCTTGCTAAACGGAGAGGAAAAAGAAAAGCCGGACAGAGGTCCGGCTAAAAAAGATCAATTTGCTCTGTGTATTTATTCTTTTTCCACTTTCGGGAGTGGTGTCCGGATATCGTAACGTGGGTCCTCAAGAACAACCTGAATACCTTTCCTTGACTCGGGAGCGTAGAGGATAGGGCCTGAGAGATTAAGTGTAATTTGTTTATCTTGGGTCACAGTCACAATGGCCAGGACAAAACAGGCTCCGTTTTCATCAATTCCGAGCTTTTGGCGTTCTTTTTCATCGGGAAGCACCGCGTAATCCAGGAAAAAATTGGTCGGGTCGGTGACAACAAAGGCAAATGCCGGATCATCAACGCTCTGGATCCAGAAGAGAGGCCCTTTTTTTTCGTTGGGCATTACCAGAAAATTTTTCAACTGATCAAGCCCAACCAGTCCCTCGGGAAAATGGATCACACTGGAGGGATCGTATTGCACCTCGCCGAAACGGGTATTGATTGTTTTCATTTTTTTAACGTCCTTCCTGCTAACTGATCACTGAGGAGATCAAGATCGTTCATATCCCAACCGGCCGCGGCTTCAATATTTTCCTGACGGATGCGATCGTACACTTCCTGCCGATAAATTTTGGTGTCACGGGGCGCATCAATACCAATGCGGATGCCACCACTTTTCATCTCGATAATTTTTATCGTTATATCATCCCCGATAATTATGCCTTCACCGGGTTTTCTGGTCAACACCAGCATAGAATCATACCTGAGTCAGTTCGGAAGAATCCGAAAGTAATGTAGAGAGAAAGATGTTTTTTTCCGACTGGCATAACTATACCAGAGGTTGGGAAAATGTTTAAGAACATCTTTCACGATAGTATCCTGTAAACAAGCGTAAAAGGCAAGCAGTTTAGGAGAGTTGAAGCCTGTCCCACAAATTTATTGTGGGACGTGTACCTTTTGAAACCGATGCTGCATTGAGCAGAAAAGGCTATGTGGAACTGCAGGGCTGCAGAAAGCTCGTCTTTTGATAGAGCTTAAATGAAATCGAGGATCGACATGGAAGAGACCTGTGCGGTGACGCTCAGCGCTGCCTGAAAGGCTGTTTCTTGCTGAATAATCGCATTAAAGGATTCAACAGCATCAGCGTCTTCATAGCGGGAAAGGACCTGGGACAGGTCAACCTTGACCCCTTCCTGATAATCCATGGCCGTTTCGACCCGACTGGCCCGATTTCCCAACTGCGAACGGAGGCGTCGGTTTTGTTCAGCGGCCCCTTCAAGATCATCCATGGCTGTTTGCATGGCAACTTGATCACTGCTGCGCAGGGCCTCTTCAGCCTGAGTGAGTTCCAGGAAAAGATCATAGCGCCCGGTTTCGGTGCTGTTGTTGGTGGAGGTGGTCGTATCCCAGGTGCTGGTACCAAAAAAGAGATCATTCCCGGTAAGATTCACCGTGAGTCGCTCACCTGTGGTTATTTCAAGCGAAGTCGCATTTTCATCGCCTTGGTACAGGTAGGGCCATGTCGCAGAATCATTGGGGTCGTAGGTGAGGGGATCGTAGGAAGGATTCTCTACAAAGGGAACGGTGTCTTCCTCATAGCCACCAAAGAGATACTTGCCATCCACCATGCCGTTGGCCGAGTCGAGCAGTTCATTCCGCAGCTGAGCAATTTCATCGGCAAGGACCGTCAGATCGTCATCGTTCATTGCGCCGTTGATAGCGTTAGTCATGATCTCCTTAGTACGCTGCATGATGTTTTCCACATGCTCAAGGTGACCATCGGTTGCCTGCATGGTATCCAGGGATTTGCCCATGGTCTCAAGATTACGGTCAATATTGGAGATCTGTTTTCGCGTGTTGAGTACCGGCCGGACTGAGGCTGGATCATCGGATGCACGGTTGAGTTTCTTGCCTGTGGCACCAATGGTGCGCAACTCTTCAAGCTGCAGGGCAACGTCATTGACGCGGGAGCCCAACATGCGATAGGTGGTTCCTTGTGTGGCTTTCATGGCTTATCCCTTGAGTTGAAGGAGTGCATTCATCATTTCATCAACCGTTGAGAGAAATTTGGCTGATGATTCAAATCCGCGTTGATACTGAATAAGGTCAATCATCTCTTCCTCCAACGAAACGCCTGAATAGCCATCACGCAGGTTCTGCAGTTGAATGGATGCGTCTTCAGCACCGGAAAGCGCCAGCTTGTTGCGCGCGGACTCGATCCCAACATTCGCCACCATTTTGGCAAAATAATTATCAAAGGTGTCACCTGTGCTCCCCACATGATGGGTTACTTCAAGTTGGGCAATAGCCAGGGCGTTTTCATTGTCGCCGGGCGCTGCCTCCGGATTACCGGCTGCTGCAATTTCTGAGGCATCGGAGATGGCAAGTACCACATTGCGACTTGCAACCTGGCCAACAGGCAGTGCAGTTATATCGTTAAAAAAGAGTCGTCCGGTAACACCGTTTGAATCATAGCCGGTCAGATGCTGGCTGTTGACAGTGTCTGTCAGATCGATGGCTAATGTATTAAGATCGTCCTGCATGTCGGCAATAAAGACATCGCGCATCTCAAACATGCCCCTGAGCCGCCCGCCGAGGTTGTCAATATCGACGTCCATGGTCACACCGGTGGTTTCCAGCTGAATTTCGACATTCGTTCCTTCAGTCACGGCCTTGAATTGTGCAGAGATGTTTCCTTGGACCAAGGGTTTGCCCCCGGGAAGTTGCACACAGAGCATACCGCGACTATCGGTATAGGTTTCAATGCCAATGGTCTCGGAGAGATCCTGGACGATGAGGTCTCGTTGATCCCGGGCGGCATTGGCTGTTTGTCCGTTAATTTCGACCAGGCTTATTCGCTCATTGAGTTTGGCTATTTCCTGTATTTTTTCGTTGAGATAATCAACCTCACCGGTAATTTCGGTGTTCATGTTGGAGACAACCGTATTCAGCTCATTGGTTATGGAGGCAAAGGCTTCGCCGAGTAAATTCCCACGTTGGATCACTATGTCGCGTTCAACTTCACCACTGGGGTTTGCGCTCAATTCCTGCCATGCATCAAAGAAGTCATTGATCTGGGAGGCAAGATTGTCCTCCCCCACCGAAAAGATTCGCTCTAGCTCAGAGAGAGAGTTAGAGCGACCGCTTTCCTCGCCATACTCTATGGTTTTGTCTTGCAGTTGACGGTTGATAAACACGCTGTAGTCACGACTGACATCAGAAACGGTGACGCCCTGACCGACAAAGAAATCCCCAAAGTTCACCGACGGGATCTGCATGAGCTCGGCTCGTTGCCGCGAGTACCCTTCGGTGTTGACATTGGCAATGTTGTTGCCAACGATCTCTATCGACTTTTGGTTGGTCAGCAGGCTGGTTTTGCCAGCGTTTAATGCGTTGAGCAGGCTTGACATGAGTGAGCTGATCTCCCGAGTATCGAAAAAAATTACAGACTGTATAAACCTCGCCTGTCACAGTCTGGTAGGGACCAGATGTAACAGTTTGTTTCATAGTGTTACTATCGGCAGATACGCGGAAAAAGTTTAGAAAAAGTGGAGAAGGGGAGAGGGGGTAATGTATTGATGAAAAAAGAAAAACCGCCGGACAGCGGTTGGGAGAGAGGGGAGATTAGATTGTTCCGGAGAGGAGGCGGCCGCCACCAGCTGCGTTGCCGGCTTTTCCGTACGGATTATAGGTGACCGGTGCGGATTTACGACCAAAGAATTCCATGGTTTCCTGAATCCAGTTGAGCGTCGCACGATACAAAAACGCGTTGCGTCTGTTTTCATGCTGGATCGATCGAGCAACCTGCTGATCCTCAGGGTGCAACTCTTCGACGGAGTTGAGTGCCTTGATCAAGGTCTCTTTGCGGCGAACAGCGGCCATCATAGCAGGCAAGTCAAGTGCCTTGGCGTATTCGCGTTCTGCAGCGATTATGTCTCGTAACTGAATCAACAGTTCACGTACAGTTTCGCGTTCCATGCTCTTATCCGTTTTGTTGACTCATGTGATTTAACAGGGCCGATGCAACTTTTGTCAGATCAGGGTTATAAGAACCATTTTGAATCTGGGCTTTGAGTTCATTGACCCGCGCACTGCGCTCAGTATCCTGCGTCTCTTTCACGGCAGTGGAAGCTGTGGCAGTTTCAAGTGTTGATGAAAATTTAGCACTTTCTTTGGCTTCTGCCTTAGCAGATTTCTGTGCACCTGTTGTTTGCTGTGCACCTTTGGTACCACTTGGTCCACCAGGGATGCTAAAAAAGTTGACAGTCATCACATTCACCTTAAAGAAATTGGATTACGCCTCAGTTTCAGATTGAGCAACCCAGTTATCAAGTTTTTCCATAACCGCATCGTATGTGTCGTAGGAAATGTCGGGTAACCAATCACCAAAGGCTTCTTTGGCTGCGGCAAATCCTTGATCAATCCCTTCTTTGATTGCTTCGATGCGGGAAGTATCGCCTCCGGCGATGCCAATGGCAAACTGAAAAATCCGCTCGGATGTTTTTTCTACACCAAAATACCCATCTTCGCTAATAAGTTCCTGCGCTTGCTCTGGCTCAATGGTCTCGAGGTTAACCTCGGTCTCTCCCATGGAGATTTTGGTGTTAAGGCCTTGTTCCTGCAGCAGATTGGCGACCCAGGCCCGCAACTTGTCATATCCTGCCTCTGCCATATCCTGCAGTTGCATGGTTCCATTATAGGTCAGAGCCGAGGAGGATTTGCTGCCAAAACTCACCGATTCCGTGGTGCTCGTCTGGCTGCCATCCTGCTTCAAAACCGTTGAAGTCCTTTTTATTTCAAGGTTTTGGCTCTTGGTGGAAAGATATGTGTTACTTGCCTTATTGGCGCTGATTTCATTAACCATTTCCCGCCTCCCTGCTTCTTTTATGGGCCTTCCTGGCTCATCTGAAGAGAACTTTTAGGTTCCCGTTAGGTATATATCGGTACTGGTCCAAAAAAACTTTACAAAAAAAATGAAAAAAAGTGCGAGGCGAAAGAAAAGACCGTAATTTTGTCACCCTGGAACAGGGGGCGTCATAGAGTTATTTACTCTCCGGTAGAATTTTTTCCATTTGACGATACATCTGATCGGCAAGCCCCAGGCTCTGACGGCGTGAAATCTGGCTGGCAATGTCCTGATCAATCATGTCTTGGTACATTTCGGTTGCATGATCGCCTTTGAAAATCCCGCCTTCGGGGACTGTTTTGCGCATGGATTTAAACATGGACTGGATAAAAATGGCCTCAAAATCCTGGCAGGCCTTTTTTAATGCAGCCCGGTCTTTGACCGCATGAGTGTCAGGCGCTTTCTGGGTATTACCTACGGGAATCTTGGGTGTAAGCTGTGTTTTCATAAGCGTATCCAAAGAGGTTTTAAAGAATGACCAACTCTCCATGCAAGGCGCCAGCTGCTTTAATCGCCTGAAAAATGGCGATAAGATCGCGAGGGGTCGCGCCGATGGCATTGAGGGCACGGGCAATATCCCCCAGATTGGCGCCCTGGTTCATCACCACTAGGTTTCCCTTGTCCTCAATCGCTGCTGCGTTGGTTGTCGGCGTGGCCACTGTTGCCCCTTGGGCCAATGGGTTGGGTTGAGAGACCTCGGTACCTTCTGTGACCACTAGGTTGAGGTTGCCATGGGAGACCGCCACTGTTGATATGCGCACATCCTGGCCCATGACAATGGTACCGGTGCGTTCGTTGACCACAATTTTTGCTGGGAGATCTGGTTCAACCTCAATGGACTCTAAATCTGCGATAAAGGTGACCTGATTACCATCAAAATTTTGGGGACGTTGTACTTGTATCGACCGAGAGTCAAGTGGGCGGGCTGTGCCGTCACCAAAATGGGCGTTAATCGCCTCGACCATCCGTGCTGCAGTGGTGAAGTCGGTTTCACGAAGTTGATAGAGCAGGTTGCCGGAGGGGGGGAGGGCAAAGTTGACCGCCCGTTCAACCAGCGCACCGTTGGTAATACGACCGGAGGTTGGAAAATTTTTCTGGACTTTGGCGGCCTTTCCTCCAAACGAAATACCTCCCACCGCCAGGGGGCCCTGGGCAACAGCGTAGGTTTTTCCATCGGGGCCTTTGAGGGGGGTCATCAACAGCGTGCCACCTGTGAGGCTTGAGGCATCACCAATCGATGAGATCTGAACATCAATGGCTGAACCCGGCCGAGCAAAGGGAGGGAGCTGGGCTGTCGCCATGACCGCAGCCACATTTTTTGTTTTCATCTGGCTGAAGACATCATCTGTCATCGCCATCCCCATACGTTTGATCATGTTGACCATGGCTTGCTTGGTGAAGACAGATTTTTTGATATCATCCCCGGTGCCATTAAGGCCGATAACCAGCCCGTAACCCATGAGCTGGTTGGAGCGGACCCCTTCGATATCCGCCAGATCCTTGATACGGGTTGCCCAGACCGGAGAAAGACTGACAAACAGCACCAGAAAGAGGCTGAGCAGAGAATAAATTACGCGGGATTTCATAGTCTCGTCCATAAGGCTAATTAGAAAGGCCAGGTATGATCAAAAATACGCATCAGCCAGCCTGGTTTCTGCTTGTCGGAAAGGGCTCCCTTGCCAGTGTAAGTAATTTGGGCGTTAAGAATATTGCTTGAATCGACAGTGTTATCTGCAGTGACGTCAAAGGAACGGACAATGCCCGTAAGATAGATGATCTGGTTCTCGTTGTTGACGGTCACGGATTTTCCACCGCGTATCTTCAGGTTGCCATTGGGGTACACCTTGATGACCTGGGTCGTCAGGGTCGCAGCCAGATTTTCTGAACGGGTCGTGGTTCCCCCGCCGGAGAACGCGTTGGAGGAGCTGGCACTCATGAGAGAGGAGGGGGTGATATTGGCGTTCCGGTTGGCAATGGAATTTTCCAGGCCAAAGAAGCTGGAAATCCCCGCTGAAAGCGAGGATGATCTGTCGGTTTCTGTCGAGGCATTTTTCGAGGCACTTGCCTCCTCTGCGATGAGCACGGTTACAATATCACCCACGCGACGGGCCTTAATGTCGGAAAGCCAATTCCCTTCATCTCCGTTCCAGAGCGATCCCGGAGACTGTGGTTTGGCCTCTCCGCTGACTGGTTCTTCAAGTGGCTCCGGAATGGAAACCACGTTTACCTCGTTGTTGCTGGCGCAGCCGCCAGCCATGATGAGCGTGAGGGCGCAGAGCATAAGGTAGGAGCCAAAAAATCTACGTGAGGGTGACTTTGAACGGTGTATGGCTAGCGCTTGTTTCATCTTAAAACTCCACCGAGACCATGCCTGGTCGATCAACCCGGCAGTAGACCATTTTGTTGGAACTGATGTTTTTGACGCGAATCATTTCGCCTTTGTGCCCATTTTCCCGCGAAAGGCCCTTGGCGGTCAGCCGCATGGTTCCCCTGCGGGCAACAATGGTCACCATCTCTCCTTTGTGGATAATGGAAGGCAAACCAATGAAGTCGTGCTCAAGGACGGTTCCGGCGTTTATGGTTTTGAGTGTCTCTTTGCCAATCAGCCCGGCGAGCTCGGTGTAAGGTGCGTCAAGTTTGCTGATATCGCGTTTTTCAAGGCGGATGCTGCTTTGTTTCACTCTCTCGCCACGTTGCAGGGAGACAGCGGCAACTGCGACATTGGCCAGAGCCTTAAGACGGCTGCGGACGATACAGTTACCGGCTGGAGTGCCGTTGACTGCGAAAGCAATGGAAAAACTGCTGCTGCCCAGAATGGCAGCACGTGAAGGCGTGACTTGCCAGGTGACATTTCCCTCGGGCAGGATCAGCTCATCGGGAGCGCGGAGGATCTGCAGGCGAATGTCCGCCTTGGGCAGCTTGTTACGGTTGTCTTGAAGAAATTGGCCCAGAATGGCCTCGATCTGTTTTTGGGAGATGCGGGTGGCTGTGCGGGTGACGGCGATATTGGGGCTGCCCTGCCAGTCAATATTGGTTACACCTCTCCGGTGCTGCAAGGAGTTGATGACTGAAACCGTGTAGAAATCTTTTGATTTTCCGGGAGCAGGGGAGGAGCCAACAGGCAATCGGGCCAGCGCTTTATGTTGATCGCCAGCCCCTTGAATTGTCGCGATATCACCAAGAACAATGCGCGAACCGCTCACAGTAACCGTGGGGTTGAAGTGCACCGTTATTTGTGCTGGCGATGCACAGGGAAGAAGAATGAGGATACATGTAAGAAGAAATCTAACCTTCAAACCTTTACACCATATTGGTCACGGTTTGCATCATCTCGTCGGAGGTGGTGATCACGTTTGAGTTAATCTCGTAGGCCCGTTGGGTGGTGATCATCTGAGTCATTTCCTCGACCAGGTTGACATTGGAATTTTCCACATAGCCCTGTAACAGGGTACCAAAACCATCTGTTCCCGGAACACCGACAACGGCAGCACCAGAGGCATCGGTCTCACGGAAAAGATTACGACCTATGGAAATCAGGCCGGACTCATTGATAAAGTCAACCAGATCCATGTTGCCAAGTTCGGTGGAAGTACTGTCGTCGCCGAGAATAGCGCTGACAACACCCGTTTCGCTGATGGTGATTTCACGTGCATCCTCAGGGATAGCCAACTCCGGTTGAATGGGGTAGCCATCAGAGGTGCAGAGTCGCCCATCTCCATCCATTTTCAAATTACCCGCACGTGTATAGGCGGTGTTGCCATCGGGCAGCAGCACCTGAAAAAAGCCCTGGCCTTCGATGGCCACATCCAGAGTGTTCTGGGTCTGAACAATGTCACCGGTGGTAAAAATTTTGGTCACGGCTGCCGGCTTCACGCCAAGGCCAACCTGAATACCTGTGGGCGACTTGGTATCAGCAGAGGTTGGGCTCCCCGGAACTTTCATGATCTGATACAGCAGGTCCTGAAAATCGGCACGACTTTTTTTGAATCCCGTGGTGGACACATTGGCAAGATTATTGGCAATAACATCCATGTTCAGGTTCTGGGCCGACATTCCGGTGGTTGATGTCCACAATGAGCGCATATTTTCTGCCTCGCTTTGAAATGGAATTAAGTATTTTTTACTGGGCCGATTTAGCCGACCGTACCGAGTTCATCGAGTTTCTGACCAATGGTCGAGTAGCTTTCAAGGACCTTGGTATTGGCCTCAAAGGCGCGCTGGGTGGCGATCATCGCGGTCATCTCTTCAACCATATTGATATTGGCCGTCTCTAGATTCCCCTGGAGAACCCGTGCCCCAACTGCCACCTGATCACCGCCCTGTTTGAGGGTAAATAGGGAATCGCCCACCTTGACCAGCTGCTGAGGATCATTAACGGAAAAAACGCCAATCTGTACCCCGGCATTGACACCATTCACGGAAATCTCACCCGTCTCTGAGATATGAATATCCTTTCCCTGGGTGGTATCGACCTGGAGCGGATCATTTGCCGTGCCAAGGACCGAGGCGCCATCTTCGGTCTTGAGAAAGCCGTTTGCATCCAACATAAAACGTCCGGAGCGGGTATAGTATTGCTCACCGCCTTTCTCTACCTTGAAAAATCCTTCGCCATCAATGGCAACATCTAAAGGGCGATCCGTGGTTTGCATGCCACCTGCTGAAAAATCGGTGGAGATCGTGCGGATGCGGGCTAAATTTTTTCCGTTGGCATTCCCTGTCTGCTGGGTGCCTTTGAGGACAGACTCAAAGCTGATACGATTTTTCTTAAAACCCGTGGTGCTGATGTTGGCCAGGTTGGCGGCCACATTGCTCATTGCCTGTTCCCTGGCAATCGCTCCACTGAGTGCACTGTATTTTCCCGAGCCCATACGTCCTCTTTTATTGGAATTGCTAGGTTTTCTATCTTTTCGGATAGGTGGAAGTGATTCTTAACCTGGTTTTTCCCAGGCCCATTCCAAATGAGACTTATCTGCGCATACGCGCAACGCTGCTTAGGTTTAAGAGTTGATTGGCTTCAACGCTCGATACTCCAAGAACTGCCGCAATTTCATCCACATTGAGTCCCTGGGCTGCCAGCTGATTGAGGATGCGGTATTTCTCCGGAGGCTGCTTCTCGATTTTAGCCAGGGTTTCCAGACGAGGACGCTGCAGATCCGTTGTCAGGCTGGCAGACTGAAGGGCTTTGCCGAACACTGCTCGTTGATTATCAAAATTTTCATCGTCCAGGGCGGTTTCTATCTTTTGTTGCAGAACCCTAACCCGCTGGAGGAGAATTTTTCCTTCCGCCTTTCGGCGCCAGCCTATCATCGCAGCAATCAGGGCAAAAAGCAGTCCTGCGAAAAGTCCGATTGCAGCGATGAAGGAAGAAGAAAGTATCATGGGCTATCCGGATTCAGAGCCTGAAAAAGGTCACGGTTCGTAGAGTTCTGAGTTGATCAGCTTCACCCGGAGTTTTAAGAGTGCCTGACTGTGCAACTGGGAAACCCGGCCTTCGGAGACAGACAAAACCTCTGCGATCTCCTTTTGGGTGAGCTCTTCGTAGTAGTAGAGGGCAATGACCATTATTCGCTCTTTTTCCGAGAGTTCTTCCAGAATGGTTGCCAGGACCTGGGTCATCTCCTCTTGCTCGATAATTTCGGAAGGAAGTGGCCCTCCCATGTCCTCAAGATTATCGAGAAAGCTTCGGCCCTCTTCGGAGTGGTCCAGCGTTTCGTGTAAACTCACACAACCCAAATGACTCACCTCGGTCAGCAGCGATTGGTAGTCCTCCAAGGAAAGTGAAAGTGCCTGGGCCATCTCGTCTTCCTCGGGTGTTCGTCCGAGCTGGCGTTCCAGACGCAGCATGGTCTGGGTGAGCTGGTTTTGCTTATCGCGCATGGAACGGGAGAACCAGTCCAGTTTACGCATCTCGTCAAAGATGGCACCGCGAACCCTGTATTCGGCAAAGGTCTTGAATTTAACCCCCTTGCCAGGGTCAAACTTATTCGCTGCATCGATCAGGCCAACCATGGCGGCACTGGTCATGTCTTCCTTGGTCATAAAACTGGGTACCTGTGGAATCATGCGCTGTACGACAAGTTCGACCAGCGGCATGTTCTCCCGAATGAGCTGTGAGCGATCATCTAGAGGAGGTACCGGTGGAATCATGGATATCATAAGTTGTCAGCGTCCCTGTTGACATGCAAGGCGATAGTTACCGACCGCCGATTTCCAAAAGTCGTTTCCAAAAAAACTGGATCGAGCCTTTGGGTTCTATGGATTGAGGTTCCTGGACAATGGTCCGCGCCAGAGCTTCAAAGGAGCTGGCGGTTTTGGACTCTGGAAAGAGTTGCACCAGCACTTTTTGTTTACGTATCGCATCGACCATCATCTTGTCGCGTGGAATGGACCCTATGTAATCGATGGAGATATCCAGGTATCTGTTTGCGACCATGGTCAGTTTGCGGTAGACGTCAAGCGCTTCATCTTCGTTTTTAATAAAATTGACGATCAGGTTGAAGTGCTTCTCATGGTACTGATTTGAAAGCAGTTTCATCAGCGCGTAGGCATCTGTAATGGCGGTGGGATCGGGCGTGGTCACCACCAGGATCTCCTGGGCCGCGGTGTTAAAGTAGGTGACGTTTTCTGAGATGCCGGCTTCGGTGTCGATGAGGACGAAATCAAAATCGTTGTTCATCGTCTCCAGCCCTTCAAGCAGCCGCATCTTCTGGTGGGAATCCAGACGAGTAAAGCTCTGCACACCGGATCCTGCCGGAAGGATTTTAATCCCTTCCGGGCCGTCGGTGAGGATAGATTCAAGTCCTTGTTCACCGGCGAAGAAATGGTTGAGGTTGCGCCCGGGGGCAAGGCCAAAAACAACATCAATATTGGCCAAGCCAAGATCAGCATCTAAAATAAGTACCCGTTTTCCCATGCGGGCCAGCAAGACAGCAGTATTGGCCACGACTGCTGTTTTACCAACGCCGCCTTTCCCGCTGGTGATAGCAAAAACCCGGGTTGTGGTGCGGCCTACACGGCCCTGGTCAGGTGCCGGTGTATTCAAGGCCCGCAGGGTGCCAGCCTGATCTGTAGGATGTCCTGTTATTTCAGCCATGGGGTGAGTATCCGTGGTCGTTTATAATGAGATCGGCGATATCCTGAGGACCAGGAACCAGAAGGTCTTCCGGAACCCGCTGCCCATTGGTAAGAAAGGATATCGGTGTATCGTTTTTGTAATGAATATTAAGCAGTACGCCCAGTTGATCACACTCGTCGATCTTGCTGAAAATAAAGTTTTGAATGGGAATGAGAGAGAACCGGCGAATAGTCTCCTCGATTTCCAGCTCTCTGGTTGTTGCAGAAAGCATAAGGTTATTTTCAATACCAAGGCGAGGTCGTAAGAATGCAGCCAATTCCTGAATATCCTGACCTGATCGCGGACTGCGGCCAGCTGTATCAATGAGCACTAAGTCAAAATTTTGAAATTTCTCCAGTGCCTGTTCCAGCTCTGCGGGCTTGATCACCACTTCCAGGGGGAGACGCATGATTTCACTGTACACCTTGAGCTGTTCCACCGCGGCAATACGGTAGGTGTCAATGGTGATCAGGCCGATGCGTCCTCCATATTCGGCAAGGTAATGGGCTGCAATCTTTGCAAGCGTTGTGGTTTTGCCCACACCGGTTGGTCCGATCAGGCTGATTCGGCGCTGACCATTGCCAGTCTGTGCAAAAAGCGACTGGGTTGTAAAGAGCCTGCCAATGGTGTCACTGAGAATTCTGAGCAGATCGGGCTGGCTGAGATGCTCGGTTCCTTCAACTGTGTCGCGTGAGAAACGGGTAACGACCTGGGCGGTTTCTTGATTGAGCCCGTAGCCAGTCAAAAGACTGACAATAGGATCAACAGCGGTTCCGGATGCCACGGCAGGAGACGTTTGCGGTTGCTTGTAACCATTGCTGCGTTGGGGCGGTTGTTGCTGGTCCGCCAGACGGCTGGAGAGCCCTTTGACCATGGAGCGTAACTCCGCAAGCTCCTGTTGAATGTCTTGCCCCTCTGCTACAGGTTCTGGGCGGTACGTGGGCTCTTGCCTCTCGCGTAAAGGTTGAGGCTCAGCCTGGTGTTTTTTCCAGATATTTTCATAGCGGATCTCTTCCTGGGCCTGGTAGCCTTGCGCCGCTCGCTGCTGTTTTAGAGAAGGAACTGCCGCAGAAGCCTGGTTCCGCGTTTGTTGCCGTGGCGGCGAATTTTGTTTCTTTGGCTCCTGCCAGCCGTTATCGACCGCTGCTGTAATCTCCATCATCGGTTTGCCAAGCATGCCAAACTTGCCGCCACGAATAGTACGCGTGGAGAGAATGAGAGCGTCCGGCCCCAATGCCTCTTTGACCATCTTCAACCCTGTGGCCATATCCTGTGCCTCGAAGACCTTAACCTGCATCTATGCTCACCGTGCCAATGGATTGAATCCGAACCTGGGAGGTAATTTCGTTATGGGAGAGGACCGGCAGGTTGGGAAAGTAGCGCTCTATGAGTCGACGGACATGGGGGCGGATCTGCGGCTGGACCAGCAAAACGGGCTGCATGCCACCTGTGTTTGCAGTGATGACATTGTTGAGCATATCCAGGATGTTCTGGGCGATGGTAGGATCGAGGGCCAGGAAGCTCCCACGTTCACGGTGCTGAATGGCAGACTGGATGGATTCTTCCACCTTGCGATCCAGGGTGATAACAGCCATGGTGCCATCATCTCCGGCACAGGCCGAAGAGATGGAGCGCGAGAGGGCATGACGCACATACTCTGTGAAGATCTCACTATCCTGGGTCATATTGGCATAGTCTGCCATGGTTTCAAGGATGGTTCGTAAATCACGAATGGAGACGCCTTCACGCAACAAATTTTGCAAAACCCGCATGACCGTACCAAGATTGAGTACGTTGGGGATGAGTTCTTCGATCAACTTGGGATAGGTCTTGCCAAGATTGTCTATCAGGGCCTGGGTTTCCTGGCGGCCAAGCAGTTCGTAGGCATGTTTTTTGATCAGCTCGCTGATATGGGTTGCCATAACCGTGATGCAGTCCACAACGGTATAGCCGGATATTTGCGCGTGCTCGCGTTTATCTTCGGTGATCCAGAGCGCGGGCAACTCAAAGGCAGGCTCGGTTGTGGCCAGGCCTTTGATTGTTTCCGTGACCAGCCCCGGATCCATGGCCATGTAATAGCCAGGCATCATTTCAGCGCTGGCAATGGTGACCCCTTTTAAATTTATGGTGTACTGGTTAGGGTTGAGCTGCAGATTATCTTTAATGTGGACTGGAGGTACAATAAAACCGGTGGTCAGGGCAAACTGCTTACGAATAGCCTGAATACGGGTGAGTAGTTCACCATCCTGGCTGGCATCAACAAAGGGGATAAGGCCGTACCCCACCTCAAGCTCAATCAGGTCGACATTGAGCATTTTCTCGTAATCTTGATCCTGTTTTGCTTCGGGTTTGGGGCGTTGCTGCTCTTCCATGGTGGCGGCAACTTCCCGTTCCCGTTCCGCCTTATCGAGCTGGTAGGCAATCAGGGCAAGACTCGCAGAGAGAATGAGAAAAGGAATAAAAGGCAGACCGGGGATGAGGGCAAAGCCAAGGAGCAGGGCCGAGACCACCCAGAGTGCTTTGGTGTAACGGGTGAACTGGGCTTTAATCTCTGTGCCGAAATCTTCCCGACCGGTGGAGCGGGTAACAAGCATACCTGCAGCCGTAGAGATGATCAGGGCCGGGACCTGTCCAACCAGACCATCGCCTACGGTGAGGATCGTGTAGTTTTTGGCTGCCTCGGCCATGGGCATCCCCATTTGGAGTACGCCAATGATAAACCCGGCACCAATATTGATCATAGTGATAATAATACCGGCAATGGCATCACCACGAACAAATTTGGAGGCACCATCCATGGCACCGTGAAAGTTTGCCTCGTTGGAAATTTCCTCACGTCGCTGCCGAGCCATGGCCTCATCAATCAAACCCGCGTTCAGGTCGGCATCAATGGCCATCTGTTTACCGGGCATGGCATCCAGAGTGAATCGGGCGGCAACCTCGGCAATTCGCCCTGCACCTTTCGTGATAACGATGAAGTTGATAATGACCAGAATAACAAAGATCACCAGCCCAACCACATAGGAGCCGCCCACGACAAATTCACCAAAGGCGCGGATGACTGAACCGGCAGCGGCCATCCCCTCGTTGCCGTGGAGCAGGATCAGACGAGTTGAGGCGACGTTAAGCGCCAGGCGAAAGAGGGTGGTGGTCAGGAGAAGGGAGGGGAAAATCGAAAATTCAACCGTCTTTTCCGTATAGAGGCTGATAATAAGGATGAGGATGGCAATGGTGATATTGAGCGAGAGGCAGAGGTCAAGCACCATGGGCGGCAGAGGGACGATCATCAGCATGAGAATGCCTATCAGCCCCAGCGACGCCATGATGTCGCTTCGCACTAAGAGTTCTTTGATCTTCTTGCGATCAAAGTATGCCTGTACCCCGGTTGCTTCCATTAACGTGTGCCTTTGAGTGAATACACATAGGCCAGTATCTCCGCCACTGCCTTGAACATTTCTTCAGGAATGGCATGACCTACCTCAACTTTCGAATGCAATAATCTTGCCACGGGAGGGTTCTCTACCAAAGGGACGTCGTTTTCTCGAGCTATTTCTCGAATTTTGGTCGCCACCATATCCTGACCTTTTGCAAGAACTATAGGGGCTTCCATCTTGCCCGATTCATATTGAATAGCCACAGCATAATGGGTCGGATTGGTGATGACGACATCTGCCTCCGGTACTGCGGCCATCATCCTGCTCCGGGCCATTTGCTGCTGGATGGCACGGATTTTTGACTTTATGTGGGGGTCCCCCTCGGTTTCTTTCGTTTCTTCCTTTTGTTCCTGCTTGGTCATCTTCATTTTTTCTTCCATCTCCCAGCGGACAAAGGCGTAATCCAGGATTGCCAGAACAATCATGATGCCCGCCACCTTCGCCATGACCATGGCCGCTGTTTGGGCCAGATAGAGCAGGGTGCCGCTGACGGGTATTTCGCTGAGTACAAGGGCTTTGTCAAACTCCCCCTGCATGGTTTTAAAGGCCACCCAGCCAATCAGCCCGACCTTGAGCAGCGATTTAATCACCTCAACCAAGGATCGTTTGGAAAAAAAACGGCCCATTCCCTTGATGGGATCGAGTTTAGTGAGATCGGGGATAAGAGGCTGAGTAGTGAAGAGCCAGCCAATCTGGACAAAGGTGGAGAAAAAACCCACGACCAGGGCCAGGAGAAAGAGAGGTGCGAGCAGGCTAGCCAGACCAGCACCTAGGAAGTAGCTCAGCTGCATCAGCGAGGAGGAGGTTATGTCATATTCGCCGCAGGTTTTCCAGATTGAGGCAAGGAGTTTTTCGAGATTATTCCAAAAGACAGGGGCAAAGAAGAACCAGAAGAGCAAGAGCAGAGTAAACATAGCTGCATTTTGCACTTCCCGACTCTGGGCAACCTGTCCTTTTTTTCGAAAATCGGCCCGCCGTTTCGCCGACGGGGATTCAGTCCGTTCGCCTGAGCTGTTTTCTTCAGCCATAGTGTTGTTCTCTGGGCTGCACGTTATCGCGTTGAAGGTAGGGGATATACCTTAGAGCAGGGGGGGCCTACAGGGAATATAGCAAAAAACACACCGGGAAACAGGAGAAGGAAGGAGGGGGGCTGATGGATGCCCCATGAGGGAGTTGGGGCCGTTGAACAAAAAAGGATTTTTTGAATAACTCTTTGTTTATTTAAAATAAAATGGTGTCCAGTAAACACCCGCTGTTACGGACTCAAGAGGGAGAGCACTTGGAGAATATGTTCGATCATGGTGTCAAATTCACGGCGCAGGACTGAGAAGGTCGCTCCGAGTGTCAGGCCAATGACAAGAAAAGAGATACCGATGTTAAGGGGGAAGGAGATCATAAAGACGTTCAATTGCGGAAAAACACGGGCAAGAATACCCAAAACCAGGTTGGCCAGCAGCAGTAATGCCAGAACCGGGGCGCTGAATTTAATGCCTAAAGAAAACATGCGTGATCCCAAACGCATCAATTCCTCGACAGCGCCGCCGGAGAAATCGAGAAATCCTGGAGGCAGCAGGCGGAAGGAGTCAACCATGGCCTGAAAGTAATAATGATGCACATTGAAGGAGAGAAAGGCGAGCAGGGCCAGAACATTAATGAATTGGCTCATTAAGGAAAGTTGCTGGGTGGTTTGCGGGTCAAAGATGTTAGCCGCGGCAAAACCCATCTGATAGCCAATGACCGTGCCTCCAAAGCTGGCGGCAGCGATGACCATCTGTGATACAAGCGCGATCATTGTTCCTACAATAACTTCGTTGACAATGATTATGGCAAAACCGGTCAGAGAAAGGGGAGCCTGCGGCATGTAAGGTAACATTGCCGGAAAAAGAAGCAGGCTGGTCATCACCGCAATGCCGATCTTGATGCGCGCAGTCATCTGAATACCTGCAAAAACGGGGATAGCCGTCACCAGGGCCATGACCCGGGCCAGGCAAATAAAAAAGCTTTGTAGGTGCTCGGGGCCAATGAAGAGCAGGTCCATGGACGCTGCTTTACTGCCCCACAGTGGCAATCTGGGTGATAATGCCAGTGGTGAAGGTGACCAGAATGTCCATAATCCAGGGACCAAAAATAAGCAGGGTAATGAAAACCGCGACAATTTTCGGAATAAAGGTCATGGTCTGCTCATTTATCTGGGTAGCGGCCTGAAAAATGCTGATAATCAGGCCAACCACCAGGGCCGCAATAAGCATGGGGGCGCTGGTCATGAGAACGGTTTGCACGGCCTGCCTGCCAATATGAATGACGGTTTGCGGTGTCATGAAAACAACCTCGTTAAGAAAAGAACACTGCCGTCGTGACAGTTTGAGAGGGCAGTGCAATTAGCCAAAACTTTTCATCAGTGATCCCACCACAAGTTGCCAGCCATCCACCAAAACAAAGAGCAGCAATTTGAAGGGCAGGGATATGACAATGGGCGGGAGCATCATCATTCCCATGGACATTAGCACCGAGGCAACCAGCATGTCGATGACGAGAAAGGGAACATAGATCATAAAACCCATCTGAAAGGCACGTTTCAGCTCGGAGAGCATGAAGGCGGGAATAAGAATAGAAGAGGAGATATCATCCTTATTTTCAGGCTGCTCTTCCTTGGTGATATCGATAAAAAGTTGTAATTCACTTTCCTTTACCTGGGAAAACATGAAACCGCGCATGATGTCCACCGCCTCTGTCAGTGCTTGCTGTTGACTGATCTGTTCTTCCAGATAGGGCTGCAGGGCCTGCTTGTTCATCGTGTTCAAGGTCGGCGCCATAACAAAAAAGGTGAGGAAGAGGGCAAGCCCGAGGATAACCTGGTTGGGGGGGGTGTTTTGTGTCCCCATGGCCTGGCGGACAAAGCCAAGAACGATCACAATACGGGTAAAGGCTGTGGTCATGAGCAAAATAGCCGGGGCCACAGTGAGAATGGTCAGGACCAGAAGTACCTGAAGCGCGGTGGAAACCTCGGCAGGGGTATTGGCCTCCTCAACTCCAAAAGAAAGTGTCGGAAGATTGACAGCCCAGGAGAACGCGGGGAGAAGGAGGATGCAAAGCGAACAGAGAATAAGACTTCGCTTCATTGTTCTTCTGCCAGAATGGAGGAAAATTCTTTCGGTTTGTCACCGGTGGAGTCTGGATTCATCTCCGTGAGCAGTTGAATATTGCCCGAATTGATTCCAAGGAGAAACTCTCGGCCTCGTACTTCAACCAGAGCAAGGGTTGCCTTGGGCTGAAGAGGACGTATCTCGATGATACGGATATTGGTGCCGCTACGTTTTCCCAGAACAAACCGTTTCTTGGCAAGGGCGTAGAAGGCAAGGATGAGACCGACAACGATGCATAGGGCCCAGAGGGTCTGCAGGGCCGCCGTTGCCATGGAGTCTGTCTCCGCAGCGAGTGCCGTTGCAGGCAAAAAGAAGAAAATTCCTGTGCAGCAAATACGCATGATTTACCCCAGGTTTTCCACGCGATCCGATTGGCTGACAACTTCGGTGAGCTTGATGCCGAATTTATCGCCCACCTTTACCGCTTCTCCCCGGGCAATCAGGCGTGCGTTGACATACAGATCAAGGGGTTCACCGGCAAGTTTATCCAGCTCAACCACATAGCCTTCTCCCATTTGCAACAGATCCTTGAGTAATATGCGAGCGCGGCCAACTTCAACCGAGATCTGCAGGGGAACATCATAGAGAAATTCCAGATCACGTGAATGGCTCTCGTAGCCACCTGGAGGTCCGGGAGACTGCTCGGGTTCTTGCAGCAATTCTGCAGTTTCTTCGGGATCCAGGGTGTTTGATCGCTCTTGTTCCATGTTTTCAGGCGTTGCCATGGATACCTCCTAAACTTTTGCTGTACTGGCCGGTAATATGAAAAGCTTTTTTGCTGTTTCGTTCACCGGGAATGGCCTGGTAGATAGGCTTGTCTTCAACCAGAACCGTAAGGGGTTGATCCGGATTGTAGGGGAGATCGATGATATCACCCTGTTTCAGGCTCAAAATTTTACGAATGGTCATAGTCAGATGGCCGGATCTCGCGGTGACCATGGCTTCCATTTCCATGGCCTCCTGCATCAGTGTCCGTGTCCAGCTGTTCGAGGCGGCCTGGGTAATGGTGACTAATTCTTTAAATTTTTCACGTAAAGGCTCAAGCGTTACATAAGGAGTAATGACGCGCATCTGACCACAGTTTTCACCAGCGAGATTAATGTTGAACCGAGTGACCAAAACCTCGGTCTCCGGCTCGACGATATTGACCAAGCGGAAGTTGTTTTCCACTTTGGTCAGTGTGGCTTGCAACTCCAACACGGGGCGCATTGCCGCCTGCAGATCCTGGCAGATATCACTCATACAGGTCCGCAGGATGGCCATCTCAATGGTGGTCAGGTTTCGATTCAAGGCAAGCGATTCACTGGATTGCCCAGAGCCCAGCATGATCTCCAAGAGGGCAAAAGCCATCAGGTTGTCAAAATGAACCAGGCAACCGTGCTTGAGGGGAGAGAGTGCGTAGATGCCAACAGCTCCCTGACTTTTAAGATCAAGGAGGCTCTGCTGAAAGTTGGTGGTTGAGATTTCTTCTCGATCAACTGCAAAGTTGCGCTGCAGGGTGTTGGTCAGGCTGGTTGAAAAGCGACGGCTAAAGTTGTCCAGAACAATATCCAGGTTGGGCACACGCGTTTCGCCAGTGCCTGCAGCCCGTTCATAGGTCTGAAAAAGATCGATTTCCGTGGAGGGAATATTGCGTCTGCGTCGGATCGGATCATAGTCGACAAGGTCTGTTGAGACCTTGCCCGCCTTGATTGCCGAGAGAAGATCAGCAATCTCGTGTTTGGAGAGTATCGGTTCCACGGAGTTTATTGCACCACAAAATCTGTGAGATACACGTTTTTCACCTTGCCGGTTTGCAAGAATGAGTTGATCTTGCTTTTCAGTTCTGCCTTGAGCTGATTTTTTCCCTGCAAATCCTGGAGTTCGTCAAAAGTTTTGTTCCCAATGAGCAGAAGGATGGCATCGCGAATCTGCGGCATCCTCTTATTGACTTCTTCCTCAGCATCTTTTTTGTCCAACTCCAAGGACAAGGCTGCCTTGACGTAATGGGCTGTATCTTCGCTGATTATATTGACAACAAACTCTTTGATCTCAATCATGGGGCCAATTTCAGCCTCTTCAGGAACCGGCTTGATCAGGGCTTCGGCTTTGCTTGCCTCTTCCTGCTGGCGTTTGAGCTCTTCCTGTTGGGGCTTATACACCAGGAAGTAGTAGCCTGCACCGCCACCACCGATGAGGAGAATCAGCGCTGCTGCAATGATTATGATCAGTTTCTTTTTCCCGCCCTTTTGTCCTTCCTCGGCGGCATCATCTTTCTTTTCTTCTTTTTCGGCCATGGTATGGTCCCTGTTGGTGTATGACGATTGTTAAAATGGAATCGGAGTGATGGGCTTGCCATCCTGCTTGACGGGGCGATTGCTGCGAATAATGAAGTCGACCCGCCGGTTTTTAGCCATATTATCCGAGGTGGTGTTGGGAACTATCGGCTTGGTCGCACCGTATCCTGCTGCGGACATGCGATCCAAAGAAAAGAGTTTACCCCGTTGATAAAAGGCCATGACGGAAACCGCGCGATCCACGGAGAGGTCCCAGTTTGTCCTCTTGCCAGAGACAGGAGTGGGGTCTGTGTGCCCTTCAATGCGCATGGTCATGGGCAGGGGACGAATGATATCGGCAACTTTCCGCAAGACGGGGTAGGCAAGAGGGTTCAGTTCGGTCTTCCCCGAAGCAAAGAGGATCTTGTCATCAATGCGGAGAATGATCGAATCGTTGTCTTTTTGCACAAACTCGACCTGCGAATCTATTTTGGTCATTTCCAGGTCGGTTTTTATTTTTTTGAAATGCTGAATAGGTGACTGCTGCGGAATAGGCGTAAATTTTGATTTTGGCGGTGACTCTATAATAGGAACGGAAAAAGGCACCGGTGCAGCCGAGGTACTCCAACCAAAGGCTGACTTGATTGAGCTTTTTGCCTGGACAAACTTGATCGGATCCATGGAGGCCATGGTCAAGAGGAGCACGAAAAAGGTGAGCAGCAGGGTCACAAGATCACTGTACGTGGCCATCCACATCGGTAAGCCGGCGGGAGGGCATTCTGGACATTTGGCCATTTTTGATCCTCCTTAGTTAAACACTGACTCGCGTTTTTTGGGAGCGAGGTAGGCGTGGAGTCGTTGTTCCATTATGCGCGGATTCTCTCCGGAAAGGATGGATTCCATGCCCTCGGTGATGACGGTTTTTTGCAGAATTTCAACTTTGGACCGTGTCTTGAGCTTTCCAGCCATGGGGATAAAAATAATGTTGGCGAGAACGGCACCGTAAAATGTTGTCAGGAGAGCAACCGCCATAGCCGGTCCGATGGCTGCCGGATCATCCATATTTTGCAGCATCTGAACCAGGCCGATAAGCGTACCTACCATCCCCATGGCCGGTGAGATTGCCCCCATGGTGTCCAAAATCGAGGCTCCGTTGTTATGGCGGGCGGCAATATTATCGATTTCGTTGAGCAGCATAGCCTTGAGTTCTGCCGGTTCCTGACCGTCAACGGCCATTTGCAGTGCCTTCACCATGAACTGGTCTTCAATGGAATCAATTTGATCTTGTAGGGAGAGAATGCCCCCCTTACGTGCCTTATTGGCGAACTCGAGCATCTGAGCAATGAGCTTATTGGTGTCCTGCTCTTTGATGAGCACAGTCTTTTTAAAGATAGCGATCATTCCCAGAACATCGGCTAAGGGAAAGTTGATCAGGGAGACGCCCAAGGTGCCACCAAAAACAACGGCAATAGAGGGTGGATCGATGAAGATCGTCAGGGGGCCACCCATGAGAATTGCCCACAGCATAAGGCCAAAGGCCAAAACAATACCTATGAGGGTTGCTATATCCACGCAGGTTTTCCTTCTCGGAGCAAGAGTGAGTAATCAAAAACAGAAGAGTTCTTCCTGTAACTGTTGGACTGTAGCGAAAAAAATCTCCAGAATCAAGAAAGCAAGGAGAATGCCAAATATTCTTTTTACAGCTTAAGGAGTTCGTTGGAACACGCCGCTGGTTTGGACGGTAATTATTTGTATTTATAGGGTATTATAGCATCAGTGTAAAGTTTGCGCAGGCAAAAACAGCACGGGAAAAGGGCACATTGCGAGGGATTAGCCCCAGCAACCCGGCAAAATAAAACAAAAAAAGCTGCATCACCCTAAGGATGATGCAGCTTTTTGTCAAAATATTGTCCTTTTTGTCAAAAATCCTGAGAAGAATGTCTCAGGCTGCGGAAGAGAGAGTTATCGTTTGAGGTTAATAAGCTCGCTGAGCATCTCGTCGACTGTTGTGATAATTTTAGAGTTGGCCTGAAAACCGCGTTGACTGGTGATCATTTTAACAAATTCCTGGCCCATATCCACGTTGGACTGTTCCAGGGAGTTGGTGAAAACCTTCCCGAGTTCAGCTCCTGGTAAACCAACACGGATACTACCGACTTGATCCGTGGCGACGTAGCGATTTGATCCCGCAAGGGCAAGGCCGGATGTGTTCTGAAATTTTGCCAGCACCAGTTGGGAAATATTGACCTGGGATCCGTTTGAGTAGGAGGCTACAACGATTCCTTCACTGTTAATGGCCACATTTGTGAGTTCGCCAGCAGCATAGCCATCCTGATCTTTGCCAATAACGATGGAGTCACTGTCGTGCTGAGTACAGTCAAAAGAGAGATCTATCGTCTGTGGAGTGTCGGAACCGTTGGTCCAGATCGGCATGGTTATGGGGACCGTCACAGGATCAACAATACCATCTCCGGTGGTATCCAGGAGTTTTCCGTTTTCATCAAAGGAGAGTTCCAGGGGGACTCTGGGAGTCTGATACGGGTCCTCAACTGCGGCAATGGGGAGCGTGTTATCGCCATCGACCGTGTATCCCATATTCCAGGTATTATTCGTATCATCGACCAGGCGCCAATAGACGGTCACCAAGTGCGATTCTCCAAGGGAATCAAAAATTTCACTGGAGGCGGAATAGTTATATGTATCCTTGTCGTTCGGGTCAATAAAGGTATTGATGTCGATGGATTGCGTACCGGTAGTCGCCCCGATGGATGCTACGTTGCCTCCCAGATCAATGGAGGAATTGGTCATGTCGGTATGCAGAATGATAATGCCATTTTCCCCTGCCGCCACAGTCCCCGCTACAAGACCGGTGTTGGCCGTATTTGCTGACCCGCTAAATGCAACAGAGATTTCTTCGCCGGTGGTATTGGAGAGGATAATTGCATTGGTAACAGTGCCGTTGGTGCCATCACCGAGTGTTGCCGTGACCCCGGTATTGGTGCTCATGCTGTTGATGGCATCGACAATATTTTGTGCCTGTTCTGTTGCGTCGGCGCCGGCAGCAGAAGCTGCTATGGGAATGTCATTGATCGTGATATCACCATAGGCAAGGGCCCCTGTCGCGCCCACTGCAGTGTCAGATACCTTATAGTTCCATTTTTGGGTGGCGGTGACACCGGTTGTACCGGACAACGCATTGATTTCTGCAATTTTTCCCGCCGTGGTTGTTGCTCCGGACGACGCGATAGTGGTACCGTTGATGATCAGGCCCGCCAATGTGGCATTGGATGGAGCGTACTCTGAGAGGTAGACCTTGTCGCCATACCCGTATTCCACCGATTTTTCATCTAAGTTTGAGGTGAAGGTGAGCTGAGTGGTCTGGCTGGCCGGGATCAGGCCAACGTTGGCGACTCGAATATCTGTGGGGTCACCCGGGAGTAATTCATCGTTGCTGACCGGGTCAAACTGTTTTCCCTGAACGATCATACCTTCCGGATTAACCAGGTAGCCATCGTCATTAAAGCGAAACGCACCGGCTCGTGTGTAGTAGGAGGTACTGTTGCCTGCTTCTCGCAAGACAAAGAAGCTGTCTCCTTCAATGGCGACATCCGTATCTGAGGAGGTGGTTTCAAAGGTACCCTGGCTGTAAATATTATCGACAATTGAAAGGCCAACACCACGCCCAACCTGAGATGAACCTCCTGATCCAAAAACGCTACTGGAGAGCAGATCGGAAAAAATGGTTCGGGAGCCTTTGAACGCTAATGTGTTGGTATTCGACAAGTTGTTGCCAATAACACTCATAGCCTGCGAGTTGGTGTTGAGTCCACTCACTCCACTATACATTGCACTTTGAATCCCCATAACAACCTCCTGCGTGGGTGAATAAAACCGGATAATTGAATAATGTAATCAAATGTAGGAAAAGCGTTTGGTGCTATCTCTATACCTTTTCCTCAATTATCCCCGCGCCGTCCGTTGCTTGAGAGATATTGGCCTGTCTCGGTAGAGTATCGAGAGGGGATTCTTTTCTTTTCCCTGAAAAGAATGGCCCCCGCTCTTTATTCTTCGGTTGTGCTGCTGTCCTCCGGGTTATACGCACCATAAACCATTGAGAGGCCATAACTGCCGGAGTTCGTGACGACCTCAGGTTCGCTGCCGCTTAAGTCAATGCCTGTGACCGCAGTGCGTGAAAGGGGGGTCAGGGTTGCGTTACTATCCGTACCGGTGGCCTCCAGAGTGATGTAATAGGTCCCTTCACCCACATCTTCGCCACTGGAGTTGGTTCCGTCCCAGCTAATGAAATGGTTCCCCTCGGATATATCGTCGGCTGTCAAGGTGGCTACGTTTTTCCCAGAACTGTTGGTGATATAGAGCGTCAGACTTTCAATGGAGCCATCGATTTTATACCCCAGTTCAACCGGCTCACCGTTGTAATCGATTGCATCGTCCTCGACTATCACTTCCTGGCCGATAAGATTCAACGCGGATATGCTCTGTGATTTGGTGGTAGCCGAGGTGAGTTCATCCATAGCGTCATTCAGATTAAAGAGCTGCTCCAGCTGGGAGTATTGCGCCAGCTGGGAGGTGAACTCTGTTGCATCCGCCGGGTTCATGGGATCTTGGTTCTGGAGCTGAGCAACAAGCAAGGTTAAAAATTGATCTTGTCCCAATGCTTGGTTGGCATCCCTTGTTGTTGTCGATGTCGATGTCGATGAAACAGAACTGATTGTACTCATGGTTTACTCCCAGTATCAGGCAATAGCGTTGAAATTGGTATCAACATCCTCTTCCTCTCCTGCTTCTTCAGTGAGTTCCATTGAGAAGTCAGAACGGGTATTTCTTTGTGACATGGATTGCTGTGACTGCTGCCATCCGCTGTTATTGGCAAACTGTTCTTCGAAACCAGCGTTGCCATCGGCCACACTGACTTCGATATCCTGAAGATGCAATCCCTGTTGCTCCAACGCCTCACGCAGCTTGGGCAGGTGGCGGTCAAGCATCTCCTGAGAGTGTGGAGACTGGGTCACGATGTGCGCTTTGACATTGTCTTGCTCAACTTTGATCTCAAGACGAAGTTCTCCAAGTTCCTGGGGATGGAGCTTGAGATTGACAGTACTGGTTTCCAACTGTTTGTTGGCAGAAAAGTGGGAGATCATTTGGTCGACGACTGCGGTATCAGGCACCATGCTCCCGGAACCCAGCTGATAATAGGTGGTTTCTGCACCACTGGTGAGTGTTGTCATCGAAGTGAGCTGGCTACTTGCCAGTTGCGTTCCAAACAATGAGGTGCCCAGCGTTTGCACGCCACCCTCCTGAAAGAGGGAGATTGGCTTCATATCCTGCATGGCTTGAAACTTCTGGTTGCCGTCAAACAGCATGCCGGATTGGGATTGGTCGCTGCCCATACTCTGATTATCAACGGCTGTTGTTGCAGTCGGTGTGCTGATCAGGTGCGAGTGAATATAGCGGCTGTTTAAATCCAGATTGGCTGCCTTCTGATAGAGAGTCTGGTTGCCTGACAGGGCTGTGGCCGGGGGCTGCGATTGAAGCGGATCTTTTCCCTGTTCTATGGAAATACTTTGGCCATCTTTGTTTTGAAAAAGAAGGGAAGATTCCGGAGATTTTAAAATTTCATCGGCCCGTTGCTGCTGCTGGGGCGTGGTGCTGGTCACAATAGTGCCGTCTTTGGGATTGAAGATAACTTGTGCACCTGTAGAGGCCTGAACAGAAATGGGTTCAGATTCTGTCGGTATGGAGAAAGTGGTTCCAGGCCCAGCCGATTGATTCTGAAGGGGCTCTTGACCCGAAGCAGCCACAGGGGATGTTTGTGAAGAGAGCGTTTGCTGAGACCATTGCACGGTACTCGCCTGTTCCTGCTGCAGATTGCCTTTGGGTGCAAGTTGTGTCCATTGACCTGGTAGTACTTGCGGGTCTGCCTTGGTGTTCTCGAAGGCGGCTGCGCTGGTTGTCTTCTGGGAAGAAGGGAGGGGGGCGGAGACGACCTGAATTGTCTGTTCCTGCTGCGCGGCATTGCTTTGCGGGGCGGTAATCTGTGCAAGCATCTGTAGCAGAACTGATTCCTTATTTTCGGAAAGGGATGCCGTGTCAGGATTGTTTTCAGGCTGCTGCTTTTCTTGTGTCGTAGTTGGAGCTGTTGTCAGTCCAAAATCAGCCGAGATATTCGCTGCTGTGTTTTCCTGAAGGGGAAGTTCCTCTTCCGTCCTCTGGGGAACTGTGTCTGCAACTACTGTCTCTTGGTTGTGTTGTTGGTTACTGCCCATCTGTTGATTGACTACCTGCTGATCGCCTACCTGCTGATCGCCTACCTGCTGATCGCCTACCTGCTGATCGCCTACCTGCTGATCGCCTACCTGCTGATCGCCTACCTGCTGATCGCCTACCTGCTGATCGCCTACCTG
>NZ_JAFFQA010000052.1 GCF_016919065.1 Desulfobulbus rhabdoformis | reverse complement strand
TGCAATCCACGACCACACCACGTGGTGATCATTTTTCTTACTTTGACTGGTAGAGACTTTCTCGTTACTGGTAATGCTTCATGAGAATTTAAGCGGATTTTCGGGGCGGCGGGAATGCGAATCTACACCAACTACATCCGGTTCGTCTACCAGCAAAGGAGTTCTCTCCTCAGCGAATCTCCGGCCTGGCTGAAAAACGCGATCAAAGAGCTTTATGGCCCGGCTGTGACTCTTCCCAAACCTTCGTTGGGACCAAAGTGGAGCTGGAACAACAAAGTCCACGCCTATTTCTACGTGTTCCTTGCCGAGGGACAACTCAGTGAACAGCAGAAGGGCAAGGGGTTCGATAAGGTCGGGATGCTCAAACTAAGAGATCTCGCCTATTGGAACAAAGGCTTTGAGGCTGACAAAATCTGGAATCTCAAGCTCAAGGCGATGACGGAAGACCTGGACTCCTTTTTCCGCGCCAATGGCGGGGGCTATGAAAAGAAACAGACATCGGCCAAGGCCTTAGCGTCCCTGCAGAAAATTTTCAATAATGCATCAACCTACATCCACGAAGCCGGGGGAGCCTGCGATGCCATCTATAATTTTGAGTAAGATCAAATGGGGAGTGATGCTGTCCCTGCGAAAAAGCATGCCTGCACTGCTCCTTCTCCTTGTGGCGAGCAGCCCGGTCCTCGCTACCGGTTCCTGGGATCACAACTACAAGTTTAGGCCTGGCCTGCTTTCGGCCGACAGTCAGTGGACCCCGGCTTTGAGTTACGATATCAGCCTCATGAAAACCCTATGGTCCGAATCCGAAAACCAGGCTTTTAGAAAGAGTATAAGTGCAGGTGTTGCGACTAATGGAACATTGGCGGGCGATGCAGATCTGAACAACGAGCCGCTGCTGGCCAATGCCAGAATCTCGACCTTCATCAACCTCTATCGTCCAGCTATCGTCAGCCTTGGCGACAAACCGGGTGAATACAGGACTGAAAAGGAAGGATTTAACTGGGGGCACCTGAGCTTCAGCCTGCTCGCTGGCTACGAAACAGATCAGGCTCTTGAAAACCGGAACCTGACCGGCGGCGCTGAAGTTGGCTACGTGTTGACCGAGAATCAGGGATTCAAGGCGTTGGTTCCATCGATCTTTGTCGGGTACGACTTTGTTTTCAATGATCACTCCGATCTGGAACAAACCCTGGGTGGTGAGGACGACTCCCGTCGAGTGCGGCTGTTCGCATCATGGAAGCTCCCAGTGGGGCAGTGGCTTTCAGATTCGCTCGACGGGCTAAACGCTCACGTTGACCTGCGTTATTACAAGAGCGATGGGCTCTCCCAGGCCTACCGGGATGCCGATAAGGATGAAGCCGTTTATACGGCAGGATCATTGAGTTACAGCTTTGGTGATGAGCCGTTGTGGGGCGTAGTCAACGCTGTTTATGTTCGGCTGACCGACGGTAGAATCCCCCCGGTAACGAACGACGACACAACGGTGATGGTCGGCTTGACGGTTTGGGAGAGATGAGAGAGCGTTGTCGTGACAATTTCCGACACCTCAATATGGTTGAAGCTCAGACCATGAAAAATATTTTCTTGTTCGTTATCTGTTTTCATAGCACTTTAGTGCCTTACACTCACTACCGCCTGAAGGCCGCAGGATAACCTTATAGAAATCAGCTGCGTCTTCCCACTCCTCGGTCATTGAGCCTAGACCTCTGGCAACTGCAAGAGCAGCAAATTTCCCTGGGTTTATTTCGATCTCGGCTGCACCGGGACGATAATCGCTGCATCCAAAACCAGTTAAACGCCCCGATTTTATTGTGAAGTACCCGATAGATGCATGATCCCACTCTTCAAGGTTAATCTCAGGTTTACTATCACAGACCTCTATCTCTAAAAGGCCATTAACGTCCTGAACGTACCAATAGCAAGTGTATTGGGTAAAACGCCAAGCTTTATATCCAATGCCTCAACGGTCCAGATGCCTGACGTATCATCTTCAGCTTCGCTGTCCATCAGGTATATCTGGAAAAAACATAATCATCACAGATGAATAAAAAGCTCTAAATCATATAATTGCTTTGCACACCGACTTTTTATTGTTCCATAAAGAAAAAGAAAAGACTAATCGTTTTGATTTTTATGCCTTCTTTTATACCTGGTTTTGTTATGACGGCTTTTTCTTTTTCTCTCGCCCTTCACGGCCTGCCCTTTGGCCGCAGCCATGCAAGCATTTGAGTATTCTATACCATCGCAACCTATAACTGGAACGTAGTCCATAGGGCATGTCTGAGGCCTTCTTCTACATTTTCCGGTGACGCCATTCCCTGGGCAGATTTGGGTTGCATTGCAATATTCCCATTCGGAACAATCTGCATTGGAGCTACATTTATATCCTTCAGTTGCATTTGCTCCTTCAAAAATCAACATCAGAAATAGGATAGATCTGATAAGTGTAATCATGTGTCCACCTGAATTGTTGGCTTGATATCGTAACCTGCCCCATGGTCAGCACCATGTTTACTTTGACGTCACTGCTGTCAACCATAAAAATCATTCAAAGAATTTACTCTAACACCTCATGGACTCCTATTAGTCAATTAACATTTTTTTAACATATAACCAGTATGAAATAATTGAATATTTTAAGCTTTGTGTTTCTGCGGATTTTTCAAAACACATAAACCCGAAAAAATTTTCATACTGAAAAACAGTCTCCGTAGGCGATTATTCTTACTTAACAGGGAGAAAAAAAATGATGAAACGTCTAGAAAAATGGCAGGTTGCGGGTACAGCCTTCCTTGCCACCGCACTTTTCACCGGCACAGCTCTCGCAAGCAGTGCTCCTGCACCAAAATATGTTTTTTATTTTATTGGCGACGGCATGGCAGCTCCCCAGGTTCAGGCAACTGAGGCCTACCTTGCTGCTGGCAAAGCTGACGATGCCACTCCGGGCAGCGCAAAACTGCAGCTGCTCAACTTTAGTAAATTCTCTGCAGCCGGTATGCAAACCAGCTATGCAAACGACCGTCTTATTACCGATTCTGCAGCTGCAGGAACCGCCCTGTCTGCCGGTATGAAAACAAATTGCGGTGTAATCGCCATGGATGCCGATGCAACCAGACCCTATACAACCCTGGCAGAAGCCGCCAAGAAGAAAGGGATGATGGTTGGTATCCTTTCCAGTGTTTCCATCGACCATGCAACACCTGCAACGTTCTACGCTCACAACAAAACACGGAACAACTATGAAGCCATTGGTGAAAACCTGCTCGACAGTGGTTTCGATTACTATGGCGGCGGCGGTTTTCGCGTCAACAAATACAAAAGCAGCGCCTACAAGGAGCTGAAAAACGACCAGCGTTACGAACTTCTTGAGCAGAAAGCTACCCAAAAAGGCTGGACCTATGTGAATACCCGAAAAGAATTTGACGGTCTCAAATCAACCCCTGCCATTGCTGTTAACCCATACCTGGACTCTTCAAATGCAATGCCTTACGCATTAAACACAAAAAACAGTGATACCTACAAAGGCTCCATCACGTTGGCTGAGTTCACTCAAAAAGGCATCGATCTCATGAGCGGCAACAGTCACGGATTTTTTATGATGGTGGAAGGCGGCAAGATCGACTGGGCCGCTCACGCCAACGACGCTCGCGCCGCGATTGATGATACCATCGCCTTCGACGAAGCAGTTGGTGTAGCCGTTAAATTCGCCAAGGCTCATCCGCAAGAGACCCTGATTGTCGTTACCGGCGACCATGAATGCGGCGGTATGACCATTGGCTTTGCAGGAACTGCATACGGAACATATTTTGAAAAACTGAATAATCAAAAAATCGCTTATGATGATTTTGACAACACAATCACCAAGCCTTTCATGAAAGTCTACGAAGGGAAAATTCCTTCAAATATCAATGGTGACATGTGGAAATCCATCTTCGTCAATTTCGGCCTTGATGGCAGCAACCTGACTGCAGAAGAAGCGGATGACCTGACCGCATATGAAAAGCAGCTGCTTGAAAATGCTTACGATAAAACAATGCTCGAAAGCAAATCCAGAAACGATGAAGAATCTATTATTTATGGCTCATACAATCCTCTATCAGTTACCCTGACCCACATTATTGACCGAAAATCAGGTCTCGCCTGGACATCTTATTCTCATACAGCTGTCCCTGTTCCTGTTTTTGCCGATGGTATTGCTGCAGATACTTTCAACGGCTACTACGACAATACCGATGTCGCTAAAAAACTCGCCATGATTATGGACGTTAAAATCGGTGATTAATCAGCTGGTTTTTTCAGAAAAAAATCAAGGCTTTTTAGCTTGAGGGGCGGGAAGAATCATTCTTCCCGCCCATTTTTATATACCTTAGAAACCTCATGAATAAAGACGCAATTATCGCACTGTTTTTTACCATCTGCTGCATTATCCTCATCTTCATCCCCACTGGATTTGAAAGCAGTCAGTCTGAAAATTCCTACCTGGAAAAGGCTGAAGTTCTGAGCGTTGACAACAACGGAATGGAACACCGGCAGATTGTTTATACAGGAACACAGGACGTTGAAATTAAGTTGGAAAGCGGCCCGCACAAAGGAACAACAGCGTTAGTCGTCAATCCACTGTCTGGCAAAATGGAGTATGATGAGATATATAAACCGGGCGATCATATACTCGTTGAATACAAGCTGCATGAAGGGAAAATAAATCTGGCCTACACCAGAGGTTATTACCGCCTGAATCATCAACTCTTGTTGGTTGCCCTTTTTGCCGTGCTTCTTTTTTCTGTTGCCGGAATTACAGGACTCAAAGCCCTGTTGTCGTTTTGTTTTGCCGGCCTGATGATATGGAAGGTGCTGATTCCCCTCTTCATGAAAGATGTTGCGCCAATCCCTGTTTCACTTGCTGTTACTGCCGCCCTTACCGGCTCTGTCAGCTTCCTGGTCGGCGGCTGGACCAGGAAAGGGCTGACCTGCTTTCTCGGCGCCTTTTCAGGCCTTATTGTCACCTGGCTCCTGGCAAGAATATTTCTTTCAGGATTCCACCTCAATGGTGCAGTACGCCCTTATACTGAGAATTTATTCTACACCGGATATGCGCATCTGGATTTTAACGGTATATTCCTCTCGGGAATATTTCTAGCCTGTTCCGGAGCGGTAATGGATCTGGCAATGGACATTGCCGCATCAATTGCCGAGGTAAAGCATAAAAAAAATGATATCACGACAAAAGAGCTGTTTTTCTCCGGCATGGCTGTCGGACGAAGCGTTGTCGGTACGATGACCACGACACTTTTACTGGCATATTCGGGTGGCTATATGGCCCTATTGATGAACTTCATGGGGCTTGGTTATCCGCTGAAGCAGATCTTTAACATCAATTTCGTCGCAGCCGAAGTGCTCAACACCATGGTCGGCAGTTTTGGCCTGGTAACTGTTGCTCCACTGACCGCTGCCATTGGCGCCCTTCTCTATTCTCAAAAATTCAGCTCAGACACTGCCGAACAATAGGGTGTCTTGAATAATTAGATTTTTCAATCAAGGTCAAGGATTGCTGGCAATTTTACCGCAGGTATATAGTTGATATTCCGAGGATAAAATTTTCAGCATGACGCCGAGATTGGCAGAAAAAGCAATTATTCAAGATTCCCAATAGATGCAGCAACGGCAACAATCTTGCTCTATCCTCATAAAGAGTAAGGAAACGGGCCCGGTCTTCCCTTCCAAGAATACTCTGTACAGTGATCACCGCATAAATATTGCGTCGCTGATTTCGCATTTTCCTGCCCATTGAAAAGTACCGGTACAGATATAACTGTGGCCCCCCTTTGCGTGTAAACAGCTACCGGAGTTCGCCCTATCAGACAATCGAAAGAACTGAGCACAAGAGACCTCAGCCTTATTTCAGGGGAGGATACGAAATGTTGTACTTTTTCATTTTCCGCCAAAGGGTTGTTTTATCTATCCCCAGATGATCCGCCGTTTTCTTTCGATGCCCATCATAGCGATGCAGGGCGGCGATGATGGTGCTGGCTTCCGCGTTGGATAGGGGGTTGGCTTCAGCTGTCTCATCCTGCTCGACGACGGTTTCAATGACCGAATGCCGTACTTCCTCTGGCAGACTCTCAATATCAATAACCGTATCCCGGCACATCACAAAACAGTGCTCTATGATGTTTTCCAGCTCACGTACATTACCGGGAAAATCATACTGCATGAGGATATTGAGCACTGCCGGGCAAACGCCTTGAATATTTGTCCTTTTTGCTTTTCTGAACTTATTGATAAAGTGCTGAACAAGAAGAGGAATATCTTCTTTCCGCTCGCTAAAAGGCGGTAGAGATATATGAATGACATTGAGTCGAAAAAAGAGGTCGCTACGAAAGGCGTTGTCCTCAATCATCTGCCTCAGGTTTTTATTGGTTGCCGACACAACCCTGGCATTTGTCTTGACGGTAGTTGTTGAACCAAGTGGTTCATACTCATTCTCCTGAAGTACACGCAACAGTTTTGCCTGCAGCGCTGGCGAAATATCCCCTATTTCATCAAGAAAGATGGTTCCGTTTTCAGCCAGGGCGAATTTTCCGGGTTTGTCTTTGACAGCCCCTGTAAAAGCGCCTTTTTTATAACCAAAGAGTTCCGATTCCAGCAGGGCATCAGGTAGGGCTGCACAGTTTAATGCGACAAAGGGGCCTTTTTTATGGCTCAAGTCATGAATCGCCCGGGAAAAGAGTTCCTTTCCGGAACCGCTCTCCCCCTCTATGAGGACCGTGCTGTCACTTTTGGCAATAGCTGGAAGGGTAGCAAAAATCTTTTGAATTTTATGATTTTTGCTGATGATATTGTGGAAATTGTATTTAGAGGCAATCTTTTTCCGATGACAGGCCAGGCTTGAAATATCCCTGAAGGTTTCCACACCTCCGATCATCTTATTTTTGCTGTCACGCAAAACAGAGGTGCTCACCGCAACCTGGACTTCATCTCCGTCCACATCTTTAATCGTATATTTCTGATTAAAAATCTCCGTGCCCGTTTCAATGGATTTATTCAAAGCGCAGTCGGCGATACAAATATTGGCACGAAAAACATTGTAACATTTCATACCGATTGCTTCTTGACGATTAAAGCCAGTAATAATTTCTGCTGCCCGGTTAAATGAGGTGATCTCAAATTTATGATTTACCGTGAACGCACCGTCAGCAATCGATTCAAGGATATTTCGACTAAAAGAATCGGGAGATTCCTCGCGGGATCCCTTACATTTTTCCTGTGGATCCAGGAGCTCGTTCTTTTTATCCACGGCATTTTTTCGAATTTTTCGCCTCGCCTGTTGTCGAACAAGTGTGGAATCGTCACCTCGACCGGGCCTTCTGCTCTGAGAAATTGGAGTGGAGCCTTTGTCAACAGTCGGTGTTTCCATTGTGGAACTCCATACGGTGAGTAATCGGACAAAATGTTCATAAAAACGGGTTAGTGATGCTCCTCGTATCCCGTCACCATGGCCTTGAAATGGGCCAGCATGCTGCTGCCCAACGTCGACAGGTAACAGTGGACAATGATGAACGAGATAAAAAAGAAAAAAAGGAGAACGTGAACTGTATCGATAATTTTAATACCACCAAGCAGATTAATATATTCTTCATATCCTGCAATCCTCCACAGGAATATTCCCGTAATTATTTGCGCCGGAAGAATGAAAATCATTATCGCCAGGTATGCCTGCTGCTGCAAAGGATTAAACTTATTCTGGGAGGTCATTGCATGCGGATTGGGGTCTCCTTTAAAAATCCCGTATCCATAATACCTCACCTGCGTGATTATTTGGGGAATGAGTCGTGGAAAGTCGGGCACGTATATACGTATCTTTCCCGTACTGAAATAAAATCCGAGCCAGATAAAATAGTTGGCGACAACAATAAGGCCGATATAATTATGCAGGGTTATGGCGTGATTCAAGCTCATCAGATGAATGCTCTCCGCATAACGAATCTGAAAACCGGTCCCAATCAACACAATAAATCCGGATGCATTAATCCAGTGCCAGAGACGGACAGGAACCGGATGCACGTACAACATGTTTTCTTTAGATGACATAGCAAATCTCCCATAAATTCATTTTATTCCAGCATATTACTCACTATCAGCCGAATGTTTTCTACGCCAAGGGACTGTCAGAACCCGAATGGTAATATGGCCAAGCACAACAAGGGCACCGCAGGCAACAATGATCAATCCGATCTTATCGAGGAGTTTTATTCGAGTGCCGCCAAGAAGATAAAAATGACTGACGTAGTAGCTTTCCAAAACTGAGCGATCGACCTCATGATGAACAAGCCCGCCATCCGGATCCGTAAAAACGAAGTTGACCGCCTTGAAATAGGACGAGTTGGAGCAGTGGCACTGGCTACACTCTTTCTGAGCCCCTTGCTTGACGATACCATGCGCTGAGGCGTCGATAGCGGCAACGAGTTCGGCGTGGAGAACAGTACGGATGTTTTTGAGTTTCAGCCTGAGCATGAGATCGTCGAATTCGTCCCGGTTGACGGCCCCGTCTTTATCCGTATCCACCGTTGCCATGAAATCTTTGGCCTTCACCCCTATTTTTTCCATGAGTGAATCAGTCTGATAGTAGGTGGAGCCAGCCAAATCAAAGAATCGCAGGTGGGTGTGGCGCGGTGCTTCCGGAGAATGACAGACCACGCAGTCAACATTGGCAAAATGGGCTTCTTTGGAAGGTAGCCAATCGTGCGACTGATAGGGATTGTGGCACTTCAGGCAGACATAATCCATCCGCTCTGATACCGACGCAGAGGCCATCTGCTTCACACTGTGATACCCATGGCAGGCATAACAGGTCATGGTTATACCTTTTGTTCGCATGGCCATATGTACACTCTCCTTAAACTCGACAGCAGACTCTTCATGGCACATCACACATTGCACGGGTTGCAGGGTTGCAGCATGAGGGAGATCATCATCCCAGTTCAACTCTTCAATATCGGCGTGACAGTCAACACAGGTGATACCATTTGCATTATGCACAGAGCGGTTAAATGCAGCTTCATCAACGTAGAGCGATTTGGTCAACTCCATCTGTAAGATGTTGTCCGTACTCTCTTTTGTCAGTGTCTCGTCGCTATGACACTCCATGCATTCACTATTCTCAAGAGCTAACGCCTGAGAAAATGAGAGGGTACAGGCCGCCAACAGGCATGCCTCCATATAGCGTGTTACAGTGCTCATCGATTTCATTGCACCTCCGTAGGTGTTAAATTCCATGCTCTTTGCGTTTGGTTAACATTTTTTCCATAAACGTAGATTAGCTTGTCCTCTGTCCGTCATTTAGGTTGCCTTGCTTTGTTCACTGGGGCTGCCATCCATTTCAGCCGCCGTTCTCTTACAATGGAAGGCTCTACCGCACAAATTCAGGGCTTTTTATTAGTCTTTTTCCAGACATGCACCCGACGCTGAAATGTGCGCAATTTGTTGGGGCCAAATTTCCCTGGATATTTTTCCTGTAAGTATCTGAATAATGCCGAGGCTCTCACCTGAGGATCCTCTTGCAACATCGGGACTATCTCCTGGGTCCAAACCCCTGTAAAATCATCAGGATGAGTTCTCCAGTGTCGCTGCTTTCCGGCCGCAAGCCTAAAGGTTCCATTTTCAATTCGCCGACCTGTACGTTCTGAAATGCCCGCAATGGCGGCCGCTGTTCGTTGTGTTTTCCCCTTTCTTCGTTCTTCTTGGTAAACCTTGACCTGCTTTCCGTTTACGTGTTTTCCAGACACCGGAAGCCTCCTCGATTACGCTGAGTAGCTCAGAGCCCTTTTCCGGGGTACCGGCCGTTCTAATTGCCAGCCACCGGACTCTGTAATTGACATTCAACTGGACACAAAACTTCACAGGACATGTAGCATCAGGCATGCCAACAAAATAAATGATATAATTACAACAAGTTATAGTTAAATACGTTATAACCGATTGCACCCTTGCAACCATTTTTCAAGGAAGAGATTGCAGATCTGCAATCAGGAAAAAAGAGGCAACTTAAGCTCGTTATGAATGGGTACCAGTGAAAATAGAAAGCAATACGAGAGGGGGATACAGGGAAAGCGAAGAGGGAGCAGATAACGGTTTTGCTTGGGAATTACTCCGTGTGGTCATTTTGCCCCCCCTTTATGCAAGACAACTGGGGACAACAGGCTGAATCCGTGGGCATTCATCGGGGTGGCGAGTGAAGCTGAGCAAGCCATGTCCTTTTCAATAACCCGAATCCGTGACGGCGGGTGGTCACTGAACAACGTATATTTTTAATAAGACAACGTATTTTTGCAAATTCATGTATTGTTCAGTTGCACCCGCCGCCCTTTGGGGCATCCATTAGCACGCCACCTTCATTGCCTGCAACATACCGATAAAGTTTACTTTAATCGGCATGTCACAAACAACGAAACTGGCGCACTGATGAATGCTCACGGATTCAGGAATAAATCTCTGCTTTTTAAAAAGGATACGCTGTTCAGCGATCATGGGTTCAGAAAAAAAGCACATCATTTTTCACCGTAATAGAGGTGAAAAATGATGTGCTATCCGGGGAGATTGGGAAGGTAAGATTCAGGTGGTTTTAAGCAGCCATTACCGACAATTTGGCCGCACTGGTCTTTAATTTTTCATCGATTGAATGGCCGATTATGCCATAGGCGTAGGCAAAGAGAAGACCGTTCACCAAATTAACCAGACAGAGTTGTGGTCCGGTCATCAAGGTATTGAATTCAAGCATACCGCTCCCGAGCAAACATATATACCCCACTGAGCCATGAACCAGGTTACCAACAAGGCCGACAAGGCCAGCGAATTTTCCTAAAACAGGAATATAGGTCATCTGCAGCAGGCCAAAACTCACCGGCGCAACAACAGCACCAAAGGCGATGCCATTCCACATCCATCTGTTTCTCATGTTGAAGTTCTTGGTGAGATGTAGGCTTGACAGAGGAATAATCGCTAAAAAAATTAACCATTGGCTCATAACATGTCTCCTTTCAAGTGAGTAAAATGAGAAGGTCTCTCGTAATCGATCAGGGGAATCCTGAAGCTACCGCATTATCGAACCTGAAAGCGATGTGGGCTGCCGGAAAGACTAGCCATCGGCCCTGTGCCGCGTACGCCTGTACGTAAGCAGGTCGATAGCAACACAGATTCAGGTTAAAGACAAAGCATTGTTTGCACCATTGCCCTTTAAGTAGCATCAAGCGTGCCTACCTAAAAAAATGAAGTTCTTCCCTCTCCTGAAAAAATAGCTTTTCACCTGATAACAAGTTGTTAGGAAAAATCCTTTCAAGACCATCCTCTCCCCTGCTGCAATCAGAATAATCAGCCCTCTCAAAGGCAGGTTGCATAATTGCAATATCGCCCGCCCCCAAAAAAGGGGAACACGATTTCATGTGATGATATCAGCACAAAACCAGCCCGTGGGGCTTTGCGTGTATCCTCAAACGGGCAACTGCCCCAAGGGGCTAACAGCCTATTACCAGGGAAAAAACCAGGGAAGTCTCGCCATTTCTATGCGCAGAGGGCCAGCGGGAAAAAGAAAAGAATGAGCCTACAGACATGAAGGCATATTTTGTGCTTTGAGAGGCAGGATGCCATAACCACCCCATTTTTTTTTGGGGGGGGGATATGACTGTTACAGGCTGGCTTACGTTCAAGGGGTTCGTTTTGAGGGGACGGCAGGCGAAAAACTGTTTTCCCATGATTTTTATACAGAATCAATAGGTAGTCCCCATGCACCCCGTGAAAAAACAAAGGAAAAAAAGGAGGAATGCAATGAAAAAATCACTCATTCATACTTGTCTTGTAGCCCTGTGCTGTGCTCCATGTGTGCTCAGCCTTGCCCAGGCAGCAGATAAAGGCCCGGCTGAAATTACTTTGGAATCAACCATTGATGGAAATAGTAAACCCAAACCGTCTGCTTTTCCCCATGGACAACATCAAACTCTTCAGGAATGTTCGGCCTGTCATCACAGCAAAGATGCGGAAGGTAAAAAGATCGACTATGTTGAAGGGCAAAAGATTGAAAAATGCGAGACCTGTCATAATACCAAAGAGGTGACAATGTCAGCAAAGGTGAATACTTTTAAAAAGGCCGCGCATAAGCAATGTAAGACCTGTCATAAGAATACAGATCCCAAGCTGGCCAAGTGTAGCGTCTGCCATAAGTAAGGGCATCTTGAATAATTGCTTTTTCTGCCAATCCCGCGGAGTCTGGCGCTTACCTCGTCATGCTTAAAATTTTATCCTCGGAGGTAAGCGAAGACTCCGATATCAATTATATGCCTGCGGTAAAATTTTGCGCAATCCTCGGAGTCTACGCTTACCTGGCCTTGATTGAAAAATCTAATTATTCAAGACACCCGTAAGCCTTTGGCTTTGTAACGACCGCATATTCTTGAATCCAGGGTAAAAACCAAGTAAACCGTGAGTATTTGTAGCGGGCCATGCCCACTACAAATACTCTGGCGGCGTATCGATGCTCCCTTTAAAGGACGGGGTGATCATGGAATCTTCGGAAAAAACCGCTTGGCTGTCCATTCTCACCAACACCCTGCTTGTCTGCATCAAGACTGCGGTTGCCCTCGCCTCCGGAAGTGTGGCCGTTGTCGCCGATACCATCCATTCTCTCACGGACGTAGTCTCCGCAGCTGTCATCCTTATTGGTATTAAAATAGCCAGGCGACCAGCCCGTGGTTTTCCTTACGGGCTCTATAAGGTGGAAAACCTGGTGGCGTTGCTCACCTCTCTTCTCATCCTTTTTGCCGGCTACGAGATCCTCAAAACCGTTATTTTTGGTGGCAGTCGTCCCTTACCCGAGAATATTCCTCTCTCCATTGTCGGTATCTGTGCGACACTGATTATCACCTGGCTTTTTTCCCGTTATGAGTTGAAAAAAGGCGAGGAGACAGGCTCACCGAGCCTCATTGCCGACGCGCGCCATGTGTGGACCGATATGCTTTCCACGCTTGTTATTCTGGCGGCCTTTGTCGGCAGTGCTCTGGGGCTTGGACTGGACACATTTGCCGCAGTGATTGTGGTTTTTTTTATTGCCCGCTCCGCCATGACCATTCTTGTGGATTCGGTGCGTGTTTTGCTCGATGCCTCACTCGACTTTGCAACAATCACTAAAATTCGAGATATTGTGCTCTCCGATCCCCGCGTTGTTCAGATTAATCAGCTCTGGGCAAGAAATGCCGGTCGGTATAAATTTGTCGAGCTGGATCTCGTGCTGCGCATCAATGATCTGGAGCGCGGACATAGTCTCACTGAAGAGATAGAAAACAGGGTAAAATTTGAAATCCCACAGGTGGACCGGGTGTTGATCCATTTTCAATCCCAGGGAAAAACAAAAGAGGTTATTGCCATCCCCATCTGTGCCGATCGACAGACCATTTCAATGCATTTCGGCGAGGCTCCCTTCTTTCGCCTGGTTGACCTGCAGCAGCCCAACAACACAGTCACTGAAGACCGACAACTGGAAAACCCCTTTCTGGAAGAAAAAAAGGCCAAAGGCATCAAGGTGGCGCAGTGGCTTTTGGAAAATGAGGTAACGACGCTGCTTTCCCTGCAGGATCAGTCTGGCAAAGGTCCGGGGTTTGTTTTAGGTAACAGCGGTGCTGAAATTTTGCTCACCGAAAGCACCAATGCCGATGCGGCACTTGCAGCATTCGTCGCAAACAAGGGAGAAGCTCTCTAGCCCAGTTCTCCCTTGCAACTGTTACACATTCTCCTGAATCCGTATCATTCGCCGGTGCTACCGGGGGAAAGCCCCGTTATTGATATCGATGCAGGTCCCGTTGATATATTCCGGGCAATCGGTGGCCAGCCAAAACATGGCTCTGGCAACCTCTTGGGGATAGGCAAACCGTCCGGTATACACAGCACTCTTAATGGCCCTCTTCCTTGGTTCGGGTATGGTCGCTAGCATTTCCGTCTCAGCAGGTCCTGGAGCGACTGCGTTCACGACCACTCCCTGTGGGCCAAGGATCTTGGCAAAGCTCTTGGTTATATTGATCATTCCAGCCTTGGTGATGCCATACCAGACATCAGGATGCCCTATTTCCCCGGCGATGGAGGCGTTGTTGACAATGCGGCCAGCCCCTTTTGCAACCATGTTTTTTGAGACTTCGGTTATCAACGCCACCGGTGCCTTCATATTGACATTCAAGATCTGCTCGACCTTTTCTGCGGGGTAACCGTCATAGGGAAGCGCGTACATAATTCCCGCATTATTCACCAGGACGTCGATGGGAGGAAGACTTGTTATCAGCTGAGGAATGCCCTCTATATCAGCCAGGTCGTATTCCACGCTTTGCACAGCAGGGTTACCCTGCAGCGGGAAATTTTTAAAATCTCTTGCCAGGACAACAACAGCATAGCCCGCATCAACAAAAAGTTTTGAGGTATCAAGGCCAATGCCTTTATTACCACCGGTAATGAGGACAGTTTTTTTATCATGCATTCTTTACTCTCTTTTTTTAATTCAGCTAACCGGAACAAGTTGGAAGAAAAGCATCGCCTCACCCCAGAATACCCTGCCTGGAGCAGGCATTTACACATTTGAAAAAATTCCATAGTCTTCCGAGCCGAACCCGAATTCTTCATCGGCACGGGAGCTGAGTCCGAACAGTTCAGGCCTCCTCTAAAATTTTGAGTGTCATTTTTTCGACCAGATTTTCAACCTGCTCTTTATACGTGAGCATATGCGGAGCGGATAAATGCGCATGTAAATCTTCCAGGCTCTCCCATTTCTCAATGATGGTGACGACTTGATCATTGAGTTCCTGAGGCGGCAAGCCGGAGGAAGCATCCAAGGTGGGGACATATTCCAGACAACCCTTTTCTTGTAACACATTGGGAATGTTTGCTTTAAATATGCCTATAAACTCCGCTCGCTTTCCCTCTTTGATGTATATGGATGCGATGACGTGTATCATGTGCTCTGTTCCCTTACAAATATGGTTAGTTTTGTACGCAGGTGGCATACAACCGGATTCTTCCTTGGTTTGCAGGAGCGGTGGCGGACTCATTGTCCCTCCGCGTTCCCACCTGCACAGATGACAATACGTTGATTTAATAGTATTTTTATACACACTCCCAAAAACTACACGATCGAACCAGGAGGGACATTTCGGGGAAGGTGAAAGAAGAAAAGGCCCAAACCTGATCCCTGTTGTACATGGGCTCGTATTACACTATAGGGGGGGCTTGAATAATTAGATTTTTCAATCAAAGCCAGGTAAGCGTAGACTCCGAGGATAAAATTTTAAGCATGACGAGGCAAGCGCCAGACTCCACGGGATTGGCCGAAAAAGCAATTATTCAAGATTCCCTATATCGTAACCGGTCATGGGGTAATCCCCAAAAATACAGCTAATCATCGAACCTGTAAGCGGTTACGGGGTGCCGGAGATGCTGAGCATCGGCCTGTGAAGCGTACACCTGTACGTAAACAGGCCGATAACACCGCAGATTCGGTGCCCCGTGATCGCTTACCCTATATCTTGTCCCTTATATGAATATCTTTTCGTGCCCTCAAAGAAGGAATATGTAGACTATGCAAAGCTCGCCCCGTCCCCGCATTCAGGACCGCATCAAAATTATTGTGCAACAGCTACTTCCCAAACAGACCTTGACCGTAATTGCCGGAAAGTTGGCTACAATGGAGCTGGGACGATTCACCACCACATTTATTCGCTGGTATGCAAACCACTATAAGGTGAACCTGGCAGAGGCCATTGAACCGGATCCGGCCAGTTATCCCTGCTTTCAAGATTTTTTCACCCGTCCAATCCGGCCGGAATTGCGCCCCATTGCCGAGACCGATTTCGTCTGTCCCGTTGATGGTCGAATCAATCAATGTGGCCACGTTGATGGGGACAAAATCCTGCAGGCAAAGGGGCAAACCTACACCACCGCGGCTCTTCTTGGTGGCGCCTGTGCCACGCCCCAGGACTTTGCACAGGGGAGCTTTGCCACCCTCTACCTCAGCCCTGGCGATTATCACCGTATCCATATGCCTTGTGATGGACGTCTGGTACAAATGCTCCATGTTCCAGGAGCCCTCTACTCCGTGAACCCGACTACCGCCAATAATATTCCAGGTCTTTTTGCCCAAAACGAACGGGTGGTTTGCATATTTGAATCTACCTTTGGTCCTTTTGCAATGGTTCTTGTCGGTGCTACCATTGTCGGGAGTATGACCACAGTCTGGCACGGAGTTGTCAACGCTGAACGCACAGGTGGAGTTCGCCGGTGGCAGTACCAAGACCAACCAATCTCTCTAAAAAAAGGAGAAGAGATGGGACGTTTTTCCCTGGGCTCTACCGTTATCCTTCTTTTTCCCGAGGAGACAATCGCATTTAATCCCAAGTGGTCTGGTGAGAACTCCATACGCATGGGGGAGTATATGGGTGATGTGCCTGACTAAATCACCGAATCCTGTTAATGAAACAAATATTTTTGTTCAAATTCGCTTTTTGTTCGGCTCCATCTGGCGCGCCAATGAATGCTCCCGGGTTCAGGTATATACAAAGGACTGGCACTGGGCCAGTCCTTTGTATATACCTTCTTTTTAATAATTCGCTCTTGAGCAATCACGCTGGGTCACGAATCACGAATTCAGGTTAGTTGTTGTGCACTGTTACCCAGGCAACAAACCTATCCATCCAGCCCTGTAAAAAAGCACGGCTGTCTGCACCGATATTGCCGTCGGGATCAATGAGTCCATCCTTTGCCTGAATATAGATCTCAGGCTGCCCCATGGTCGGCATGTCCAAGGCGGTAAGAATAGTTCGCAAATGCTGTTGGGCAAGTGCAGTTCCTATCACACCAATAGAAACGCCAACGACAGCTGTAGGTTTCCCCGCCCATACGCTTTCCCCGTATGGTCTAGAGCCATGGTCAATGGCATTTTTCAACACACCGGGAATAGATCTATTGTATTCGGGGGTGACAAAGAGAACCGCCTGAGATTTTTCAATAATTGCCTTAAACCGATTGGCGGCTTCAGGTGGGTGTACATCGTCATCCTGATTGTACAGGGGCAAATCACCGATGGGAGCAAAGGTGAACGTTACATTTTCAGGAGCCAATTTTACTAGGGCGTCGGCAAAGGCCTGGTTTAAAGAATCCTTGCGTAAACTTCCAACGACAACTGCGACTTGATATCTTTTCATATGATGACCTCGTTAATGTGAACAATATTTTCCCGAATCTGTGACGGATTCAGGATTTTGGGGTGTCTTGAACCTGAATCCGTGAGCATTCATCAGTTCGCCAGTTTCGTTGTTTGTAACATGCCGATTAAAGTAAACTTTATCGGTATGTTACAGGCAATGAAGGTGGTGTGCTAATGGATGCCCCAAAGGGCGGCGGGTGCAACTGAACAATACATGAATTTGTAAAAATACGTCGTCTTATTAAAAAGATGCGTTGTTCAGTGACCACCCGCCGTCACGGATTCGGGTTGAATAATTAGATTTTTCAATCAAGGTCAGGTAAGCGTAGACTCCGCGAGATTGGCAGAAAAAGCAATTATTCAAGATTCCCTTTGTTTATGCGTCGGTGAACTGATATCCATCCATGTGCACCGATAATTTTTTCCCTGCAAAGGAAATTTTTTGCGCCTTTTCTCCCCCTGCGCCCATGGCAAAAAAGAGCGGCGCCATAGAGTTGGCGAAGACTTGCTTTTGTCTGCCTGGAGGTCCACGGTGTTGATACTTTAAAACCGACTCCCAATCTCCCGCTTCCAAGTTCTTATACAGCCGGGGCATGAATATATTGTGTTCGTCAGTCTTCAAAAGGCCTCCAGCATCTGCCTCATCAATCCCCTTGCTGATCTCAAAAAATCCTTCCGCGGCAATAAGGACATTCTCCTGGCGTAACTCCGTGAGCGCCCGGCCCAGGGCCATATAACCTGCCCCCGTATCATCTTGAGGAAGAAACAACGGAACGATGGGAAAATACAATTCTCCATAAAGTAACCGTAGGGGGGCAAGAAAATGTTGCTCCACCTGTTTTCGGTTAACCAGTCGCCCCTTTCTTCCCGCCTTTTTCATAAGATCAACAATAATCCGCGCCAGTTCCGGACTTCCCTTACACGAAAAACGTCTTGCATCATTTGTCTGCCGTAGCTTTTCCTCTGCCTGATGAACGACAAAGCTGGTATTCTTGGCTACTTCGACAACAGAACTTGTCCCCACTCCAGTCGCAAGAACCACCGCATCAGGTCTTGGAAAATTTTTGTCGAATGCAGCCAGATCGTTTTGCTGATTTTCAGAGGAGTGAGAGACTCTTCCCGATTGGACATTCGTTATAAACAGACTCGGTTGAAACATACTCTTCCTCGTGCAACAGATGGCATCGTCTCTGGATTCTCTCGTCCCAAAAGTGAATTCGGGGGATGAGTTCCTCTTGACTTGCACAGTAGTATCGGATTATTTGCAAATCAATTAGGCATAACAGCAGACTGGAGATGCAAAAATGCATAACAAGGGGTGGGATGACTATCTCTACTTTCTCAAAGTAGCAAATTGCGGAACTATCAAGGGTGCTTCCCAGGAGCTGGGAGTGAATTACTCCTCGGTGTTTCGTCGCATCAACGCGCTCGAGGAAAAGCTGGAGGTTCGACTCTTTGAACGGTTGAAGTCAGGCTATAAACTGACCCAGGCCGGTGAGGATATACTTGACCGGGTGCAGCAGGTCGAAGAGCATATGGATGCCATTGAACGGCTCATTCAAGGCAAGGATGTGCATTTAAGCGGTTATCTGAAGATCTCGACCACAGACACCATCGGGTATTACTGGCTACCGCCCTATATTCAACGCTTTAAAGAGCTTTACCCTGATATTATTGTGGATATGGATATCAAAACTCGGTTTACCAGCCTGAGCAAGCGGGAGGCCGACATCGTTCTGCCCGCAGTCAACAACCAGCCTGACTATATGGTTGGGAAAAAACTTGCCCCCATCCATGTACATCTGTACGCCTCCTCGAACTATGTACAAGAACATGGCGCCCCGAAAATGCCGGAAGATATCTTTGATCACCGAATCCTCCTGCCCAATGAATCCCTTGCCGGTCTCCCGGCCAACAAATGGCTTCGCCAACATGGAGATGAAGAAAAAACCGAGGCCTGTTGCGATAAACTCAGCGGGCTCTATCATCTGGCCGTTTTGGGTATGGGGCTCACAGTCCTCCCGCATTACCTGGGCAGATCTGATCCCAGGTTGGTGGAACTGATGCCCCTGCCAGAAGACTGCAACCACCATATCTGGATTCTCACCCACCCGGACATTCGTTTTACCGCCCGAGTCAAAGCCTTTATGCAGTTCATGTACAGGGAAACCCAGGGGGCATATGATGCCTCTCCCCCGAACGATACTTGAAGCCTGAACAGTTCCCTCCAGCCTGAGCCTGGCCCAACTTGACGACATCCATTGCCAGGAAGCTGCAGATGAAGTATTTTTTCATTTTTCAGTCCCCTCCCCCAAATCAGGATTCTCACCGCCTTCATGCCGCACACACCAAAACAACACCAGGGAGTCGCCGAATATATTCAGGCGCTGAAAGGCTCGCCTCGATTTGGCCCTCAGGTGGTCCATCACCAGCAACTTTCCGGAAGAAAAGCGCGCTTTGGAAGCCTGAAGCAACCTCTTCCTCCGGCGCTTCAGCAGGCGCTGAAACAATCGGGATACACCCGGTTTTTCAGTCATCAGCAGGAGGCCATTGACCGCATTCGCGCTGGCGAGGATGTGATCGTGGCAACACCTACCGCCAGCGGCAAGAGCCTGATTTATAATGTACCGGTGCTGGAGAGCGTGCTGAGCGATGCCACCACCCACGCCCTCTATCTCTTCCCCTTAAAGGCACTGGCCCAGGATCAGCTGCGCTGGATCAACGAGTTCAGCCAACACCTGCCCGAGCTTGAAAAAAATGTTGCCCTGATCTGCGATGGTGACACCTCAGATTACAAGCGACGCAAGATGCGTGAGAAGCCGCCCAATATCCTCATCACCAATCCGGATATGCTCCACCTCTCCATGCTTGGGTATAACGATAACTGGTCGTTGCTCTGGCAGGGGTTACGCTACATCATCATTGATGAGGTCCATACTTACCGGGGTGTTTTTGGCAGTCATATGGCCTGGGTCATGCGGCGTTTGATTCGTATTTGCAAAAAATTTGGCGTCAGCCCTCAATTTATTCTCTCCTCTGCCACAGTGGGCAATCCCGCTGAGTTGGCCCATGAGTTGATCGATCGGGAGGTCGCTGTGGTTAGCGAGTCCGGTGCGCCCAGGGGCCAGCGTCATTTCATCATGTTCGACCCCATTGACTCGGCAGCCGCTGCCGCCTGCCAGATGCTGGAGGCGTCCCTGAAACGAGGACTGCGCACAATCGTTTACACCCAGGCACGCAAGATGACCGAGCTGATCTACATCTGGACCCGCGATCGCCTGGGCGACCTGAGTGATAAGCTGACCTCCTACCGGGCCGGGTTTCTTCCGGAAGAACGACGTGAAATAGAAGAACGCCTCACCAGCGGCAACCTTTTAGGCGTCATCTCAACCTCAGCCCTGGAGTTGGGGATAGATATTGGCAGCCTGGATATCTGCATCCTGGTGGGTTATCCGGGAACGATCATGGCCACCTGGCAGCGTGGCGGTCGAGTTGGGCGACGGCAGCGTGACTCGCTCATCATTATGGTGGGCCAGGAGGATGCCCTGGATCAATACTTCCTGCGCCATCCCCAGGATTTTTTTGAACGGGAGGTGGAATCTGCCGTGCTCAACCCAAGCAACCCGGTCATTGCCCAGAAGCACCTGCTCTGTGCGGCTACGGAATCTCCGCTGAGGGCAGATGAAGCGGTGGTAAAGACACCCGCTGCTCAGACGGCAATCACCGAGCTGGTTGCCCAGGCAGAACTACTCCTTGGCTCTGATGGTCGCACCTGGTTTTCCGGCCGTAAGTACCCCCACCGGGATGTGGACCTGCGCGGTAGTGGCCGCTCTCTCACCATCCGCGTATCAGGAAAGAAAAAATCGGTGCTTGGACAGATCGATGGCAACCGTGCCCTCAAGGAATGCCATCCCGGAGCCATCTATCTCCACCGGGGAGAGACCTACCTCATAGAGCAACTTGACTTGGATGCAGGTGAGATCAGAGCAACCCGAAAGCAGGTCAATTATTTTACCCGGACCATGGGCACCAAGGAGACCGAAATCCTCGCCACCCAGGCCCTGGTTGAAAGGAAGACCTCAACGCCGGAGTTCAGTTATCGTATTGGACTCGGGCGGCTTAAAGTCACCGATCAAGTTACGGGCTTTCAACGGCGCCTGGTGAGCGGCCATCGCGTCATCTCAACCCAACCTCTGGAACTACCGCCCACGGTCTTTGAGACCGAGGGGTTGTGGATCGAGATTCCGGCCCGATTACAGGAACAACTCGAGACATCGCTGCTTCATTTCATGGGCGGGATCCATGCCCTGGAACATGCGGCGATTGGTATCTTCCCCCTGCTGGTCCTCTGCGATCGCAATGATATCGGCGGCATCTCCTATCCCTTACACCCACAACTGAAAAAACCGGCAGTTTTTATTTACGATGGCCAACCCGGTGGAGTGGGTCTTTCCCGCGAGGCCTTTCACAAGGCGAGCGAACTCCTTGCAAGCACCCTGGTGGCCATCGCCTCCTGCCCCTGCGAGACCGGCTGTCCTTCCTGCGTCCATTCACCCAAATGCGGTTCAGGTAACCGCCCCATCGATAAAGAGGCTGCCCACCAACTCCTCCTGGGCCTGGGGGCACAAGAGGTAAGTCCAAGCTTTACCCGCATAGAAGTGGTACCAGAGCCCAAACAATCGAAGCCCGCACAGCAGGTCGCCCCCGAAGCCATCGCGCCTTCCCAAAAAATCCCCAAGCGTTACGGCGTCTTTGACATAGAAACTCAAAAATCCGCTGCCGAGGTTGGGGGCTGGAATAAGGCAGAAAAAATGCTCGTCTCCGTGGCCGTGGTTTATGATGCCATGCTCGATGACTATCTGGTGTTTCGTGAGGGTGAAGTTGGTGAGCTGATTCAGCATCTCCAGAGCCTGGAGCTTGTGGTGGGTTTTAACAATAAACGTTTTGATAACCAAGTCCTCAACGGCTATGGCGAGCATGGCCTGGCGACTCATCCTACCGTTGATATTTTAGAGGTGGTTAAAAACCAGCTGGGCTACCGGTTGAGTCTCAACAACCTAGCCGAGAACACCTTAGGGGTACAGAAATCGGCTGATGGCCTGATGGCACTCAAATGGTACCGCCAGGGACGCATTGATAAAATCATCACCTACTGCACAAAGGATGTTGAAGTCACCCGGGACCTCTTTCTCTTTGGCCTTGAAAACCGTTATCTGCTCTTTAAAAACAAGGCGGGGAGTCTGGTACGTTGTCCTGTGGATTTCACAACAATTTTGAGTTCATAAGGGATTTCTCGCCACCCATCTTTTTTTCATGATCTTTTCTTTGCATCGAGTGAGCACTTGCACCTATAATGGTCATACACCAAATGCTTTTGGGCTCTGCGGCGAGGAACTCTTTCATGGAACAAAGCACCCTCAAAATCAAAAAAATCTCCGTTCAGTTTGTACAAAAACTGACACAATTGCTTCAGCAGGCTCATGCTTTCCTGAAATCATTACCACCCACTCTCCCCCTGCATCTCTTCTCGCAAAAGGCATCCGGGGAGACAACCGCCCAGGCCAGCGACCAGCGGCAGCACCCTCGGGTCCCCCTGCACAACACCACCGTCCATGTGACCGATGGCTGTCTCTTTGCCACCGCACTGCTGGAAAATATCTCTCCAAGCGGGCTTTGCATCTGCAATATTCCAGAGCAACTCTACAAAAACGCAGGCAAACTGACGGTGTTCTCCAGCGACAACCCCGGTCTGCCGGTGTTGCAGATTGAACCGCGCTGGCAAAAAACAAGCTGGCGCGGTAAGACCATTGGCGCTGTCATCATCAATGCCACCGATGCCTGGCGCCTGTTTTTCGTGCATACCGCCGGACAATTCACCTAAGTCCTTGCGCCTTTAGGCACGTGCAGTCTGCAATTGTTTTTTACGAGGAAATGTTTACGTTATTTCAATAGACTCATTGAATTTGGCTTATCCTGCTGAAGAGTTCTCTCCTTTTATCTTGGAGGTACCTATGAGTGACTGGAAGCGGATAATCATCGCAATCGACGATTCCCAGCGTTCCCTCAACGCGGTTGACTATGTTGGTGGAATCGCGAGCCACCTTGAGGGTATTCATCTCTGTCTGCTCCACGTTTTCCCCAAACCACCGCCAAATCATTTCAGCAACGGCATCTCGCCTGAGCAGTATGCTGAAAATCAGATCCAGCAATCTGCGCAACTCTTTGCCCAAGCAGAAAAAATTCTTCATGATCACGGCGTCTCCCCCCAGGTAATAAGCACCCGCTCCGTCATTGCCACCGATCAATCGATCAGCGAGGCAATTCTTGCTCTTCAGGAGCAAGAAGCCTTTGACACCATTGTGGTGGGGAAACGCGGTATCACCAAGGCAGAGGAGTTTCTTTTTGGCTCCATCTCCAATGCCCTTATTCATAATGGCCGTGACATTGCGGTCTGGGTGATTGGCTGATGACGGGTTACACAGATATATCCATCCTTCCTGAGCAGGCACGGAAAAACCTCGCCGCTCATCGGGTCACGCAAAGCATGCGCCGTCCATCACGGGTCTATACAGATACCAGTGATTTCACCTCCATTGATTACGGCGACATAATCCGCGTGGAAGACCGAAATTTCTTAATCACCTCGTATACCAAAGAAGGACGCTTTGGGGTTGATGAGCAGATTAAACCCTGGGTCCCCAAGGTGGTGGACCTGGGCTCCATGGTTAGTTACATCATCAAGCTTGAGTTTGAGGAAAATTTTGATATTCGTCTGGGCAGATTTTCAGTGACCTGTTACCGCAACCCGCAAAAGGAGGCACATATTCTTGAACTGGTTCGTGGCCGTCCCCACTTCATGCAGGGCCTGACTTTGGTGGATGAGAAGGACAACCTGGTTCGCGTACTGACTCCCATTTCAGGCAAACGGTTGGACAAGGTGATCCACAGTGAAAGCAGTCACGAGGATTACTTTCACCATGAATTACCTGAAATCCTTGAGCGCTTCATGGGCTGTCTTCAAGGGGTTGGTTTTTTACATCAAAATGGTTTTCGCCACGGGGATATTCGCCGCGACCATATCTTTGTTGATCGGCATACCGGAATCTACTCCTGGATCGACTTTGACTATGACTTTCACCTTCCTGAAAAACCCTTTGCCCTAGATATTTATGAACTGGGCAACGTCCTTCTCTACCTGGTCGGCCGTGGTGACTATCATGCCCGCGAAATTTTAGCCGACAGCACCCTTGGCTCCAAGGCATTGGACTCGCTTACTCTCCAGGATTTCTCTTTGCTCACCCAAAATCGTGTGGTCAATTTGCAAAAACTCTTTCCCTACATTCCAGATCGCCTCAACAATATGCTCTTGCACTTTGCCGCAGGCACCGAGGTCTTTTATGAGCAGGTTGAGGAGATGGTGACGGCACTTGATTCTGTCCTTTCTCACTGGCCCCGTTGACCGATACCACCCGCCGCAAGCCTCATACCTGATAAAGGTTTCCATAATTGAACAAGAATGTTATATCAGTGGGCTACACGCATAATACGTGCCCATTCAGTAACGGTCTTTTTGTCCAATTCCGGCATTATGCTCCAAATTTTATCCTCGGAATATTATGTATATACCTGCGGTAAAATTTTACACATGCCTTGACCTTGAACAAAAATCCCTATTTCTGGACAGACACTAAATCGCCGGTTTATGCAGCAGCAGACCGACGCATTCACCACTTTTTCTACCTGTCAGCCGAGCGGCCTATCGGGCGACATGCCCCTCTCTGCTCTCTGACACTGCAACCATTATGGATAAAAAACTCGAAAACCTCGACATACCTCTGGTCCGTAAGCGTATTGACGAAATCGATGACACCATCCTGGAACTCTTAAAGGAGCGACTTGATTGTGCTAAAAACATCGGTCTCCTCAAGAGCGAGACGAACCGGGCAAAATGGGACCCACAGCGCGAACTGGAAATTTATGAGAGGTTGCGCACATACAACAACGATGTGTTTCCCTACAAGGCCCTGCACTCCATCTTTCACGAGATCATTACCACCTGCCGCCTCTCCCAGCGTAAAGCCACGGTTGCCTACCTTGGCCCGGAGGCAACCTTTACCCATCTGGCTGGTGTCAAATATTTTGGTCAGAGTGCTGAATACCTGCCGATGGAGTCCATTGCCGAGGTTTTTGAAGAGGTGGAGAAAGAGCGGGTCGAGTACGGCATTGTTCCGGTTGAAAACTCCATCGAGGGCGCAGTGACCTATTCTCTCGATGCCTTCATGCGCTTCAAGGTCCAGATCTGTGGCGAAATTCAGCTGCCCATCACCCACAATCTGGTCTGCCGCTCCGGCAATATGGAAGATATCCAGACCGTAGCCTCCCACTCCCAGCCCCTGGCACAGTGCCGCTACTGGCTGCGAAAACATATGCCCAAAATTCCGACCCTGGAGGTCTTCTCCACCGGTGCTGCGGCCCAGATGGCCGCCGACAACCCCAATATCGGTGCAATTGCCAGCAGCCTGGCCATTTCCACCTATGACCTGCAGGTGGTTGTCCGGGGCATTGAAGATCATCAGGGCAACACCACCCGCTTTCTTGTCCTTGGCCCGAAATCCCCCAAGAAAAGCGGACGCGACAAGACCTCTGTGTTGCTTGGTTTGATCAACCGCCCTGGTGCGCTCAATGAGATTCTGACCATTCTCTCAGCCAAGAACATAGATCTGGCTAAGATCGAGTCGCGCCCCACCAAGGATAAGCGCTGGAAATATATGTTCTTCCTCGACATGGTCGGGCATATTGAAGACCCGGCGATCCATGAGGCATGCAACATTCTCAAACAGATCTGCGCCTACTATGAGCTGCTTGGGTCCTACCCGCGGGCCGATGATGTCAATCTCTCCGGCTCTGCCTCCTGATCATTTTTCGTTTATCCCACCTGTATGTGTGCACTGTTAAGCTGCCAGGAGCTCTCGAAAGCTTTTGGTGCCCAAAGTCTTTTTGCCGGCGTCACCCTCATGGTCGACGCCGGCGATCGTATCGGCCTGATTGGTCCCAACGGTTCGGGAAAATCCACCCTGCTGAAAATCCTCTGTGGTATGGAGCAACCTGATACGGGTTCGGTCTTTACCCAGAAACTGATGCGAATGAGCTATGTCGCCCAGGAAGACAGCTTCGATGAAGAGGCCAGTTGTCTGGACAACCTCTCCCGTGTGGTCCGCGTCGATGACGTGGATGCAGCCGAGCAGTACAACCGGGTACACGCCCTGCTGAGTCGGGGCGGATTTACCGATCCCGAACAGAAGGTGAGCGAACTCTCCGGTGGCTGGCGCAAACGCCTCTCGCTCTGCCGGGCACTGGTTACCCGCCCGGAAGTGTTGGTGATGGATGAGCCCACCAACCACCTGGACATTGAAGGCATCCTCTGGCTGGAAAAACTTCTGGCGGCCAACCTTCCGGAAAGCCCCAGCGCCTTTCTCCTGGTCAGCCATGACCGCCGTTTCCTGGAAAATACCGTCAACCGCGTGGTGGAACTGGCTCCGGTCTATCCCGAGGGCTCTTTTCAGGTGCGTGGGGCCTACAGCGATTTTCTGGAAAAACGGGCAGAATATCTGGAGCAACGGCAAAACCTGGAAGAACGACTCTCCAATAAGGTTCGCCGGGAAACCGAATGGCTGCGCCGAGGTCCCAAGGCACGAACCTCCAAAGCCCGTTATCGAATAGAAGAGGCAGGACGGCTTCAGGATGAGCTGGGGGAGGTCCGCGGCCGTAATCGCAACGTCGGCCAGGTGGGCATTGCCTTTGAATCCACCCAGCGCAAAACCAAAAAACTGCTTGTGGGCAAGGGGCTTTCCAAAACCTTTGAGACCCCGCTGTTCACCGATCTTGATATTCACCTTTCCCCGGGAACCCGCCTGGGGCTTTTAGGCAGAAACGGAAGCGGCAAATCCACCCTGATGCAACTTTTGGCCGCAGCCGCCAGTGAAACTGGCCCCAAGCCCGATACGGGTACGCTCACCGCTGCCGACGGGCTGCGTATCGTCAGTTTTGATCAGCGCAGAGAGCAGCTGGATACGGAGGAGACCCTGCGTCGCGCCCTGGCTCCCGAAGGCGACAGTGTGCTCTATCAGGGCAGAAGTTTGCATGTGGTTTCCTGGGCCAAGCGTTTTCTTTTTCGGCCCGACCAGCTCGACACCCCGGTCAACCGACTCTCGGGGGGCGAGCAGGCTCGTATTCTCATTGCCCGGCTCATGCTGCAACCAGCAGATGTCTTGCTGCTGGATGAGCCCACCAACGATCTTGATATCCCCTCGCTTGATGTCTTGGAAGACAGCCTCAGCGAATTCCCCGGTGCCCTGGTGCTGGTTACCCATGACCGTTTTCTTTTAGAGACGGTCTGTAATCAGGTGCTTGGTTTTGATGGCCGGGGCAAGGCGGAATACTTTGCCGATTACGAGCAGTGGCTTGCCATGCTTGAATCACTGGAGCGCAAAGAGGCTGCCGCTGCCAAGCCAGCACCATCAGCTAAAGAGAAAACAAGCACCAAACCCAAGGCAGGTAAACTCTCTTACCTGGATCAGCGGGAATATGATCAGATCGAGGAAAAAATCCTCGGCCTTGAGGAACGGTTGGAAAAAGTTCAGCAGCTCATGGCAGATCCTGAGGTGATGGCAGATGCCGAAGGGTTGCAACAACATTGGCAGGAGCAGCAGGAATTGCAGACGGAGATTGACCGCCTCTACGATCGCTGGGATGAACTCGAACAACAAAAACAAGGCAATTAAATTGTTTTCCTGAATCCATGGCAGCGGGTGGTCACAAAACGATCCATCCTACTAATAAGACAAGGACTTTCATTCTAATTCACCATTTTTCCAACTTTAGCCAACGCCTTTCTGGAGGAGTGATTGCTCGCTGAACCAGAAGCAATTTCAACCTTCATTCTCTTTCCCGTCATTGACTTTTTGATCGCAGAAAAAAAAAGAATGTTCTGTTTTTTCAGCCTCTCTGCCTTCCAAAAGCTACCGTTTTTGATACACTTCTACTCAGGAAGAACTTGACCAGCGCTTCGATCCCTTTTATATCGTGCAAAATTACGGAAAACGAGGCGCGGGGCCCTGCCTTAGAGGGAGCGGCGTAGGAATATTCATCTCAAAAGCTTTGATTTCCGCTCAGGAGGCTTGATGCAATGCTGGAAAATGAGGGAAGCGAGATTACACAGGGCAACGGAGAGAAAGTGCTGGTTGTGGATGATGAGCCGCTTCAGCGTGAAATTGCGACCCAAATTCTCGAAGCATTAGGCTACATGCCAGAGGCCCTTTCCTGCGGTGAAGAAGCCGTAGAATACATGCAAGGCCACAAGGTAGACCTGATCCTGCTGGACATGATCATGGGCACCGGCATGAATGGTCGAGAGACCTATGCCCGCATCATTGAAAAACACCCTGGACAAAAGGCGTTGATTGTCAGCGGCTTTTCAGAAAACGAAGAGGTACGCGAAGCCTTGCGGCTTGGTGTGCACGCATATCTGCAAAAGCCTTATGCCATCAGCAGCTTAAGCAAAGCTGTGGTTTCTGCGCTCCAGGCGAGTTGATTTCTCTTTCACAGATACAGGGTGTCTTGAATAATTAGATTTTTCAATCAAGGCCAGGTAAGCGTAGACTCCGAGGATTGCGCAAAATTTTACCGCAGGCATATGCTTGATATCGGAGTCTTCGCTTACCTCCGAGGATAAAATTTTAAGCATGACGAGGTAAGCGCCAGACTCCGCGGGATTGGCAGAAAAAGCAATTATTCAAGAGTCCCTACAGACATTGTCGACTCTCAAATCCCGTTGACCGCCCTGAGGAATTTCATTCTAGACATTGCCATTATCCTGACCCCGTGACAACGGGTGATCCCTGAAAAGCATATGTTTCTGAATCGGAGTAAATTTTCATAGAAAATTTACTCCGATTCAGTTTCAGCCACTGTCCTTTGGAACGCGTACGGCTTCGGGGGAAAGACCGGCTTCCCTCCAGCAAATGCTTACGTATTTATTGGTGTCTTGGCTGAAGGGCGCTTGTGAACCTGGGGTTAACCGCCAATGCGCGACATTCGGCCATGACAGTCACTGCCGGATTGCTTCATCCGCTCGGTGAGTTGATGGCCACGTGGTTTGTTGCGAATAGCCTCAATCATGGCAGCTTGAATGGCCTCATCCGTGGGCTGATTACGCAAGATCGAGCGCAGGTCGACCTCCTCGTCATGCAGCAGGCAAGAACGGAGGCTTCCTGCCGAGGTCAGTCGCAGGCGATTACAGCGATCACAAAAATGATGACTCAGAGGGCTGATAAAGCCAAGTGAACCGGGGGCATCAGCCCCTAAACGAAAGACCTTGGCCGGCCCATCGGCACGCCCTTTCTGCATGGGGATCAACTCGCCCAGAGCGCTGACCCGCTCCATGATCTCATCGGTACTGATATAGGTGTCTTTATCCCAACGGCTCGAGGCACCAATGGGCATGAATTCGATAAATCGCATCTGCAGCGGCAACTGCTGGGAGAGGCGGGCAAAATCGAGAATTTCGTCGTCGTTGATATGGCGCATTGCCACCATGTTCACCTTGACCGGCGAAAAACCAAGGGCTAGCACCTTTTCAATCCCTTGCCAAACCTTGTCAAAACAGTCTATGCCGGTGATTTCCTGAACCCGTTTGGCCTTGAGCGAATCCAGACTGATATTGACCTTGCTGACTCCTGCATCAAGAAGTTCCTGTGCACATCCGGCCAAGAGCACGCCATTGGTGGTAATACGCACATCGTCAAGTCCTTCGATGCGCATCATATCGCGGATAAAATCCAAGACTCCGCGTCGTACCAAAGGCTCGCCTCCGGTGAGACGCACCTTGGTAATCCCCATATTAACGGCCACACGAACCACATGCAGCAGTTCCTCGTAGGTGAGCAGCTCTTCGTGTTTGAGTTTCGTCAGACTGCCAGAAGACTCGTCTTCGGTGACACAATAGATGCACCTCAGATTACAGCGATCAGTCAAACTCAGACGCAGATAGGAAATGGAACGGGAAAATAAATCGGTCAGACTTTTTCCTGGGGGTGGAAAACTGGAATTTTTAGCTTTCATTGTGTATGCTACTTGCGACAAAAAAGGGTCGTCATTAGGATCGCCTGAAATAATAAACGCACAACACGACGTCTCCCGCCTCGTAAATCGCTGTTATTGTGCTGCAGATATTTTTTCTGTTGCTTTTTACAAGGCCAGGACTTGGGTCATGCGCAGGCATACACCTGGAAGACAACGTGTACAGCTTCGTAACTTGCATAATGATCGGTTGCTTACTCGTGACTCAATCATTATCTCAACTACAGCCTTCGGCGATTCTTCCTTACTGATACCACTAGAGAGGACTGATTGCAACTAATTCTACTTTGGGAATCATTTAACTTGCTGAATTTTTATCAAAATTGTGTATAATAACACCATCAAATAATTCATTTTTTGGGGGGCGTTTTACCTCATCTCAGCGTCTCCCAAAAAAAGAAAT
>NZ_JAFFQA010000051.1 GCF_016919065.1 Desulfobulbus rhabdoformis | reverse complement strand
AAATAGCCAATAATCTCCGGACTCCTCAAAAGAGTCTTACAGAGTGCTTGAGCCGTATGCGGGGAAACTCGCTCGTACGGTTCTGAGGAGGGGCGGGAGCCGCAAGGCTTCCGTCCTATCCGATGGGGCTGGTTGGACCATTTACAGCGGAGGGGGAAGGGATTGGAATGGTGGCTTTGGTACGCTATTTCTCGGTGGCCAGCGTTGCCCTTGTGACAAAAAAATCAACAATGCTTGTGGGGTTTTATGGATAATTTTAGGCCCAAAACAGATGGTAAATAAGATCCTTGGAGATTGTTATTTGCGCGGTGCATTCCGTCTAGGGCGACCTCGTCGTGCGACAGGTTTGATTTTGGTTGATTGAAACCATATGTGAAGGCTGGCAGAATCGAGCAGGGTTTCCTTGCCTGGCCGGTATGCTTCAATAACACCGTTCACTACAAGGCGTTGCAATCTGGATCTACCAACGCTGTATAATTCTTGGGCCTCGGCGTACGTAATATATTTTTGATTCAAAATACTCATGCGCTTTATTTTGTCGTACGGAAATTGTTTATGAGAGCATGCCATTAGTTCTCAAAATGGAAAATCCTATTGAGTTTCACGGTTTCCATTTAAAAAAGCATGTTGTTTGATTTTCCGGTTATAAAATACAGTAAAAATAAAACACAATCAAGCAAAATATGAATTTGAAGTTATCTAATAAACATTTACAAGAGCGGATGACTGCGGCGAGAGAGTAGTAACAAAGGAAATGGCGATTTTCAGTGGCCCCAAAATGGTTCAATGGAAAACCGGCAAAGGAACCGGCAAAATCGTGCAGAGTTATGCTCCTATTTTATTGATATTCAATGGATAAAATTTAAAATACTTCCGGCATAATAGGGGCACGGTAGAGGAAGATGCAAACTCGAAAAGTTTGGTTGTAACCTTGCGACCAAGGGGGATGTTTTTTGCCTCTTGCCCAGTACACTACGATTAGTGCCGGCAAATAAGAATAAGTCGTTATCTGGTAAATAGTTAGAAGATTGCATTGCTAAGAAAAGAGGCAACTGTTGCAGAATTTGCAACAGTTTAACAGTAGAAGGGGGCTTCTGTTTGGCTCGAAGTTGCAAGAGTACTTGTCCATAGGCATGGAGAAATTTCATATACCCGGTAGATCGGTGCCTCGGCTTAGGATTTCGATATAACTCTTATAGCTGAATAGGCGGTTACGCTTTTGGGCAGTCAATTCTTTCACGATATTGAGTTGCTCCAGGTGGGTCAGAGCTTTATTGACTGTAGCTGGGGTTATGCCTGTATTTTCTGCCAGAGAAGCCGAGGTGGCTATGGGGTGTTCCATAAATGCTCGATGAATTTGCAGGCATGATACTGCAGCTCGGCCAATTCCGCTGATTTTTTCACGATCTTGATTGGACAAGTTTAGAATCTGTTGGGCTGTTTCGACTGCCTGAGTTGCTGTAACAATGACAGCCTCGGCGAAGAAGTCGAGCCAAGGTTCCCAGTCGCCTGTCAGTCGGACATTGTTGAGCAACTCGTAATAATACTGACGGTGCGTTTTGAAGTAGAGGCTAAGGTAGAGCATTGGCTCGCGAAGCACCTTTTGCCCGCATAGCAGCAGCGTTATCATTAGACGGCCTAGACGACCGTTGCCATCAAGGAAAGGGTGAATCGTTTCAAACTGCACATGAGCCAGCGCTGCTTTGAGTAATACCGGTGTCGGCTCTGGTTGATCATGGAGGAAGAGCTCGAGCTTGCTCATGCACTCTAGCACCTCTTCCGCAGGAGGTGGGACAAAAGCCGCATTGCCTGGTCTGGTACCGCCGATCCAGTTTTGGCTACGACGAAATTCGCCCGGTGTTTGGCTGCTACCTCGGCCGTTGGTCAATAAAACACGGTGAATTTCACGGAATAACCGTAAAGACAATGGTAAGCCTTCCCTCATCAGACGAAGGCCGTGGTGGAGGGCTGCAACATAGTTGCTAACCTCTTGCACGTCATCAAGCGGGACTCCTGGTACTTGGTCCAACTCGAAGAGGAGGAGATCTGACAACGAAGATTGGGTCCCCTCAATCATAGAGGAAAGAACTGCTTCTTTACGAATATACATATAGAGAAACAGTGAGGTTTCCGGTAGTAGGGTTGATACGCTATCAAGCCGCCCTAGCGCTAGCAGTGCCTGGTCGAATTTGTTACGCAGTTCTGGGGGCCAATCGATTGGCGGTCGTGGTGGTAAAGGTGATGGCACAAAAGCTTGAACTTTCTCGCCTACCGTGGAAACGGTTACGTATTGGCCCTGGAGTTTTCGCTTCAATTTGGCTCCCGCAAAGTTAAAATAAGAGTTCCTCTAAATTTACTTTTAGCTGTTATCCTAAAATAAGAAGCGAAAAACAAAAATCAAGCACAACGTTTCATGTGTGGCAGAATTGGAAATGTTGTGTAGATGGGAATCGGTTCAAAAAATCATTATGTCACTAGTATTGTATTAAATTATTACATTCTGAGATATCTGTAGAATGTCGGTTTGCTGATTTCGAGTAATTGGCAAATTTCACCGATAGAATACTCACGGGAGTCATACATCTTTTTGAGTGTTTGGATTTTGCTGGCATCTAATTTGTTGCTCCTCCCTCCAACTCGTCCTCTTGCCCTAGCGGCAGCTAAGCCCGCCATGGTTCTCTCTCTGATCAGGTTTCGTTCAAACTCCGCCAGTGCTCCAAAAATGTGAAAAATTAATTTTCCACCACTGGTAGAGGTATCCAGGCCCTCCTGCAGGGATGCCAAGCCAATACCTCGGGTTTCCAACCCCTCAGCTACCTCAATTAAATGTTTTAGACTACGGCCAAGCCGATCTAATCGCCACACGACTAAGCAGTCATCCTTTCTCAAATATTCCAGCGCATTCTGAAGGCCTGGCCGGTCAACTTTTGCTCCGGATACCTTATCAGAAAAAATTTTCTCACATCCAGCTTGTTTCAGCGAATCGAACTGGAGATCATCGTTCTGTTCGAGCGTGGAAATGCGGGCGTATCCAATCTTCATTGACTCTCTGCTGGTTTTGTAAATAAACTCGATTCTATTGTTTGAATCGTTACTTTGATTAATTGATGAGTTTATTTACTAGAAAAACAAAAGAAAAGCCAGCTTTTGGGAGCTGGCTGATCGCTGTAAAGAAAACGAAGGCGAACTTGAAAATCCTTTAGCGTTACTACAAATGGGCCTAATTTATGTGAACCCGGAAGGCCCAAGCGGGTAATCTTAATCCGGTGTCTGCTGTCAAAGACATACGTGAATCATTCGGCCGAATGGCAATGAATGATGAAGAGACCGTGGCGTTGATCGCCGGTAGACATTCCCTGGGCAAAAGGTCCATGGCGCACGTAAGGCTGACTGCGTAGGCCCGGAGCCTGCCGCAGCTGCGATCGAAGAGCAGGGGCTGGGCTGGAAGAACAAGTGCGGCCAAGGTAATGCTGAAGACACCATGACCAGCGGCCTGGAAGGTGCTTGGACCCAAGCGCCTACCGCTACCGCATGGTCTACTTTGTTTCTCAGCAATCTGTTCAAGTTCGAGTGGGAAAAACAGAAATCACCCGGCGGTGGAAAAGTATGGGTGCCGACTGATAAATATGCGCATTGATCCTGCCCGTGTTGAGTGGACATCCAGTTAAGCTGATTTGAGAGCTTCAAACGCCATGGGGCTGATTCGACCATTAGCACTATGGCCGCCTTAATAATAACACATCATCCCTCACTGTGCCCTTTGGGAATCGAGTCCTTTCAAAGCTGCCTGGGAGAGGTGGCAACTCATCTGTTACACCTGATCGACTAGAAAGGGCAGTATTATGAGAATGGCAAAGACCGGGCCGAGACTCTTCTTGTCCGGTCCGCAACTATGTTCCAGGTTGTACTCTCCCAGAGGTAGCGGTCCGGTATTGAAATTAGCTTTCAACATCGACCTCTATCGCCAATAAAATCAATTCCGATTCTCCAGATTCCTCGAAGAGTCGACGAGCATTGAGCCGAAGTGAGCGCCGGCCAATTGATTCAAACTCGTGCGTCACTTCAAAATCATGAAACTCAATATTGCGCGACAAAATATCTTCCAGCAAAGTGCGTAACGCAGGGATATTCCATTGACCATTTTCCAAATCATACAGAAACTTGCCTAAAGTATCTTCAGGTGAGACGTTGAAGGTGGTGTAGAAAGCGCGATTTGCCGAGACCACTCCCAAGCCGGCATCGAGCACAATTAACGGCTCACGCACGGTGGCAACAACAGCCTCGGCCAGACGGGCATGAGCAGCACTCAGCGCCATCTTCATTTGCTTGCTTTCGGTGATGTCGGTAAAGGTGATCACCGCCCCCTCAATCACATTTTCCAGAGTCCGGTAGGGCAGGATACGCATCGCATACCACATCCCAGCCTGGGTACGCACTTCCACCTCTTTGGGGACAAGGGTGTCGAGAACGGCTTGGGTATCTGCCAGCAATGTATCATAGCCCACTAGGTTGGAAACGATATGCCCAACGGGCCGTCCGATGTCGCCCTGGATCAAATTGATGATTTTGGTCACCGCAGGGGTGAAGCGCAATATGCGGACATCATGGTCGACAAAGATGGTCCCAATGCCTGTTCCGGCCAACAGGTTGTTCATGTCGTTGTTGGCGCGCGTCAGGTCGATCACTTTGTTTTGCAGTTCGGCATTCACCGTGGCCAACTCTTCGTTGACCGATTGCAATTCCTCTTTTGAAGTTTCAAGCTCTTCATTCGTGGACTGCAATTCTTCATTGATTGACTGCATCTCCTCGTTGGATGATCTGAGCTCCTCATTGGCAGCTTGGAGGAACTCTTCTTTAGCTTGCAGCTCGTGTCGCAAGGCAACAAGGCGACTCTCCATATCCAAATCTACATTCTCTGCCGACGGACTCCCGGAAACGTCTGGAGATTCCGGTGAGCGGTCGTCATCCTGGATAACAATATCCTCAAGAATAACCAAATATAAGGGAGACACCGTCAATGAAGCTTGGGCATTAATAACCGGACGAACCGTCAGATTAATCGGAGTATAGTTGCCGTTGGTTTTAACCCGCACATTGGGGCAACGAACAATTTGCTGATCCGTGACCGCTTTATGCAATGCTAGAGTCAGTTCGTGTGTCAACCCCTCGCGTGCCATTGTTAAGATATTATAGACGCCGACCTCTCCTATCGTCGGTTCGAGATAGAAACCGGTGCGTCCATGGATATAAAGAATGTCGCCCAGCCCGTTGACCAGTGCTGCGGCAGGGGCAACTTGCTGTAACAGCTCTTGTTCGGTCAGTTCGCGTAAAGACACATTTCGAGACTTAATCATTATGCCTGATGCCTGAAGCGTTTTCTCGATAGTCATGGAGTGTAGAGGTGGCAAAAAAGTGCCAAGACCAACACGTGAGGCCCCTTGGCAGGTATCCTTTCGCTGATATATTTTCAATTTTCGATCCTGCACGTCGAAGAGATGGCCGAAGTCACCAATTGTCTCGGAAGTGCCCAAGAACAGAAATCCGCAAGGGTTCAAAGCGTAATAAAAGAGAGGGATAAGCTTTTTCTGTAAATCCCCTCCCATATAAATCAGGAGATTGCGGCAACTAATCAGGTCGATTTTGGAAAAGGGTGGATCTTTAATGATATCCTGTTCGGAAAAAATCAGCATATCACGGATGGTTTTATGAATGCGGTAGCAGCCGCCGTCAGTTTCGAGCGAAAAAAAACGAGCCAGCCGATCCGGCGTAATATCAACAGCGATGCTGGCAGGGTAGAGACCGGCTCGAGCCGTAGTAATAGCTTGACTGTCAATATCAGTTGCAAATACCTGTATTTTAAATTTTTTCTTCGACAACTCCTGGTACTCAGCAAGTAAAATGGCGAAGGAATAGGCTTCCTCTCCGGTGGCGCATCCCGGTATCCAGACGCGGACCGCATCGCCCGCAGCCTTATCGGCAAATAACCGCGGAATGATTTTGTCTTCAACGGCTTCAAATGCTTTAGGATCACGGAAAAAATTGGTGACACCGATAAGCAGATCGCGAAAAAGAGCCTCTACCTCCCTTGGTGTTTGCTGCGCATACTTAACATAGCTTGCTATCGTTTCGATTTGCTGAAGGGCCATGCGCCGCTCAATCCGCCGGTTGATGGTGCTTGGTTTGTACAAGGAAAAATCATGCCCGGTATGGGAACGCAGGAGGACGAAAATTTTTTTGAGCGCGTTCTCGTTATTACACGGCGGGGAACCGACAATTTGGGGCATGTGACCAAAGGCGTGAACCGTGTAGGCGATAAGCTGCGCTGGCATTTGGGCCGGGGCAAGTACAAAATCGACCAAACCGGAGGCAATTGCACTGCGCGGCATGCCATCGTATTCGGTAGAATCGGGATCCTGGGCCATGACCATGCCCCCCTCGTCCTTGATAGCCCGAATACCCACGGTACCGTCACTCCCGGTACCGGAAAGAACAATGCCGATGGCTCGCGCGTGTTGATCCTGGGCTAGTGAACGAAAGAAAAAATCGATGGGCAATCGCTGGCCACGAGGAGAAGAAGGCTCGAGTAATTGAAGGGTGCCTCCGAGAAAAGCCATGTCACGATTTGGAGGGATGATGTACGTGCAGTTGGGGCGGACGACCATTCCGTCCTCAACCTCAAAGACCTGCATGCGTGTATAACGCTTGACCAGCTCGGTGAGGATGCTCTTGTGGTCCGGTGCAAGGTGTTGCACCAAGACAAAGGCCATGCCGGGATCGTCATCGGCCGGCATGCCGGAAAAAAAAGACTCAAAAGCAGCCAGACCGCCCGCTGAGGCGCCAATGCCGACGATGGGAAAACCGTTAGCATTTGTTTCAACCGCGTCCGGCAATACAGCGATTTTCACCGCGCCGTTGGGCACCTTGCTGGTCTCGGCAGCGGTCGATGTTCTCGCAACGGTTGCTTTCTGCTGTTTTCGTGTAACCATACAAACCCTCCAATCTGATTTACCGTTTTTTATCGCTGATCAGCGGCCATCAAAGGAGGAGGGGAGGCCCCAAAAAACCCTCTTACGTTGCAACACGTCAACGCCTTTGCTCAAATTCGAGCAAAGCTTACGCTGTCCTTTTCAAACTCGTCAATGACTTTCTGGTTCAAGGATGGGGGCACTTTAGGCAAAATATGCATGAATGTCTCCTCGGTGACCAGATAATTCTCTCTGTTGACCAACTCCTGTTCAAAGGCAAAATGAGCCACTTGGTGAAACAAATATTGAATATCAGCCGGTGTAAAGCCAGGAGTCATTTCGACAATCCGATCCACGCTCAGGTTATCGGTGTTTAATTTGGAGAGATAATATTCGAGAATAGTCGCTCTGCCTTCTCTGTCGAGTCCGCCTACCGGAATGATGCAGTCAAACCTTCCCGGACGCAACATGGCTGAATCCAGTTGCCGGATGTAATTAGTGGCACAGACAAGCAATATCTTGTTTTGTTGATTTTTAAGTAATGGAATTTGCTTGAGGAACTCATTGGTAATGGACTTGTCGATACGGTCAGCCAGATCACGGCTGCCGGCAATCTCTTCAAATTCATCGATAAAGAGAACGACCTCGTCAAGTTCTCGCGCCTTTTCCATCAATCCCCGAAGATTAGCGCCAATTTTTTCAACGCCGTTGACCATGAGCATGCTGGGGACGATCTCTATATACCACCAGGACAAAGCACCTGCGATGGCTTTGGCAAAATGGGTTTTTCCTGTACCGGGAGGGCCAAAGAAAATGATCGCTTTGGGAGAAACCACTCCATGTTTTCTGGAGAGTTCTTCTTCCATCAAGGGCAGGATGATTTTGCGTTGAACCAATTGCTTTGGGGGTTGCGAGTTGGCGATGGTGTCCCACATCTCCCTGTTTATAATCTGAGCCCCCATTTCATTGAGCATATTCTGCCGCTGGTGGATTTGATACTCTGCGGGAGCCTGATCCATATTTTCCAGGAAGTCGATGCACGCCGTCCTTACCCCCACGTCCCGACCAAGCTTTTCCGAGAGAAGCCATTTATGGTTCAACACCTTGGGCCAAAGCTCAATGGCAACGCTCGGCTCATATTCCACTCCACTGAGTTCAAAAAATCGCTGTACACATTCTTCCGGCAACAAGACTGCCGGTACATGCTCTTCCATACTCTACCTTCCGTTAACATTTTATTTAAATTTTTTTATCAAAGAGCAGTCTGCATCGACTATGTACCGGGATTCATCCTTCAAGTGAGCGGCGTTTCTCATTTTCCCGATGATGATGCCGCTGGGCCGCCATCTCTTAAACATGAAAAAAAGGTGTTGGGATGCCTTCTGAGAGCAATAAGGTGAAGGGGGCGGCAGCCATCGGTCTGCTAAACAGGTACCCTTGCCCTTCGTCACAATGTTTCACTTTGAGGAAAGCCCACTGCAAGTGATCTTCAACGCCTTCTGCCACCACTAATTTCTCAAAACCGACGGCCATAGCAATGACCGCACTGGCAAGGCTGCTGAGTCCGTTGTTACTCGTGGTTAAACCGATATCATGCACGAAGGCTGGTGCAATTTTAAGGACATCAATCGGCAACCTCGCCAGATAACTTAGATTAGAAAAGCCGGCGCCAAAATCATCCACCGCCACCTGAATCCCCATCTCCTTAAGCTTATCCAGACGTGCACTGCTGTTTTCAACATCACGCATCAACATGTTTTCGGTAATTTCCAGTTGCAAGCAACGTGGGGCAAGGCCGATTTCAGACAAGATCATCCGTACGTCCTGCAAAAAACCTTGTGCACAAAATTCCGATGCCGAAATGTTGACTGAAATCGCATTGAGCAAGAGCCCTACATCGTACCAACGTTTGGCCTGCAGGCACGCTTCCCGCAATACCCACCGGCCGAGCTGCACCATCATGCCACTGCTCTCTGCAACCGGGAGGAATCGACCGGGCAAGGTCAAGCCCCATTGCGGATGCTGCCAACGCAGCAGGGCCTCAACACCGGTAATTACGCTGGTTTCCAGGTTAACTATGGATTGGTAATGCAACACGAATTCCTGGCGGTGCAATGCCTGCCGCAACTGAGTTTCGAGAGTTTGGCGCTCAACCACGCGAGCATTCATTTCGCGCTTAAAATATTGATAATTGTTTCGCCCTTTTTCCTTGGCATTATACATGGCAGTGTCGGCATTTTGGATCAGTGTTTCCGCGTCCTGACCGTCTTCTGGGTACACACTAATGCCGATGCTGGTGCTCACATACAACTCTTGTTCGGCAATGAAATGTGGAGCAGCCATCGCGGAGAGAATTTTGTCGGCGATCAAGGCAGCATTTTCCACATATCTATCCTCCGTCACCAGAATCACAAATTCATCGCCCCCCTGCCGGCTCACCGTATCAGAGCCTCGAACGCAGGCGCACAAACGATCAGCAACGGATTGGAGCAACATATCACCGGCCGAATGGCCGAATGAATCGTTAATATGTTTAAAGCTATCCAAGTCTAAAAACAGAACCGCGAGTCGGGTTCCTTGGCGCTTTGTGCGCGAGATCGCTTGCTCAATGCGGTCATTCAACAGGATACGATTCGGCAAATTGGTTAAGAAATCGTGCTGCGCCAAATGGGCCATTTTCAAAGCCAGCGACTGAGCGACGGTAATATCGTGGAAAACGATCACAGCACCAGTCATTTTTCCATCCCAATCATGGATCGGGGCAACGGAATCTTCGATGGCAGCTTCATGACCATCGCGACAAATTAGAATTGTTCCTGTTGTCAAGGCCATCGTTTTGTTGTGACGCAACACCAAATCTATCGGGTTAGGTTTCGGTTCGCGTGTTGTGCCATCAAGAATGCGCATCACCGTGCCGACGGGGCGCCCACGTGCCGCTTCCCTTGACCAGCCGGTCAAGGTTTCGGCGGCAATATTGAGGTACTCAACATTACCCAACATATCGGTGCCGATAACCGCGTCGTTGATTGAATTGAGCGTTATTTCAGCCCGGGTTTTTTCCAGATAGTAGGTTTCTTCGAGAGACTTACGGCGGATAAGATTTTGTAAGTATTGTGGCACAAGGGGGGGAGCCAGATTGCCTTTCGATAAATACCCCTGGGCACCTTGTTGAATCGCTGTCGACGTTAAAGATTCTTGATCCGGCGCAGTAAGTATAACTATCGGTGCGTGCGGAGCGCTGGCGTACAGCCTTTCAAAGGTTGCAATCCCCTGGCTGTCGGACAAGGCTAAATCAGCAACTATCAGATCGATATCGCCAGCGAGCAATCGTTTAAGCCCCTCGGAGAGTTGCCTAACCCATTCGACGATGTATTCTCCACTCTCTGCGGCGCTTAATACCGCCTTCAACACTTTGGCGTCACCGGCATCACCTGTTATAATCAGCACACGATTGGTCATGACAGAGATACTCCTTGAAAGACTACAGGGATCTGATTAACGACTAATTCAGCTGCAGCCACTCATTCTCAAGAATGCTGCGCCTGCAATGCTTCTATTCTCCTTTTGAATTGATTCGGAAGTCCTTGCTTAGGAAACTTGCAATGCCATAACGAGCAGCCCTCTCTTACCCTTGTTAAAAAAAATACGGAGAAACTCCTGAAACCGAGGTTTTTTGGAGGAGAGGAGCCTTTACTATTGCAAGAACGGAGTATGCATCGCTTTGAATGCACTGGATCCCCATGACTCAACACAGGGGGGCACTCTCGTATAACTCGTATGAAAAAAATCAACGACTACCACTACCACGATTCATCATCATCCCACCTCCTTTCCCCATGCCGCCTCCCCTGGCCGGAGGTTCTTCGGGTAACGTGACGCCACGGATCGCAGCCCGATCTTGCATTCGTTGATGGTGTTCTTTGCGGAGCAATTCTCGTTCTTTAGCTGTTTTTGTCTCACGCATTTGCCTGTGATATTCGAGCCGCTCATCCTGGGTCATTAGCTGGCTCCCATAGAACGGTTGTTCCTGATTTCCCCTTATCTCTTGATTTGAGGCCTGAGCAGCTTCCCCTTCAAACCATGCGGGCAGGGATAAGGTGATTATCACGGAGAACAAGACAACGAGCTTACATTTCATGATGAATTCCTCTTGATTGATTTGTTGATGTATCTTATTTTCTGTCACTCCCGCGTTCAGCCATCTGTAAGTAAAGTGGCAAAACGCATTAAATCCTGATTGGTACCCTTCACCACAAGACCGTTGCCTATTGAATCCCCCTTGGTTTATGATAAATCATCATAAAAAAGAAAGTTTGCTGGAACAAAGAGGCGATGGCTGATACGGCGAGATGCTTATCTACGATCTTCTTATAGCAAGTTGGATACCTAGTACAAGGCGCCTTGTTCATTCTTGTATTTTTAGTTATTATAGATAATTATCGTGTCAATGTTACTCAGCTGAGAGGTAAATAGACAAGAGTATGTGTTGCTAGCAACACAAACGTTGCGTGAATATTCAGGTCAATAGTTACAGTTCAAGCCAACTCAAGGAAACTTGAGTTGATGCAAATAGACCAAGAGGCTTGATACAGAAGGGGCAGGCGGAGTTCATCCATTTGAGGTGAAAGATGAGCGCCGGTAAAAATGAACAAAAAAAAACCCGCATGAAACGGGTTTTTTGTGACACTCAATTTGATAGCCTCGTAATAAGTCAAAAAAGGTGCACTTTTTATCGTGTGTTCAGTAATTTGCGAAGCTCAAAACGTCGTTCTCGAGGCTTTCCACGAAAACGACAACTTCCGGGGCTCAGCACTTAACTACATTTTTTGCTGATGGGCCCTTGACGCCTTCTTCCACATCGAACTTTACGCGACCACCCTCCTGGAGTGATTTAAAGCCCTCTGCCTGGATAGCGGAATGATGCACAAAAACGTCCTTGCCCCCTTCCTGCTCGATAAATCCAAATCCCTTAGAATCATTAAACCATTTTACAATTCCTTCAGCCATTCCAATTGCTCCTTTTGTCGTTGTGTGATTACGCCACACATTAGGGTGGTTGCCCCACTTTGGGGCTTCCGATAAAATACTGAATAATCAGAAAGAACGCTCAGAACTCTGCCCCTGAAAACTGAGGCAGTGTCCTTTTCCTTGTCATGTTCTTCAGACACTCTCGGGCATCCCTTTCTTGCCACCTCTCTTCCCCTCTTATCCGTTCCGTATGATCTGCTCCGCCACCTTCCTGAAGTGGAATCCATAGATGGCATATGTTATGGCAAGAGGAAAAAGTCGCGGTTTTCTGAAAAGTGACCAGAAAAATAGTTTCCAGAAATACAATCTTTCCCGCCCCAACACGCCCAAGAAAAGGATCGCCTTAAACAATGCTCCAATATAGCCGGGCTGGAGGTGAAACTCCCCCACCTGCAACGGCCGATACGTCTGAAAGAGCCTCATCACGCGTTGATAGAGTGTTAGAGGAATTTGTATTCCTACAAGGACCGAAATAAAAAAACTGGACAGCGAATTTTTAAAAAAATTTCCTGAGGTGTAGGCCTATGCATTTATTTCACTTATATTGCTAAAAGCAAGATCAATGCCTTGTTGAAAGATGACTTGCATATTTCAAATTAACTTCTGTGTTTTTTTGTAATTATACCCAAAAATATCGTCGTCTTTCGATTATACCATCCGAAAAATAGCGTTGAATGTAACAGAAGTGTTTCGCGCACCATTGCGCAACATGTTATCCTCTAAGTATATGCATTCGGCAATTTGCTGCAAAGAAACGGCAGTCTGTCTTTTAAAGCCAGTCGCCCATACAAAAAATACCAATCGTAATGGATTGAGACTGAGAGTACAGATATGACTGAACACTCATCAGGCCAGGATCGATTTTACGAGTTGCGCCGACTTGCAGAGGATCGAAAAAAGGATCTTCCTTCCCAGAATATGAATGAGCTGGAAATTCAGCAAATTGTTCATGAATTGCAAGTGCATCAGATTGAACTGGAGATGCAAAACGAGGAACTCAGGGCGACTCAGGAGAAACTTGGTGAGTCGCTGGAAAAGTATACGGATCTTTTTGAATTTGCCCCGGTCGGCTACGTCACATTAACTCCAAAAGGGCGAATAGTGGAAGCCAATCTCACCATTGCCAGGAAGCTTGACACTGAGCGAAAGAGTTTAATCAACTCGGCCTTGGTATTGTTTGTCGTTGCCCACGATAGACCTGCCGTTTGGGCCCACCTTGACCAGGTTTTCAAGAGCCCCGAACGGCAGGTCTGCAATCTGAGAATGGAACAACGAAACGGCCCTGACCTGCATGTTCAGTGCAACAGTGTTCGTTGCCAATATGCGGACGGCAGATTACTTTGCCGGACTTCAATCACCGACATGTCGGACAAGAAGGTAGTCGAGAACGAACTGCGTGCATTACAGAGTAAACTGGAACATCGTGTTGCAACGCGCACGCTTGAACTCAGTGAAAGCGAAAGAAAATTCAGGAAGCTCTCCAAGGAATTCCAGACGCTACTCTATGCAATCAGTGACACCCTGATCCTCCTTTCCCCAGAAAAGAAAATACTCTGGATGAACAGTGACAAAACCTTGGAGCGGCAAAGGACATCTTCCAATGCGGCGGAGCAATACTGCTACAAGCTGTTGCATGAGCATGCCGTGCTCGCCAAAGAGTGCCCGATAACACAATGTTTCCATTCTGCAAAAAATGAAGTCGCAGTGACCACGTATAATGGCTCCGTGCTCGATATCAGGGCCTTCCCGATAGTGGAGGCGAAAACCGTCAGTAGTGTACTTCTGCTGGTGAGCGATATTACCGAGAAAATAGCCCTGCAGGCAGAGGCCATTCAGGCGGGGCATCTAGCTTCTCTGGGCGAATTAGCAGCTGGCGTGGCACATGAAATCAACAACCCCATTACTGGTATTATCAACTACGGCCAAATACTACTCAACGAATGCAGTCCTGAGAGCATGGAGCAAAACATTGGCTCGCGCATTGTCAAGGAAGGAGAGCGTGTCGGACGGATCGTCAAATCCCTGCTTTCCTTTGCGCAACAGGAGAGACGCCAAAAAAAAAGATGTACCAGCATTCCCGATGTTCTCGCCGAATCCATTGTTCTTACCCAAGCGCAAATCCGCAAAGAGGGCATCTCCCTCAAAATATGCTTGGATGATGACTTCCCCCCGATCGAAGCAAATTTTCATCAGATTCAGCAGGTTTTCATCAACATCATCAACAATGCGCGGTATGCCTTGAATGAAAAATATTTGGAACGACACGAAAACAAACGCCTTGAAATCACGGGTAAGGCCTTGACGATCCGTGATCGCCCTTGTGTGTGTATCATCTTTCACGACCAAGGAGTTGGCATTGCCGAGCATGAATTGCCTATGCTGACTAAGCCGTTTTTTTCAACCAAACCGTTCGGCAAAGGAACAGGATTAGGATTAAACATCACCCAAAAAATTATTTCGGATCATGACGGCCAACTCATCTTTGAAAGCGTCAAAGGGGATTTTACCAGGGTTATTGTTGTATTACCGGTTTATCAAACCAAAACAGAGGTCGGGGCATGAGCGCAAGAATTCTGATCATTGATGATGAGGAATCGATCAGATTTACCTTCGAACGATTCCTCAAGGCGGCTGGACATCTCGTCACGACAGTCGCAAGCTGTACCGAAGCCTTGACCGAACTGGAGGAATCGAGCTTTGATGTAGTTTTTGCCGATATCATTTTAGAGGATGGAACAGGAATCGAGGTTTTGCGGACGATCAAGAGCAGAGGCCTCAGCTGCCCGGTCATTATGATCACCGGTGATCCAGGTGTGGAAACTGCGTCCGAGGCCCTTCGCCTTGGTGCCTTTGATTATATTCCCAAACCAGTCAATCAGGAATCATTGCTGTATGCCACCAGAGTAGCATTGAAATTTAAGGATGTTCACGAAGAAAAAGAACGATACCGGGCCAATCTCGAGGCAATATTCAGGAGCGTTAACGATGCAATCATAACCGTTGACCAACAGTTGGCGGTGATTGCGCTCAATGAGGCTGCTATGCACCTCTGTGGGGCTAGGCAAGATGATATAGGTCAGCCTTTCAGCGACATTGCCAACCGATGTAAGGGCAGCTGCAGCGAAATTCTTGATCAGGCTTTGCGTTCAAGCACCCCAATTGAGGCCAGACGTATCGAATGCAAGCAGGGGGGCAAAGCAACACGGATAATCAGTCTGCAGACTTCGCCTCTCCTTGATCCGCAGGGGACAGCATCCGGAGTGGTCATGGTGGTTCATGACGAGACCCATGTGGTTTACCTTGAAAACACACTTAAAGAACACCAGCAGTTTCACCGCATTGTCGGCAAGAGCGAGCCAATGCAGCAGGTGTACTCCCTGATCAAAGCCTTGGCCAATGTACAAACCACGGTTCTCATCACAGGAGAAAGCGGAACGGGCAAAGAGTTGGTGGCCGAAGCCTTGCACTTTGCCGGCGACCGCAGCCAGAAACCGCTGGTTAAAGTGAACTGTTCGGCACTACCCGAACATCTGCTTGAGGCTGAGCTCTTCGGGCATGTAAAGGGAGCGTTCACCGGTGCCATCAGGGACAACGAAGGCCGTTTCGACAGGGCGGATGAAGGTACTATATTTTTCGATGAAATAGGTGAAGTCACACCCCCCATACAAATAAAACTGCTGCGCGTGCTTGAGGAAAATACCTTTGAGCGCGTTGGCAGTTCAACCTCCACCAAAGTGAACGTACGCTTGATCGCGGCAACCAATAGAAATCTCCAAGAGAAGGTCAGCCGGGGCGAGTTACGAGAAGATCTGTATTACCGGCTCAAGGTCGTTGAGATTCGTTTACCGCCGTTGCGAGAAAGGCTTGGAGATCTCCCTCTGCTGGTTGAACATTTTCGCCAAAAATTCAACCTAAAATTCAAGAAAAACATCGAAGCCATTTCCGCTGACGTTTTGAAGGTTTTCAATAAATACCGCTGGCCGGGCAATGTACGCGAACTGGAGCACACCATGGAACATGCCTTTGTCCTGTGTAACCAAAACATTATCGTGCTCGATCATTTGCCTCATGAATTTAGTCAGATACCAGGAGTGCGCCGTTCTCCCCATAGAACATCCGACATCGTTGCTCAGGAAACTCTTGATGCCTTAAAGAAAACCGCATGGAACAAAGCAAAAGCAGCCCGTTTATTGGGGATTGACCGGGTCACCCTCTACAGGAGGATTAAAAAATTCAATCTTACCGAAGATCCTCATCTGTTCTAATATCGTTGCACGCAACGCAATCTTTCCTTCCCACCTCTGCCATCTTCTCTCTGTCCCATCTCAATGCATTGATTTTCCGAAATAAATAAATATCCAAATCCAATCAATCTGTCGGCATGAAAATCGCTTGATAGTCCCTGCCAAACTTCATGTTTTTTGATTACAGGCCGTTATCGGACATCTTTACCCAAAGAAATTCCACTTGGGAAGACCAATCGTTTGATGGGTAATACCCTTCTTGAGGAGAGGAAACCATGACCGGCAATCAGCTGGATGCACTTATTGCTTCTGTAAACAAGTTTAAAGAGTTCTTTCGCCTGCCGGTGATGAATCGGGGGCTGGTCGTCGGAATGAATTTTATCGCTGTAGTTTTGGTCCTGGCCGTTGCTTGTTACAATTTGCTCTTTGTCTACATACAGCCGGATGAATTCGGCATCAAAGTCATCCGGATAGGAATGAATCGTGGTGTTCAGAAAGAGGTGTATCACGCAGGCTTGAGCTTTGTTCTCCCTTTTGGGCTTCAAGAAATGTATCGGCTCCCCAAGGGAATCCAGGTATTGGAATTGACCAATTCACTGGAAACGGCAGCTTTGGCTGCGCGCAAGGACCGGGCCGCACACATTCAGACATCGGATGGTTTCTTCGTGGATGTCGATGTTTCCATGCTTTATCACATCAAAGCCCCCTATCTGGTATTCACAACCATTGGCCCCGGATCCCTTTTTGAAGAGAACGGTATCATTCCCAAAGCTGAACCCGCCTTGAAAGAGACATTGGGCAAGCTAACTACGGAAGAATTTTACAACAGCCCCCTGCGTGTGCAAAAAGCGGAAGAGGCAAAAATGCAACTGAACAGTGAGTTGAATGAAAAGGGAATCCAGGTGGACCAGGTACTGGTTCGTTATTTCATCTACAGCCCGGAAATTCAGAAAAACATCGAGGAAAAGAAACTCCAGGATCAGATGGTCTTCACCAATCAGTCGGCGGGACGGGCAGCCAAGGAAGAGGCCGGGTTAAAAAAAATCATTCAGGAAGGCATGGTTATCACCGCTGTTGAATTCGAAAACGGCAAAGCCTATGTCACTCGTAAGATTGCCGAAAAGGACCTCTATGCGCGCAGCATCAAAGCGACCGCAGACCTGCAGGTCAAACTCGCAGAGGCAGAGAAGGTTCGATTGAAAAACGAAGCCTTGCAAGGGATAGGTTCCGAGCGCATGGTCGCTCTTAAGATGGCAGATGTGTACAGGGGGCATCCTGCCCAGTGATGGCCCGTACGGAGTCAATCCCCTGAATCTGGAGAATACGCTCCAACTGTTCGACCTTCACAAGGGAGGCACCCCATGAAACGATTGCTCTGTTTGCTGGTCTTGATGCTGGCCGTCTCCACATGTACAGGTTGCACCCCCCATACAACCGGCCTGACAGAAGTTGGGGTCAGGACCCGCAAGGTGGCCTTCTGGGGGCCGAAAGGTGTTGAAGATCGCATCTACCCGCCAGGTGGCACCTACTTTTTTCTGCCGTTTATCAACGACTGGTATGTTTTCGACACCAAGCTGCAAAACCTGGAAATGACTTTTTCGAAATCAAGAGGAGATCGAAAAACCAGAGATGATTTGCTGTTTAAAACTATTGGGTGTCTTGAATAATTAGATTTTTCAATCAAGGTCAAGGCATGTGAAAAATTTTACCGCAGGCATATGCCTGATATTCCGAGGATAAAATTTTGAGCATAACGCAGAGATTGGCAGAAAAAGCAATTATTCAAGATTCCCCATTGATGGCAACGATATCAGTCTCGATGTGATCATTGCCTATCGTATTGATGCGGTCAAGGCTCCCTATATTCTCCAGTATGTGGCTCGAAATGATGAACGTTTACGTGGTGCTATCGTGCGGACTGTTGCGCGCAGCAAACCTCGTGACATTTTTGGCGAATTGAAAACCGAGGCTTTTTATGTGGCGGACGCTCGGGAGACCCAGTCCGAAAAGGTCCGGAAGGCGTTGCAGGAGATTTTAGGGCCCATGGGTATCATTATTGAGAAGGTGTTGACCAACGATTATCGCTTCAATGCCGAATATACCAAGGCTATTGAGGATAAAAAAGTTGCCGATCAGCAGGTGGAGAAAAACAAGTCAGCGCAGCATGCCGCAACAGAGGAATACAAACGTAAATTGGAAGAAGCCAAAGGAGAGGTCAATAAGATGGTGGCCGATGCTGACGGCGGATATCTTAAGGCCAAGATTGATGCCGATGTCTACCTGGAACAGCAAAAACTTTTGGCCTAGGCCATTCATGCCGAAGGCGTTGCCGAAGCCAACGGTATTCAGGAGATGAATAATGCCCTGGCCGGTTCGGGAGGCGAAGCCATTGTTAAATTTCGTATCGCCGAGGCTATGCAGGACAAACGTATTATCCTCTTGCCGGTCTCTGAAGGCGGAATGAATCTCAAAACCACCGACATCAATCGTTTGATCGAAACCCTCGGCGTGCAATCGCTCTCCCAGGACAAATGAGGGAGGAACAGCCACCTTGCAGGATAGGTCGTTGCGATTGAGATGTTAAAAAAGGGAAAATAGCATGCCGCAAGATTTGAACCATAAGCAGGCCGACTCATTGACCGACAAGTTTCGCAACTTGCTCAACCGCGGGGCTCCGCAGAGCAAGGGAGAGGACCTGTCACCCAAAGGCCCGTTCAACCTCTGGCGCTTTATCCTCAAAAAGATGGGACCCGGGATGGGGGCCATGTCTTTTGGCAAAAGCAAAGCCAAAATTTTTGCCGAGAGTGAGATCAAGGTCAGTTTTAGGGATGTGGCCGGCATCGAAGAAGCCAAGGAAGAACTTGAGGAAGTGATTGAATTTTTAAGCACTCCGGAGAAAGCGCAAAAACTGGGAGGAAGGTCATTAATGAAGCTGCCTTGCTGGCTGCCAGAAATGATAAACAAGCCGTGGAACCGACGGATTTTGACGAGGCCATCGGCTGGGTGGTTGCGGGATTGCAAAAAAAGAACCGGGTAATGAATGCTCAGGAAAAAGAGATTGTTGCCATACATGAATCCGGGCAAAGCACCTGTCCAAAAAAAACAAATCACAGCGGACCGAAGCGTGATTTCCATCCTCCCGGCAACAAACCATGAAACGTTGCTTCTGGTTCGATAAATCATGAGCAACGTTTTCGTTGCGGGCAACACTTTATCTCCTGCAGTTTAAGGTGAAAAACTGCACCGTTATCATGTTTAACTATATATAATTAAAAAATAAATATTGTAATATCTGGACGGTCAGCCCTGCTGGCGCGAATCTTGATTAAGAAAGAGTCGATTATCCCAAAATCGTTGTCCGACCGGTACACCTCCGCAATAAGTGAAAGCCGAAACACCGGACAGGGCAGGGGCAATCTCATTAAAAAGACAAATGAACCACACAAAAAAATTCTAAGACAAGCGCCATGAATCATGCACCCAGGGGAGAAAATATGAGCACGAAAGCAGCTTACAAAGAGAAAATTCAGGCAGAATTCGACCTTGCCCAGAAACAACTTGCTGAATTCAAGGCAGAGCCGATCACTCTGACTGTCGATGAAAGGGTTCTGCATATGAATCGAATTAAGGAGCTTGAGCTGAAGGTTGAAGCTGCCAGGGAGCATCTCAAGCAACTGGATGAGGCGCATGAGGATGTTTGGCACGAGATTAAAGAGGGGGTAGAGAATGCCTGGGTTGAACTGCAAGACGAGATTCAAAAAGCGATTACCAAGAGCTAAAGAGTAATACTCGCGGTAGGAAATATTGTGCAGCCCATACCCTGCAACGGATCAATAAGTATGAGTTTCACCTTGGATGCGGTCGATTATCTCATAAAACCTCTCCGACAAAAGACGCTAATCAATAGTGTTAATAACGCCTTGATGCACATTTTAAATGTGCGCCATTTTTCGTCATAAATTCTTTTAATATTGAAAAATTCTAATAGTGGACTGAGCATGCAATGAAACGACGCTGATGCCGTCTTTTATTTGAGTGGGCCGGAAAGCTGGTTGGACCAAGGAGATCCCTGTATGAACATCCGCATTACGGCTATTCGTCATCTTATGCGTTCATTGCGAGCACACCTCGGTAAAAAATCGCCGCAGACGTCCTATGCCACCGACGAGCCCCCCTTGCGATCAGGATTGTTCAGCGCCGAGCAGATGGAGCATCATGGCAAGGCATTGGCAATGTCCCACACCTTGCAGCACGGTCGTCCTCAGGATCGCCTTCTCAAGCGGTTGGCTGAAAACGAAGGTGTTTTGCTGGGAGTGCGCGTCCTTCTGACGGAGGCGGTGAAAGCAAACCGGCGAATAGCTCCAGCAGGGGAATGGCTGCTCGATAACTTCTATCTGATCGAGGAACAGATGCAAACGGCGAAACGGCACCTGCCCACAGGGTATAGCCGCGAACTGCCGCGCCTGCAAAATGGTCAATCCGCCGGACTCCCTCGTGTCTACGACATTGCCCTGGAAACGATTGCCCACGGTGATGGATTGGTCGATCCGGAAAGTCTCTGCAGTTTCGTGAGGGCCTATCAGACCGTCACCATCCTCACCTTTGGCGAACTCTGGGCAATTCCCATCATGCTTCGTTTGGCATTGGTCGAAAATCTTCGGCGGGTTGCCGCCCGGGTGGCCACCGACAGAATCCATCGCAACCTTGCCAACACCTGGGCCGACCAGATGATCGAGGTCGCGGAGAAGGATCCCAAAAGCCTGATTCTGGTCATCGCGGATATGGCGCGGTCAAAGCCTAACCTGGTCAGTGCCTTTGTTGCCGAATGTGCGCGCCGCCTCCAGGGGCAAAGCCTGGATCTGGCCCTGCCGCTCACCTGGATTGAACAGCGCCTGTCCGAGTCCGGCCAGACAATTGAGCAACTGGTGCGGGCGGAAAACCAACAACAGGCCGCTGATCGGGTTTCCATAAGCAATACCATCAATAGTCTTCGATTTTTGGGAGCAATGGATTGGCGTGTTTTTGTCGAAACCATGAGCATCGTCGAGCAGACCCTGCGCCAGGATCCCGGCGACGTCTACGCCAAAATGGATTTTGCCACACGCGATCGTTACCGCCATGAGGTGGAATCAATTGCCAAAAAATGTACCTGCTCGGAAAACGAGGTGGCGCTTCAAGCCATCCGTCTCGCCTGTGAAACCGTCTCCTTTCATGATGGCAACGACCCCGGAGCCCATGTCGGCTTTTATTTGGTCGACAAGGGAAGAATGAAACTCGAGCAACAGGTTGGAGTTCGACAATCCGCGGCGGAGACGTTGGCTGCAATCGGCCGCCGTTTCCCTTTGCCCCTGTATAGCGGCGGCATCCTGCTGCTGACGGCATTCTTGGCCTGGATCTTGGTGGCCAAGGTCCAGCACTTAGGCATGCACAGTTGGATGCTTGGTTTATTTCTCCTGCTTTTCGTGCTGGCCGGCAGCCATCTGGCCGTTGCCCTGGCAAACTGGCTGGTCACGTTACTGGTTACGCCCCGTCCGCTCCCTCGCATGGACTTTTCCCAGGGAATCCCACAGGAATTGCGTACCCTGGTGGTGGTGCCAACAATGCTCACCAGCGAAGACAGTCTCGAGGCGTTGATCGAAGCCCTGGAAGTACGTTTCCTGGCCAATCAAGACCAACATCTTCATTATGGCCTGTTGACTGATTTTCGTGACGCCCTTGAGGAAACCCTGCCGGAAGACGAACCACTCTTGCGAATGGCTCGACACGGCATCGAAAGATTGAACACCAAGTACCCTAATCCGAATGAGGATACCTTTTTTCTCTTTCATCGCCCCCGCCGCTGGAATGCGCAAGAACGGATTTGGATGGGGTATGAACGCAAACGCGGCAAGCTTGCCGACCTGAACTGGTTGCTGCGCGCCGGGCCCAATGTCGACACAACAGGACGCTTTTCGCTCATTGTCGGTGTAATAGACGTTCTTTCCACGGTTAAATACGTCATTACCCTGGACACGGACACGCAACTGGCTCGCGATTCGGCCCAGCAGTTTATTGGTGCCTTGGCGCACCCCCTCAATCGAGCCTGTTATGATCCTGACAAACAGCGGGTCGTTTCCGGCTACGGCATCCTCCAACCCCGGGTGGCGGTAAGTATGTCCGGCTCCAACCGCTCCTTGTATGCACGCCTGTGCGGCAGTGACTCCGGTATAGATCCTTATACACGCGCTGTTTCCGATGTGTATCAGGACCTGTTCGGGGAAGGTTCGTTCATCGGCAAGGGTATTTATGAGGTCGATGTCTTTGAACGAGCGCTGGATGGGCGATTTCCCGATAACCGCATCCTCAGCCACGATCTCCTTGAGGGGTGTTATGCCCGGTCCGGCCTTTTGAGCGATGTCCAACTCTACGAGGAGTACCCGTCGCGTTACAGCGAGGATGTCAGTCGGCGGCACCGGTGGATTCGAGGCGATTGGCAGGTTGCGCAGTGGGTGACACCTGTCGTTCCCAGCCTTTCCGGGAAAATGCGTAGAAACCCTCTCTCCATGCTGTCCCGCTGGAAAATCGGCGATAATCTGCGGCGCAGTCTTGTCCCTGCGGCCCTGACCCTCCTGTTGCTGCTGGGGTGGACGGTGTTGCCTGTAGCCTGGTTCTGGACCGTGACGGTGGTGGGCATTATCCTGATCCCCTCGTTGATCGCATCAACCTGGCATGTGATGCTCAAGCCCGCGGACGTTTCCCTGCGACAGCACCTCGATGCCGCGGCACGTTCGACCGGCCTGGGCCTGATGCAAGGTCTTTTCACTCTTATCTGCCTCCCCTTTGAGGCGTTTTTCAGCCTGAATGCGATTGTGCGCACACTCTGGCGCTTGCTGATCTCCCATCATGGTTTGCTCGAATGGAACCCCTCGAGCGGATCAGCATGCTCCTGTCCGACCACCCTCGCCGACTCGTGCCGAACCATGTGGATCGCGCCGGTTTTGGCAGCGGCGGCGGTAATGGTGCTGGCCTTCCTGAGACCTTCCTCTTTGTGGTCGGCGACGCCCATCCTGATCCTCTGGCTCTCTTCCCCAGCGGTGGCTTGGTGGACCGGTCGACCGCCTGCTCCCCGGCAAGCACGGCTCTTCCCCGAACAGACCGCCTTTCTCAGGTCCATGGCCCGCAAGACTTGGGTGTTCTTCGAAACTCTTGTCGGACCGGAAGATCATTGGCTACCGCCTGATAACTTTCAGGAACATCCCATTGCTGTGGTGGCGCATCGCACTTCCCCCACCAACATGGGATTATCGCTGCTGGCCAATCTTTCGGCCTGCGATTTTGGCTATATTACCCCGGGAACATTGATCGAACGTACCACTAAGGCCCTCCATACCATGGAAAGCCTGGAAAGGTATCGGGGGCATTTTTATAACTGGTACGACACCCAATCGCTTACCCCCTTGCTGCCCCTGTATATTTCGTCGGTTGACAGCGGCAATCTTGCCGGTCATCTGCTGGTTCTGCGACAGGGATTGATTGGTCTTGCCGATGAAGTCATTCTGGGAAAACGCTTTTTCGAGGGCCTCGAGGATACCCTGAACATTGCCGTGGAAACGGCATCATCCCATCCTCCAACCGAGGCTCGGCTCGCAGTGCTGCAGCAACAACTTGCGGCCGCCATTCATGCCCAATTTACCGACCTTACAGTCCTTCGCCTGCGTCTTGTGCACTGGGCAGCTGAGGCAGAGGAAGTGTTGAATGGTGGGGGAAATCAGGGTGTCGATACCGAAAGTTCCCTGGCCGGTTGGATACATGCCTTTGCCCGCCAATGCCGGGAGGGACTCGACGAACTGTCATTGCTGGCACCGTGGTTGGAGCATACCTCCCTTCTTCATCACGGCCTTGAGACCCTGCCCGAGCTTGCCCGCATCCCCACCTTGCGCCAACTGGCGGCTTTGGCCGATCACATCCTGCCATCTTTTGAAAACAGCCGTGCGCAACGGGAAGCCCCTGATGAATCGGTCTGGATTGAGCCACTTCTCGTTGCCATCAAAGAGGCCAGTCGCCGCGCCAATGAACGCATCGCCACCCTTGAACGCCTGGCCATGCAGGTAAACAAGATGGCGCAAATGGAATACGGTTTCCTCTTCGACCCCTCGCGTCGCCTCCTGGTCATTGGTTACAACGCCAGCGACCATCGCCAGGATACAAGCTACTATGATCTATTAGCTTCCGAGGCGCGGTTTGCCAGTTTTGTTGCCATTGCCCAAGGGGCTCTACCACAGGAAACATGGTTTGCTTTAGGGCGCCTGTTGACCACCTCCGGATGCGGATCGGTGCTCCTCTCTTGGAGCGGATCGATGTTCGAATACCTGATGCCGCTTTTGGTGATGCCCACCTACGAAAACACGCTGCTTGATCAAACCTGTAGGGGCGCTGTTGCCAGCCAGATCGATTACGGACGAAAATCCGGGACACCGTGGGGGGTTTCGGAATGCGGTTACAATGCCATTGATGCCCAGCTTAACTATCAATATCGCGCTTTTGGTTTACCCGGCCTGGGACTCAAACGCGGTCTGGCCGAGGATTTGGTTGTTGCGCCCTATGCTACAGCGCTGGCGCTGATGGTCGATCCCCACAAAGCCTGCCGGAACCTCGAACGGATGGCTGAGGCAGGCTTTGTGGGACGATTCGGTTTCTACGAAGCGATCGACTATACGCCTTCCCGTCTCCCCCGTGGGGCCGAAAACGTGGTGATACGGTCTTTTATGGCCCACCATCAGGGGATGAGTTTGCTCTCGCTGGCGTACTTGCTGCTGGACCGGCCCATGCAAAAACGATTTGAGATGGAACCTTTGTTCCAGGCTACCCTGCTGCTGCTTCAGGAGCGGATCCCCAAGGCTACAACCCTCTTTAAACATTCGACTGAGCTTGCCACCTCCCTGGAAACTTCCACTGCGGTGGATACGCCAATGCGTGTTTTCAAAAGTCCGGATACGCCGAATCCGGAGGTGCAACTGCTCTCCAACGGCAGATACCATGTGATGGTGACCAACGCAGGCGGTGGCTATAGCCGCTGGCGGGACTTGGCAGTCACCCGTTGGCGAGAAGACAGCACCTGCGACAATTGGGGTTCTTTCTGCTACATCCGCGACGTTGACAGTGGCAGGTTCTGGTCAACAACCTATCAACCGGTGTTGCGTCAAGCGAACGATTTTGAGACGGTCTTCTCTGAAGAACGAGCTGAATTCCGTTGCCGTCACGATGAAATGGATGCCTACACCGAAGTGGTGGTTTCATCCGAGGATGATGTCGAGGTTCGCCGGGTCACCCTGACCAATCGTTCGCATCAACGCAAAACAATTGACGTCACCAGTTATGCCGAAGTCGTTCTGTCACCACCCGCAAGCGACGCGCTTCACCCTGCTTTCAGTAATCTCTTTGTCCAAACCGAAATTAACCACCAACAGCGGGCAATTCTGTGCACGCGGCGGCCTCGATCCATCAATGAACAGACGCCTTGGCTGTTTCACTTGATGGCCGTACATGGTGCCGAAGTTGGGGATATTTCTTATGAGACCGATCGGCTGCGTTTTATCGGTCGGGGTAACACCGTGGCTTCGCCCCAAGCAATGAGCGGTAACGCAGATTTTTTCACCGGGGCGCTTTCCGGAAGCGAAGGGTCGGTGCTTGATCCGATCGTCGCTATTCGGTACCGGATCATGATTCAGCCCGAGGAATCAGTAACGATCAATTTGGTTTCCGGCATCGGCGAAACCCGGGAAGACGCTTTGCACCTGGTGGAAAAACACCAGGATCGGCGACTGGCTGATCGTGTTTTTGATCTGGCCTGGACCCATGGCCAGGTCCTGCTTCGCCAGTTCAACGCCTCGGAGGTCGATGCCCAGCTTTATCGTCGTCTGGCCAGTTCCATCATCTATAGCAACCCCACTTTACGGGCCGAGCCGAGCATACTTATAAAAAATAGACGGGGGCAATCAGGCCTCTGGGGCTATGCCATCTCTGGTGATTTGCCGATTGTGCTGTTACAGATCGAGGATCCAGCCAACATCGAACTTGTCCGGCAACTGGTGCAGGCCCACGCCTATTGGCGTCTCAAAGGGCTTGCCGTCGACTTGATTATTTGGAACGAAGACCGTGCCGGCTATCGGCAGCTCCTCCATGACCAAATCATGGGCTTGATTGCCGCAAGTGTAGAATCCAACATCATTGATCGACCCGGCGGTATTTTTATACGGCCTGGCGACCAGATAGCGGAAGAGGACCGTGTCTTGATCCAAACCGTCGCTCGCGCCATTATCTCCGATAAACGAGGTTCGCTGGCGGAACAGATCAAAGGCCGCAATGTGATGGAAACGACCGTACCTGCCTTGATCCCGACCCGTACCCATCGCTCCGATCCCCTGCCTGTCGCGCCCACCCCCCGCCTCGACCTTGCGTTTTTCAACGGACTCGGTGGGTTTACCCCGGATGGCCGTGAATACGTCATTACCACTTCGACGGGGCAGCTGACGCCGGCACCATGGGTCAACGTGTTGGCCAATCCACAGTTCGGCACCGTTATTTCCGAAAGTGGTCTGGCCTACACCTGGGGTGAAAACGCGCACGAGTTCCGTCTGACGCCCTGGGCAAATGACCCGGTCTGCGACTCGACAGGAGAGGCACTGTACCTCCGCGATGAAGAACGCGGCCATTTCTGGTCGCCCACGCCTCTGCCCTGTCGCGGGGCAACCCCTTACGCCACCAGACACGGGTTTGGCTATAGCATTTTTGAACACACCGAGCGCGGTATCAACTCCGAACTGACCGTGTATGTGGCCCTGGACGCGGCGGTAAAATTTATGGTGCTCAAGGTGCGCAATGAGTCGGAACGGCACCGTCGGCTTTCGGCCACTGGCTATGTTGAGTGGGTGTTAGGCGATTTGCGACCAAAATCGGCCATGCATGTGGTGACGGAAGTCGATCCTGCTAGCGGCGCGCTCCTGGCGCGCAACCCTTACAATACAGAGTTTAGGAACCGGACGGCATTTTTTGCGGTCGATGACGCCAACCGCACCATGACCGGTGATCGGACGGAATTCCTTGGCCGCAACGGCTCCCTGCGAACCCCTGCCGCCATGACCCGAACCCGGCTTTCAGGCAGGGTTGGCGCCTCCCTCGATCCGTGTGGCGCAATTCAGGTCAGTTTTGAGCTTGCCGCAGGGCAAGAGCATGAAATCATTTTCAAGCTCGGCGTAGGCCAAAGCCCTGAGGAGGCCAATAATCTGGTGCATCGTTTTCGCGGCCCAATCGCGGCACGTACCGCTCTTGATCTCGTCTGGCAGCACTGGAAACACACCTTGGGGGCAGTGCAGGTGGAAACGCCGGATCAATCCGTCAATGTGCTCGTCAACGGTTGGCTGCTCTACCAAACCCTGGCCTGCCGGCTGTGGGCGAGGAGCGCAACCTATCAATCAGGCGGTGCTTTTGGTTTCAGGGATCAATTGCAGGATGTGATGGCGCTGATCCATGCCAGGCCAGATCTTGTGCGCGAACATCTGCTCTTGTGCGCGGCCCATCAATTCCCGGAAGGTGATGTGCAGCACTGGTGGCATCCGCCGCTGGATCGTGGGGTGCGTACCCATTGCTCTGACGATTACCTCTGGTTGCCGCTGGCCGTCTCCCTCTATGTCCATACCACTGGGGACACCGGTGTACTTGACGAAGCGATCCACTTTGTCCAGGGACGGCCGGTTAAGGCAGAGGAGGATTCGTATTACGATCTTCCCGGCACATCGGAAGAAACGGCAAGCCTCTACGAACACTGTGTCCGCGCCATTGTCCATGGCCTCACCTTTGGTGAACATGGTCTGCCGCTTATCGGTTCCGGTGACTGGAATGACGGTATGGATCTGGTGGGTGCGCAGGGTAAAGGGGAAAGCGTATGGTTGGGTTTTTTCCTCTATGAAGTATTGGAGCGGTTTTCCCCAATTGCCCAGACACGTGGCGATATGACGTTTTTCGAGCGTTTTCAAGAAGAGGCCAAGGTTTTGCGCCGCAATATCGAGCAACATGGCTGGGATGGCCAGTGGTACCGCCGTGCCTATTTTGACAACGGTACGCCGCTGGGATCATCAACCAATCCGGAATGTCAGATCGATTCAATTGCCCAAAGTTGGTCGGTCCTTTCCGGAGCTGGTGATCCCGAACGTTCACGATTGGCCATGGAATCGTTGAATGAGCGTCTTGTCCGTCGTCAGGACCGGTTGATACAACTCCTTGATCCGCCTTTCGACATCTCGGAGCTCCAGCCCGGCTACATCAAAGGGTATGTCCCCGGGGTACGTGAAAATGGTGGCCAGTATACCCATGCGGCCATATGGGCAACCATGGCCTTTGCCCGGCTGGGAGATAGCCAAAGGGCATGGGAGCTCTTTGACCTGATCAATCCTGTGCACCATGCACGCTCGCCGGAAGAGAGCGATATGTACAAGGTGGAACCATATGTTGTTGCCGCCGACGTCTATGCAGTATCCCCCCATGTCGGACGTGGAGGCTGGACTTGGTATACGGGATCGGCCGCCTGGATGTACCGCCTGCTTGTGGAATCTCTCCTCGGGCTCAAACTTGAGGTAGACGTTCTGCGTTTTACCCCCTGTATCCCTCTAGATTGGCGGGAATTCAACATGCACTATCGCTATCGTGAGACGCTCTACCATATCACGATTATTTATGCAGAAACCGTCACCGGAAAAATGGAGGTAACGGTGGATGGCCTTGAACAAATCGATAGAGCCATTCGCCTCATCGATGACCACCAGGAACATGCGGTCGAGGTGAGAATGCCTGCGCCACCTGTAAATAATGTCGCTAAAATAGATGAGTAAACAGAGCAAGGATGTTGTTGTGATCAAGGAGGCTGGTGAAGGAAAAATGAAAAGAATAGCGCTGTTGATACTCATTCTGATGACCATACTTGTCTTCCTGAACGGATGTTATCGGGGGCATACTTCCGGCCATGATAGCGGTGGCAACAGCCATGATTATGATGATCGACGTGACCGGGGTGGGGAGAAAGTGACGGATGAAAGAGGATAAGACCTGTGCAGTTTGGAAGAGTGTGAGCAGGCCAACAACTGGCGGCCCCCCTATGACAAATCTTCATTCTACGGGAATTGAGGGGTTTGACGCCCTGGCCGAGTTGGCCTTGGATATGCGGTGGTCGTGGGATCGTGCCACCGACGAGGTATGGCGGCAACTTGATCCTGAGCTTTGGGAAATCACCCATAACCCCTGGATTGTCCTGCAGACGGTTTCCCTCGACCGAATCGAACGCGTCTTGGTCGATCCCGTTTTTTGCAAAGACGTCGAGGTGCTGGTTCAGACCAGACGGCAAGAAATGGAAGCCCAAACATGGTTTCAACAACAGCATTCTCAGTCTCCCTTAACAAAGGTCGCCTATTTCAGCATGGAATTTATGCTTAACGAAGCCTTGCCCATTTACTCGGGTGGTCTGGGCAATGTTGCGGGTGATCAGTTGAAAGCCGCCAGCGATCTCGGTATCCCGGTGGTTGGCGTCGGACTTTTGTATCAACAAGGGTATTTTCGTCAGGTGATCGACAAGGATGGAAATCAACAGGCCCTTTTTCCCTACAACGATCCTGGCCAATTACCGATAGCACCTTTGCGCCAAGCGAACGGAGAGTGGTTACGGTTGGAGATTACCTTGCCCGGATATACCGTCTGGCTGCGCACATGGCAGGTCCAGGTCGGTCGGGTCAAGCTGTATCTGCTCGACAGTAATGATGCGGCGAACTTTCCAGTACATCGAGGAATAACCAGTGAATTGTATGGTGGCGGACCAGAGTTGCGCCTTAAGCAAGAAATGCTGCTCGGCATCGGCGGCTGGCGATTGCTGGCTACTCTCGGCATGCAACCGGAAGTCTGCCATCTCAATGAGGGGCATGCAGCCTTTGCCGTGTTGGAGCGCGCACGTTGTTTTATGCAAGAAACAGGACAGCCCTTCGAAGTCGCGCTTGCCGTCACCCGGGCAGGCAACCTGTTTACCACGCACACGGCAGTCGCTGCCGGCTTTGATCGTTTCGACCCGGCCCTGATCGAGCAGTACCTCAAGGTTTATGCCGAGCATGATTTGGGCATACCCTTGCAGGATTTACTGGCTTTGGGCCGCCGGAATCCGCATGACTTATCGGAAAGTTTCAATATGGCCTATCTGGCAATTCGGGGCAGTGGTGCGGTCAATGGCGTCAGTCGCTTGCATGGGGAAGTCAGCCGCCGCCTCTTCGAGCCACTTTTTCCCCGTTGGCCGACGACGGAGATCCCCATCGGCCACGTGACCAACGGGGTGCATATACCGACCTGGGATTCCGCTCCAGCCGACGACCTTTGGACCCAAGCTTGCGGGAAATGCCGCTGGCAGGGAACAATGGATACACTGGAACGGGACATCCGTAGTGTTACCGATACCGATCTTTGGCAATTTCGGCTCGCTGCCAGCAAATCGCTCGTGACCTACACTCGGAAGCGTTTAGCCCGACAACTTGCTGCAACTGGGGCCTCAATCGAGGTGGTCACGCAGGCAGGACATCTCCTTGACCCCAATGTATTGACCCTGGGGTTTGCCCGCCGTTTTGCCACGTACAAAAGACCGAACCTGCTGCTGCACGACCCTGCGAGATTACTGCGCCTGCTGACCAATCCCCAGCACCCGGTTCAGCTCATCATTGCCGGTAAAGCCCATCCCAAGGACCGGGAAGGGCAGGCCTTGATCAGCCAATGGATCCATTTTATCCGCCAGGCGGATATCCGGCCACACATCGTTTTTCTCGAGGACTACGATATGCTACTGACCGAACATCTGGTGCAGGGCGTGGATGTTTGGATCAATACTCCACGGCGGCCATGGGAAGCCTGCGGCACAAGCGGTATGAAGGTGTTGGTTAATGGCGGTATCAATCTTTCAGAATTGGACGGATGGTGGGCTGAAGCCTATGCTCCAGATCTAGGATGGGCGCTGGGAGATGGACAGGAGCATGGCGATGATGCGGATTGGGATGCGGTGGAGGCCGAGTCTCTCTACGATATTCTTGAACAAGAAGTGATTCCGGAATTTTATTGCCGTGACGAGAGCGGCATCCCCTTGGCATGGGTGGCGAGAATGCGAGAAAGCATGGCGCGGCTCACTCCATATTTTTCCGCCAACCGTGCAGTACGAGATTACACTGAGCAACATTATCTGCCGGCTGCTGCCGCCTATCAGTTACGCAGTGCCGATAAGAGCACGGTTGGTAAGCAACTGGTTGATTGGCAGAATAACATCCAACAAAAATGGGAAAAATTGCGTTTTGGAGAGGTGAAGGTGGAGACCATGGGCGAGCACCATCATTATGAAGTTCAGGTGTATCTCAACGATCTCGACCCGAATGCGGTTCGAATTGAGCTGTATGCAGAACCGAGAGAGGCCTCAACTCCAATCCGGCAAGTGATGCAACGAGAACGCCAATTGGTGGGAGCATCAGGTGGATATGCATACAGTGCGGACGTATCTGCGACCCGTCCTTCATCTGACTATACAGCGCGCTTGATCCCGAATTTCGACAGAGTTGCCGTCCCTCTGGAGATTGCTCATATCCTCTGGCAAAGGGGATAGCCCCATAGCCGTCAGGCTAAGGGGTACGCGTTCAAAATAAACACGAAAAAACAGGAAATTAGGCGCAAAAAAACTTTCAAAGCCCCCAGCCTCATAATGGCACTCCCTTTTGCCGAGAATGATTACTAATCACTTTCGGAAGTTGGCGGTGTAGTAACTTGGACTTTTAGGTAATATACTCG
>NZ_JAFFQA010000050.1 GCF_016919065.1 Desulfobulbus rhabdoformis | reverse complement strand
TCGAGCCCAAACCTAATGACCGTTTCGATATTGAGCCTTAAACCGGCTGCGCAGCCTGCCGGTGTTGCTGGACTTTCAGTCCGCGATTTTAAACCCACCGATCTTCAAGTCGGTGGTTGTTTAGTTTGGTCGTTTGCAAGTGAATTCCTGGAATTTTATTAAATTTTTTTTTCAATTTCTAACAAAATTTTTCATAGGTTGCTGTAAAGGAATGGGCTTGGGGAATGGATAATTTTTATCAAATAATTGGATAAGTACGTGTGGAGAGCGAGTTACCAGCTCGATCAATGGATAAAATATCCTTCTGAATTCGTGACGGCGCGTGGTCACTGAACAACGTACCTTATTCATGAGACAAAGATTTTTAAACAAGTCCACCTGTTGTTCAGTATCACGCGTCGCCCTCAGGGGTATCCAGCAGCACCTTAGCTTCATTGCTTGTAACACGCCGATAAAGTGACCTTTAATCGGCGTGTCACAAATAACGAAGCAGGCGCACCGATGAACGCCAACGGATTCATTCTTCTTTTGATAAAGTAAAGGAGGGGCGTTACTAAATTGTAATTAAGAATTAAGTTTTTATTTGTGGTACAGTAGTGAAGCAGTATCTTTGAGGATCGAATTGAAGCTGAAAAGGAATAACGAGGAGTGAATGAAGAAAAATGAACAAGGTCTCTACATTGTTTTACTCAGCATCCATGGGCTGATCCGTGGCCAAAACCTTGAGCTTGGGCGTGATGCGGATACCGGCGGGCAGACACTCTATGTCGTCGAATTAGCACAGGCTCTGGCCAAACAAAAGGGCATTACCCAGGTGGATTTGATCACCCAACGGGTGGTTGATGAAAGCGTATCCCCAGACTATGCCCGGCCTGTGGAAGCCTTAGGTGACAGGGTGCGCATTGTACGCATTGATGCCGCCCCCGATCAGTACCTACCCAAAGAACAGCTCTGGGACCATCTTGATTTCTTTGCGGATAATCTCGTCAACTTTTTCCAGGAAAACAACCGCTTCCCTGATATCTTGCACAGCCACTATGCCGATGCCGGCTACGTGGGCTCACGACTCTCCAATCAACTGGGGATTCCCCTGATTCATACCGGTCATTCCCTGGGCCGGGTCAAGCGAAGCCGACTTTTGGCAAGCGGCCTCAATGCCGAAGAGATCGAATCCCGATTTAACATGAGTCGGCGTATCGAGGCTGAAGAGCAGACGCTGGCAACAGCCGAACGGGTCATCACAAGCACAAACCAGGAAATAGCCGAGCAGTACGAACTCTATGATTATTACCAGCCCGAACAGATGGTGGTTATTCCTCCGGGAACCAACCTCAACCAGTTTATGCCTCCCACCGGTGAAGAGCTTGAAAGTGAACTCTACCACGTATTGACCAGGCATTTGAAACAACCGGATAAACCCATTATCCTTGCGCTGTCTCGACCTGATCATCGCAAAAATATCGTTGCTCTGGTCGAGGCCTTTGGCCAATCCGAGCAGTTGCAAAAATTGGCCAACCTGGTGATAATTGCTGGAAATCGCGACGACATAGATGAGCTTGATGAGGGAGCCCAGGAAGTTTTTCGCACCTTGCTGATCACCATTGACCGTTACGATCTCTACAGCATGGTTTCCATGCCCAAGCACCACCGCCGCGATCAGGTACCACTGATTTACCGGATCGCTGCCGCAACAGGTGGTGTCTTTGTCAACCCCGGCCTGACCGAACCCTTTGGCCTGACCCTGATTGAGGCAGCGGCGAGTGGTATGCCCATAGTGGCCACCGAGGACGGTGGCCCCAAGGATATTATTCATAACTGCCAGAACGGGTTTCTTATCAATCCTCTGGAGCCGCTGTCCATTGGCGAGTCCGTGCTCAAACTTCTGCGGGACCAGGATCTCTGGCATCAATGTTCTGCCAGTGGCCTTCAAGGTGTACGTGAGCATTATTCCTGGAGTGCCCATGCCAAGCGTTATGTCGAGGTGCTTAAGCCTATTACAGAAGAGTCGGAACGGTTAGTGCGCAAATCGGTTGTACGCAGGCAACACCTCTATGGCGACAGGGCCATTGTCAGTGACCTGGATCTGAATCTTATCGGTGACGATGACAGCCTGGAGGAGCTGCTGGCTCAGCTCCGCTGGCAGCGCAAACGCAGCTATTTTATCATTGCCACGGGCAGGCGTTTTGATTCCTCCCTTAAGCTTATGAAAAAACATAATATTCCGGAGCCCGATGTCCTGATTACCAGCGGCGGCACAGAAATTTATTATGCACCGGATTTCAGTTTTGACAAGGCCTGGGCAAAGCATATCGATCACCAATGGACCAGGCATATTGTCAAGCTTTTGCTCACCGAACTCCCCGGCTTGAAGCTGCAGCCAGCAATTGAGCAGAGCCGCTATAAACTCAGTTATTATTTTGATCCTGAACTGGCCGATATTGAGGAGATCAAACAGATCTTATATCGTGATGAGCAGGCTGTTTTCATGCAGACCGCCTTTGGCCAGTTTCTCGATATTCTGCCCCAGCGGGCCTCAAAGGGACTGGCCCTGCGTTATGTTGTCGAGCAGTTGAGGTTGGATCTGGATAAGGTCTTTGTTGCCGGTGGCTCGGGGGCTGATGAGGATATGATGCGGGGCAATACCCTGGCAGCCGTGGTGGCGAACAGGCATAATGAAGAGCTTTCCCGTTTAACCGATGTGGAGCGAATCTATTTTTCCCTGAAGCCTTACGCAGCCGGAATATTAGATGCCATTGAATTCTACGATTTTTTTGGGGCCTGCCGCGATCCGCGGACTAACGAAGAGGAACAGCATGACTAAACTGCTGCTCTGTACGGATATGGACCGGACTATTATTCCCAACGGTCACCAGCCCGAACACCCACAGGCACGGGAAACATTTCGTCAACTGTGCAGCCTCCCAGGAATTACGCTTGCCTATGTGACCGGCCGGGATTTGGAGTTGATGCAAAAGGCCATCGCTACCTACCAACTCCCTTTACCGGCCTATGCCATTACCGATGTAGGGACGCAGATCTATACCTACCGGCAGGGACAGTGGCAGGAACTTCCCACATGGCAGGAGCTTATTGGTCAAGACTGGAAGGGCAAAACGCACCAGGACTTGAAGGCAGCACTTGCAGATCTTGCCGAACTGCGTTTGCAGGAGCCAAGCAAACAGAAACGCTTCAAGCTCAGTTATTACGTGCAACTTGAGGTTGACCACGCACAGCTCTTAAAAACAGTGGAAACCCGTCTTGTCGCCCTTGGAGTTGAGGCAAGCCTTATCTGGAGTATTGATGAACCGGAAAATATCGGTCTTTTGGATATTCTCCCCTTGAATGCAAACAAAATGCACGGTATTGAATTTCTTCAGCGCTATCTGGAACTGAGCCTTGATGAGTTGCTTTTTGCGGGTGACAGCGGCAACGACCTGATGGTTATGGCCAGTCCCATTCGTTCAATTTTAGTGGCAAACGCCGATGCTGCAACCCAGCAGCAAGCGCTGCAACTGGCGCGAGAAAATAATGTTGAGGAGAGCTTGTATCTGGCGACAGATACGTCTTTTCCCCTTGGAGGGAATTATTCCGCCGGGGTACTGCAAGGGGTGGGGTACTTTGCTCCGGAGGTCATGGCTGCGCTTTTCTGAACTCAATTGAATAATCAGGGAATCTTGAATAATTGCTTTTTCTGCCAATCTCCCGGAGTCTGGCGCTTACCTCGTCATACTCAAAATTTTATCCTCGGAGGTAAGCGAAGACTCCGATATCAGGTATATGCCTGCGGTAAAATTTTTCACATGCCTTGACCTTGATTGAAAAATCTAATTATTCAAGACACCCATCAAATTTGAACGACTATGAATACGCAAGCAGGTCTCTATATTTTTGGTGAGGTGCTGTTCGACTGTTTTCCCTCTGGTGAACAGGTTCTTGGCGGAGCGCCTTTTAATGTCGCCTGGCACCTGCAGGCTCTGGGGGATCGTCCGCTGTTCATTTCACGAGTAGGTGCGGATGAGCAGGGGCGTACAATCCTTGATGCCATGCGTGCCTGGGGCATGGAGGGTAGTGGACTCCAGATCGATCCCCATCGCCCCACCGGCCGTGTTGAGGTGCAAATCATCGACAATGAGCCTCACTATGATATTGTCGCAGACAGTGGCTATGACTATATCGCAGTCGACGAACTCCCAAGTCGGATAGATGAAGGGATTGTCTATCATGGAACCCTTGCTCTACGACAGAAGACGTCATACACTGCCCTGCAACAGTTGAGTGCCCGGTCTGGTATCCGTATTTTTCTTGATGTCAATCTGCGTGCCCCCTGGTGGCAGAAAGAGAAGGTGCTGACCTGGCTGGCCAGGGCCCACTGGGCCAAGATGAATGAGCACGAACTCAAGTTGCTTGCTGCTCCCTCAGATACACTTGAGCAACAGATGCAAACACTGCTTGTGCAATGTGGCCTTGAGCAGTTGATTGTAACGCAGGGTGCGCAGGGCGCTGTGGTGCTGACGGCATCTGGAGAAAAATATTGCTTTCAGCCCGAAAAGGCGGCAGATTTTGTCGATACCGTTGGGGCGGGCGATGCATTCAGCGCGGTTTATATCCACGGATTACGTGCTGGCTGGGCACTTACGGACATCGGAGAGCGCGCCCAGGCCTTTGCCAGTCAGGTAATTGGCCTGCGCGGGGCGACCACCACCGATGCCACCTTTTATCAAAGGTTTCTGAAGAGCATCCGTTAAACGACTTTTCCCTTGAATCTGCCTCAAAACCTCATCTCTTTCTTTACATAAAAAAACGATATGTACGAACAGGTATCCCATACACTGCTCAACGATATTCTCAACCGGATCAAACCGGAAATTTCCAAACAGGATCTCCGCCATTTTTATACCCGCTTAGGTGCGAATTTTTATGGTATCCATTCGCTGTTTCAGCGGCTCTATGGTGACAGGGAGGATTTCGAAGAGCAGGCGCAAAAGCTGGTTGAAACCATGGCCTACCAGTACATTAAGCGACCAAAAGAGCTGCGTGCTCTCGATCTGGAGCGGGAAAAAGACTACAACTGGTTTCTTTCCCAGCAGTGGGTTGGAATGGCACTGTATTGCAAGGGGTTTGCTGGAAATCTCAAAGGGCTGCGGGAGCGGCTCTACTATTTTCAGGATCTGGGCGTGAATATGGTGCACGTGATGCCGATCATGCGTTGCCCGGAAGGCAGTAGTGATGGCGGTTATGCGGTCAGTGATTTTCGTGATATCAATCCCGAGGTCGGTACACTGGAAGACCTGCAAGATCTTGCAAAGGAAATGCGTCGGCGTGATATTCTGCTCGTGCTCGATGTTGTGGTCAACCATACCTCGAACCAACATTACTGGGCAGCCCAGGCCAAGGCAGGCGAAAAAAAATATCAGGATTACTTTTACTGCTTTGAAAACCGCAACGTGCCAGACATGTTTGAGCAGTCCATGCCCGAGGTCTTTCCGGAAAATGCGCCGGGAAATTTCACCTGGGATGAAGACATGCAGCGTTGGGTAATGACCGTGTTCAATGATTTTCAGTGGGATTTGAACTATACCAATCCTGCTGTGCTCATTGAAATGATTAATATCATTCTCTTCTGGGCTAATCAGGGGGCCGATATTCTTCGTTTGGATGCGGTGGCCTTTCTGTGGAAGAAGATTGGTTCGACTTGCCAGAATGAACGTGAGGCGCATCTGATCCTGCAACTGTTTAAAGACTGCTGCCAGGTGACTGCTCCGGGGGTGGTCTTTATTGCAGAGGCCATTGTCGCCCCGCTTGAGGTGATCAAATATTTTGGTGAGGATGCAGTTATCGCCAAGGAATGCGAGATTGCCTACAATGCCACCTATATGGCGCTCTTGTGGGATGCTGTTGCCACCAAAAATGTGCGCTTACTCAACCAGGGGATTAAAAATTTGCCGGTCAAACTCGACCGGGCCACCTGGCTCAACTATGTGCGCTGTCATGATGATATCGGTTTTGGCTTTGACGATAGAAGTATTGTTGCCTGTGGCTATGAACCGGCGCGACATCGCAAATTCCTCATTGATTATTTCACAGGGAATTACGAAAACTCCCATGCCCGTGGTCTTCCCTTTGGCCTCAACCCCAAGACCGGTGATGCCCGGATATCCGGTTCGCTCGCCTCACTCGTGGGTCTTGAGTATGCCTTGGAAACAGAAGATGACGCCGCCATTGACGATGCCATCAAGCTGATCATCTTGCTCCATTCCATGATCATGTCCTTTGGAGGTCTTCCCTTGCTCTACTATGGTGATGCCATTGGTACCCTCAATGACGACTCATACCGGGATGATCCCTTCAAGAGAGGGGATACCCGGTGGGTGCATCGCCCCTCAATTGACTGGGAGGTGGCTGAGCAACGCAATATACCGGGAACGGTTGAATATAAAATTTTCAGTGAAATCAAACGAATGATTGCGGTGCGCAAGGAGATCGAGGTGTTCTCCGATTTTAACAATCGTGAACTGCTGGAGGTGGAAAACCCTTACCTGTTTGTTTTTGGGCGCAACCACCCACAAAGAGCCAACGAATGGGTGCTTGTGGTGGCCAACTTCAGTGATCGGCCCCAGCATCTCAATTTGGAAGAGCTTGGCCCCTGGGGCGCAACCCAGCGACCATTGGTTGATCTGTATCGGGGGGAGAGCCCTGATATATTTAAGAGATCTTTGGTGATTCCCAGGTTTGGCTTTTATTGGCTCGCTGAGCGGTAAATTGCCCCCCACTGCGAAACGGAAACCATGGGCTGGATACCTTCAGTATTCAGCCCATTTTTTTTTCGACGACCGTCGAATTTTCAGACGCCTCATGAGCCGCCAAATCCGATTGTAACCTGCCCATTTTCAACGATAACCGGTACCTGTCGTTGTCCTTTGCTGTGGGCGAGCATCTCCTGCAAGCGCACTGGTTCACGTTGAACATCATAGTGGATAAAATCTGGCTTCGCCGCACGGGCACGATCGGTATAGGGTCAGCCGTGTTTGCCATAAATGATGCAATTACTCATGCTTGTCTCCTTGGTCCTGGTGGCGGTTATTTTTGCACGGTCCGCCATGCCTTGAGCTGATACGAGGACATATAAAAGGTTATCCTATGGATAGAAAAAATAAATAGATATTTCCTATCTTTTAAAGAAGGACCGCAAGCGCAGATTAAAAAGGTACCTTTCTATCTTGACACTTTGGCGAGAGGGGTTATTGTGAAGGTTAACAAAGAAGGTGCCTTCTAAAATAACTGTTTAACATAGGGAGAAAATTATGTTTACATGTCACCCTCCGCATCATCGAGGTCAAGGGAAACACCACGGACAGCCCAGGGGAAGGGGAAAACGTTGCCGGGACGTTGGACCGGCATATCAGCGCCCCTGTATTCGTGCTCAATGGGGAAAACAGTCTGTGCAGTCTGGCACGGATGAGAAAAGGGCGGCAAATGTTGCCGAAGCTGCCGAAGCGTCGAGCAATCTGAGCTGCCCTCTGTGTAAAAATCACTGCCTGCTCAGTGCCCCCGGTTGCCCGAAAGGCGAGGCGTTCGCTCAATCGATCCAAGTCAAATGAAACCGAGGTAATGGTCATGAGACAACATCACTTTGGCAAAAATGCAGAACTGCAGGAAACGCTGACGGACTTGATTCGTCGGGCCAGTCGCATGATGAATCGCTGCTCTCATCGGAACAATCAGGTGCCCCATGCCCAGCACCGAGTGCTGAAACTCATCAAGGAACAGGGGCCCATAAGCCAAGGTGAACTGTTGGAGCTTCTCGATGTCCGTTCCTCTTCACTCAGTGAACTGCTGCGTAAATTGGAAACAAACGGATTTATTATCCGAAAGCGCAACGAGGCGGATAAACGTGGATTCATCCTTTCAATAAACGAGGCCTGGGGCGGAGAGGTACCGGATGGAGATGCAATTTCCAGCCTGCCCCAGGACGCATTTTCCTGTCTTTCCGAGGTGGAACAGCAACAGCTCCAAGCGCTTTTAACAAAAGTTGTCGAGCATATAGGAGAGAGGCAGCAGGGTAGGGGAGGTCCCGGCAAGGGGCACCGTCGACACCTTGCCGGAAGGGGACAAAAGAACGAAGGCGGGCCTCGCCCCTTTGCAGATACGCCCATTCGTGGCTGGGGGAGAAGAAAACCCTGAGTCCATACCGGCTCAGCTGCTTCCCAAGCTGATTTATGCCCAGATGGGGATTGGATGTAACCCATCCCAGCACCATCTAAAAGGAGAAGGTCCCTGAAGAATTTTGAGAGGCGGTATACGCTCCTAGCGTTGTGGGGACGGAAAATGGCCCTATTGCTGGGAAGTTATACGAGACTGATGTCGATTTCAGCGAGTTGTGGCAAATCTGAGGCTTGAGATGAAATACTATCCCACGACACCCCAGGACTGGTTTAATTACATAGCGCAGGGCGTCGCCTCGAATGCCTTGATTCAATATGTTGTTCAATGCAAACAGATAATCGATTATGAGACGCTGAAACAGGCTGTGCATAATTCGATTGTCGCTGAGCCTCTCTTAGGCTGCAGGTTGAGTCTTGCTCACCCTGTTCCCAGATGGGTTCCTGAAGAGTATAAGATTCAAGACATATGCTGTTTAAGAGAGACTGAGGATATTGAACAAGAAATTCAACATGATCTGTCTCAAGAAATAAAGATTTCAAAACAGTCGCCGGTAATGGTTTTTTTGATAACCAATCAAGTATCGAATGTTGTTGTTATCAAAATACATCACGCGGCATGTGACGGGGCAGGTTCTCAGTATTATTTAACGCTGCTTGCAGACTGCTACACGAAAATTCAAGAAAAGACCCCGTTTTTTTATTCAGCTCAACCTCCAAAAAGAACGACATCTGCTCTGTACAGGGCGTTGGGGGTTGATGAAATAGAAGAGTATTTTGAACCTGAAAAGATAGATCTCACCTCATCCTGGGGTTTTATTGCGAATCGAGAGAGAGGGCAGACGAATACGTTTTCATACAAGTCAAAGTCATTTGAAAAAATTCAACTTACTCAAATAAAAAAGTATTCAAAGCGAAATGACATCACAATAAGCACCTTGTTTATTTCAGCCTATTTTTTTGGATTACTCCATGTTTTACACCCCCATTCGGGGCAATTTAAGGAAGTTCAGATTACATCTGATCTGAGAAAATATTTGCCAGAAAATTCAAATCATAAAATATGCAATCTTTCAGCAGTCTTCAATATTACCTTGCCTCGAATTTTTCAAAATCTGCATGAGTTGGTTGTACAGGCGACTACCGCGACAGAAAAAGCCAATAAGATTGAAAATATAATACATGGAACAATTGCTAACGATTTATGCCTTCAGTCAGGATTCTCTAGCTGTGTCGATATGTTTCATGCTGAATGGAAAAATATATTAAAGACAGGACACTGTTCTCCAATGCTTTCCAATTTGGGGGTACTTGCTCCAGATAACATCCGGTTCGGAGATAGTGCTATAGACGAGATTAGTTTTATTCCTCCGGCATTTTACACCCCAGCCTTTATGCTGGGCGTAAGCACATTTAAAAATAAGGTCTCATTGAGCGCCAGTTATTATACACCCGACATACAGCCAGCCAGTGTTGAAAATCTGCTGGAAAGAATAGAATATTTTTTTATGACCTTAATGGATTGAACGCTCACTTATTCAGTTTGATAGATTGCTCCGGATCTTCCAAATTTGTTTGTATCCAACGATCAGAGAGGTGAATGTCTGTGGTTTCAAGCACCCCTGGTCCAAGATTATGATACTTATGCGGAATATTGGCGGGACCTAAGAGAATATCACCTGCTGTTGCCTTTATTTTTTTATCCCCTATTGTGAATAAAGCATTTCCCTTGCGCACGATAAAAATTTCGTCATATGGATGGACATGCCAACGAGGACCTTCACCCGGTTGTTCTGTAACAAAGAACAGTACGGTCACATCGGTACCAAGGTCTGCACCTTGAACATATCCTTTCCACAAACGATCATGTGATGCCCAATCCTCGCGATGGAGAATAGTTGGTTCACGCTTCTCCGTCGTTGTATTATTGGCCTCTTGATTATTCACTTTCACGGTACACTCCCCTTGCCGGTATGGCGCAGAGTTGCGTTATTCTTTTCAGTATAGTTGAGGGCTGATGGTGACTGCCTCCCCACAATGGCAGGTGCTTCTTGAATGAGTTCGTCATTTGTGAGGGCATGTACCATGAATAAGGCAAAATCAACGCGTCTGGTAAGGTTGCTGGCCAGTATCGGGTCTCCTACGTGTCGACTCCAAACAGGGAGGCCCTGACTCGGACCTTCTTCAAGATCGCTCCCACGGACAACTGTCCACAAAGCGTTGCTGGAGAATATGCGACGGCAGGCGTCAACTTGATCGTTGATATCCACTATGCGGAAGAATCGCCCAAGAAACCCAATGATCGCAACCAATATGTTGTGTTTTATTGAATAGTTATCCTGGCCATCTCTTGATATGTGCCAACCGCAGGAAAATACAAGGCGTGCCTCCGGTGGCGCATAATCCAGTACCGCTTGAGCAGTTCCTGAGGCGTAATGCTTCATGCCCCATGGGACAAGGACGGTCAGCACAGAGGAACAATCTTTGACCGCCTCTTTTGTGACTTCACGATCATTGGTGTCACCAGGAAGAATTGTGATACGTTTTTTAAAGGATTCAAGTTTTTCAACGCTTTGTTTTCGGCACACGGCAACTATGGAATAATCCAGATCAAGAGCATGCTGAATCATATATTGACCAAGCTTTCCTGAAGCACCAATGATACAGATTTTTTTCATATCTGTTCTCTGCGATGGAATAATCGAATGAGCATACACAGCGTCTGTTTATTATATTTAGTCCTACGTTGTGTCATGTCAAGGGGAGGGCTCTGTGGTGGGGCAGTTGAGGTGCAGGACTTAGATGTTTCACTACTTCAGTCGGTTAGCAAAGGTGTGGTCGGCTGATCAAGCAGTCAACGGACACCGGCCTTTATCTATGACTATGCCGGGAAACTGATCAAATAAGCGACAGGGGGAACCGTTGCCCTAGCAGGTACGAACTGCTTCGGGGATATCATCACCACCCTGACCTATGACGTCGGGCAGTGGCGATAGGTAGTGCCCCAGTAGCCGTCGTAACGATTTAATCTATCACGGGTGCCAAACCACATGAATCCCTGGCTGTCCTGAAAGATAGCTCCCACATGGAAGATGGCGAGGCCGCCCCTGGTGGTGGGATGGGGAAAGCGTGAGGTCGGCTGAAATAAACTTGCCGCATTCCCCGGATGCACTATTATTGGAATGAGGAGAGGCAGTGCAAATACACAAGTGTGATCTTTGGTAAAATTTTTATCGATTTTCTATAACTCATGGGATGGAAACAATAAATTTACTTCACATTACAAGCGGAGACATTGCAGGGAGCAATCTGGGCAAAGCCGGACTGGCTGGTGAAATCCTTGTTTGGCATGACATCCTCTACGATGGTCATAGAAATCCAGGCTGGCCAACCGAGGAGACCCTGAAGGCTCGGTCCCGATTTTTGGAGGAAACCACCGCAGGTGGTTTGCATAGGGATTTTGTCCTTGAAACCCTGCGCAACCAGTATCGCAGGTTGGAAGGGGCTGCGTCCTTAAGCCACATCATTTTGTGGTTTGATGCCTGCCTGTTCGATCAGGCCATGCTCGTGCATATACTTTCCTGTCTGCACGAGAAAGCAATCGAGAATATTGAACTTTTATGCGTTGATTCGTATCCTGAGATCGTCCCCTACCATGGGCTTGGCCAGCTTTTGCCTGAACAACTGGCTTCAGTCTATGGGCAACAGAAGCCCGTCAGCCAGTCCCAATTCGACTTCGCAGTCCGTGTCGATGCGGCGTTTTCCAGGCAGGATGTTGCCAAACTGGCTGAGGTATCGGCAATGACCGATGCCCCGATACCGTGGATCCCGGCCGCTGTGGCAAGGTGGCTCCAAGAAAAGCCGGATCCTGTCAGTCAGTTGGGGCTGCTTGAGCGTTTCGCCTTAGAAGCTATCCGCAGTGGAGAAGAGACACCCAGGAAAATTTTTGCCGCTGTTGCAGCGGCCGACACCCCTCCTCAATATTGGGGGGATATTACCCTCTGGGCGAAGATCAACGGGTTGGCCGACCGGCAACCACCCCTGGTCCAGATTATAGGGCCAGCGAAAAGATTACCGCAGTGGGAGAGCACATTGCCCCTCGACGATTTCACGATCAAGGTACTGGAGTAAGGTGGATCTCGTTGCAGGAACCCTACCCTTTGTATCCGTGATGGCAGGTGATTGCTGAACAGCAGCTGTCAACAGGAGAGGATATCTTCTTGTTGCTGGGAATATTGCCGAATTCTAGAGGGGGTATCCTATATACAGGCCTGTTGGTCCTATTTTTCGATACCGGTGCGGGCCTCAACCCCCTGGCTATAGTAGTGTTTGATCTCCCGCATCTCTGTGACCAGATCTGCCATGTCCACAATTTCCTGGGGTGCGTAACGGCCAGTCAGCACAACCTCAACCTCGGGAGATCGGTTTTCAAGAACCCGGATGAGATTCTCAACCGAAAAGAGTTTGAAATAGAGGGCGATATTGACCTCATCGAGAACCACGAGATCATACTCCCCTGATTGCAGGATTCGACCCATTTCGTCAAGGCCTGCACGAGCCGCGTTCACGTCGTCCTCGGTTGGGTCGGCATAGATGAAACAGCCTCGGCCGTACTGCTTGATCGTTATATTGGGGATGGTTGGCAGAAGATCGAGTTCGCTGTAGTGCATCCCCTTGACAAACTGGCCGATAAAGACCTGCATGCCAGCTGCAGCTGCCCGTAGGCTCAAGCCCAGAGCTGCCGTGGTTTTCCCCTTTCCATTTCCTGTATATACCTGCATGTATCCGTGCATAGGGCCTCCTTGAACAAGGCGTTCAATCTGATTGAGCCAGGTAAATTAAAGGGAATCTTGAATAATTGCTTTTTCTGCCAATCCCGGCGTCATGCTTAAAATTTTATCCTCGGAATATCACACATATGCCTGCGGTAAAATTTTGCGCAATCCTTGGCCTTGATTGAAAAATCTAATTATTCAAGACACCCTAAAGCAAGTATACACCTTCCCCTGATCTTTGCTCAAAATTCTTCCTTGCTGGCAAAGGGAAAAATAGCTAATGGGGATGTGGATTAAAGACAGGAGCAAGAGGAAAAAAAGTATGGGCCATATAGCAAGCAAGGACATTTACAGGCAGTTGGGCGAACGACTTGATCAGGCGCCGATACGCACGCCATGGACTCCCGTGTTTGAAAAGTTAATCAGCTCTCTTTATAGTCCTGAAGATGCAATACTCCTCGTGCACATGCCCTATCGTCCTGCCACCCTGGCCAGGATTGCCCGTCTTTGCCAGCAGGATCCTGTCCCTTTGCAACGACAGTTGGAAGCTCTCTGCCACAGGGGGTTGGTGCTCGATATCTGGGACGGGGAGGGCTATCGCTATATGGTCAGTCCCCTCGTGATTGGTTTTTTTGAATTCACCATGATGCGGGTTGGCCCAGAGTTGCCCTTCAAACAGTGGGCAGAGCTCTTTCAAGGCTATATGTTTGGAGGCAAAGAGTTTCTTGAGGCCAATTTTGGGGATGGTCAGCAGGTCTCTATTATGCGGGCTCTGCCCCACGAAGGAACCCAGGCCGAGTATGTTGAGATTCTCGAGTACGAACGGGCAAGCAGCCTCATTGAAAACCATACAAAATTTTCCCTGGGCCTCTGTTCCTGCCGTCATGAAAAGCATCACCTGGGCCATCCACCCTGTCGTGTTCCCATGGAGACCTGCACCTCCATGGGGACAGGTGCCGAGTTCCTTATCCGTAACGGGCTGGCCAAGCCCATCGACAAACTCCAGATGCGTGATATCCTCGACAGATCACGTGATTTGGGATTGACCTTGTCGGCAGACAATGTACGCCGGGATGCGGGCTTTATCTGCCACTGCTGCGGCTGTTGCTGTAACCTGCTTCAAGGTATTCGGGAGACAGGCTATACAGGTATTCTCGTCACCGCCTCGGTGGTAGCCAAGGTAGATGCCGAAAAGTGCATAGGCTGCGGTCTCTGCGTACGCGCCTGCCCCATTGACGCGCTGTCCCTGCGACAGGCAGAGGTAACAGCCGAGGGCAAACGAGCCATACCGCAAGCCCAGGTGGGCGATTTTTGTCTGGGCTGTGGTGTCTGTGCATTGCAATGTCCTTCAGGTGCACTGCGGCTGCATCCGCGCGAACAACGAGTGTATCATCCCGAAGACAGCTTTGAGCGGGTTTTAATGCAGTCGCTTGAGCGGAACAGCCTGCAGGCGTTGATTTTTGATAATCCCATGAGTCGAACCCACCAGTTCATGCGGGGTCTGGTTGGTGGATTTCTTAAGCTTCCCCTGGTCAAGCAGACCCTGATGAATGAGACAGTACGCTCTCGCTTTCTTGCAACCCTGCGAAAGACCGCTGACATTGCCCCCAAGGAGCAATCATGAAAATACGTCCCCTGACAGACGAATTGCTGCCCAAGGCAGGTTCATTGGTCGAGCGGACCTTTTCACCCAGCCGTTATGAGATCCAGCTTTTTGATAACCTCCACATCCTGAAACGGCCTTTGTATGAATGGGTCTGCCTGCACCGCACTTCGGTCATCGCCTATATCTGTTTTTCCAGGGCCTTTCATGAAGAGGAAGTCTGTGGTCTACATCTGGCACCTCTGGCGGTACAGAGTCAAATGCAGGGGCAGGGGATTGGTTCGGAGTTACTCCGTTTTGCTCTGCGCCAGGATGTCATCAGCTCCCAGCCCATATTTGTGCTTGGCCATTCAGATTTTTACCAGAAATTTGGTTTTGTTCCCTGCCAGGCTCCGATTTGTCCCTTTGTCGCCAAAAACAGACATTTTCTAAGTTTGAGGAATAAGACAACCGAACCGTTTAAGCTGGGATATGAGCCGGAATTTTATCAGGAAGGCTCCAAAAAAAGGAAGAAAAGGGGACGCCGGAAGAACAACTGACCCCGATCCGAGAGTATTTCTCGCTATGTCATGAGTGGGGTTTGTATTCGGCTTCCGCCTGTGGATCGATGAGCAAGAGGGCATAGTCGCCACTGAAAAAGACGTCGATTATTTTCTTATCCCCCTCAAAGGCATACCGGGTCTGTTCGTGCTCCTCTTGTGTCACCCAGCGCAGTTGCTCCAGGTCATCACTCGCAGCCTCCTGACCACCAACCACTCTCCCCAGTAAAACGATTACCAGGGTATGGTGGGATTCATCCAGCAGGTTGGAGACCACATTGATTACCCCTTCCACTTGAATCTCCAGCCCAGTCTCTTCATGGACCTCTCGATGTGCTGTCTGGATAAACGACTCTTCGTATTCGATATAGCCGCCTGGTAGACACCAAAGTCCTCCATAACTTCCTGATGCCGCACGTTTTCCGATAAGTATTTTTCCTTTGAGTGTGTGCAGGATAATAGTGATGCCCGGTGCCGGGTTCAGGTGGTGCGCATACCCGCACTGAGCACATTGTTGCCGCAGGGGAGAAGGGCGTTGTGTCTCAGAAAAGGGCGCGGCGCAGTGGGGACAATACTGGAGCCTTTTTGTCTCTGCAGCCTTTTGGCTTGAATTTTGAAAGTACTGGGAGAGAGGCGGTGGAGTATGCATGGACGTCTGTACCCTTATTCGAAATGGACCAATTTGTTTTAGACAAACGAACCTCTTTTGTGCGACACTGTCCTCATAAACCTTGAAACCGTGAGCACTCATCGGTGCGTCAGGTGAAGCTGAATACAATATTTTTATTCAATAATTATTACCTGTTTATTAAAACCTGAATCCGTGACGGCGGATGGTCTCTGAATAACATATTCAGTTGATAATGCAGAAATTTTCAAACTAATTTATTTGCTATTCAGTTACACCCGCCGCCCTTTGGGGCATCCATTAGTACGCCACCTTCACTGTTCGTAACAAGCCGATAAAGTATACTTTAATCGACATGTCACAAACAGCGAAGCTGACACACCAATGAATGCTCACGGCTCCAGGTAAAAAGGATACGTTGTTCAGCAACCACACGCCGTTACGGATTCAGGAGTCAGTCAATTTAACCCAAGGTATTTTATGAAAAAATCAACCATACTTGCACTCCTAATGGTTGTCAGCAGCGGATTCCTTTTTTCGGGGTGTGTCGTACCCGCTGACGGCTATTATTCCGATCCGTATTATCGTCCTTCTGTTGTTGTGGCGCCAGCCTTGCCTTACACGGTCAACCTTTACGACCGTCCCTACTATACCTACGGTGGATTCTATTATTATTACAACAATTCACGTTGGTATTACCGCAAGCATAAAAACAATAAATGGATCGTTTTACCGAGGAAACATTGGCCCCGGGAAACACGGTGGAAAGGGCATCATTATTATCATGACCACCGAGGCAAGATACAGAAAACACCGAAATGGAAAGATCCAAAATACAGACACGATAAAGATTCCTATAAGTACGATCGATACCGCAAAAAAAATGATCCTCGCTGGGATGATCGTCATCGTACCAAACAAGATTCCTGGAAGAAGAAAGACTATCGGCGCAAGCCAGATCCCCGCTATAAAGATAAGCACCGCACGTCAAGTGATCCTCGCTGGATGAAAAAGGATCCACGCAGGGATTCCCGCTATACGGACCATAACCGAAAGGAGCGGGAACGGCTGGATCGGAAAAAACGGTTAGAGGAGCAACGGCGTAGCGATCTCCGCAAGCGGAATAAACAACGAGAGGAGAAGAAGCGTATTGATCTCCGTAAGCGGAATGATCGTGATCGGTTAACCAGAGAGCGCAATAAACGAGATCAACGTAAGATGCATCCACCCCAGGAGAAAAAACGCTACGACCAAAAAAGACGAGGCGAAGCCGAAGAAAGGAAGGATGGCGAGCAGACCTTTGATCGTCGGCATCGTTAATTGAACCCGAACCCATGGGGGCGGGTGGTCACTGAACAATGTATCCCATGAATGATACGAGGTTTTTTAAGCTCATTCATTTGTTGTTCAGTTTCAACCGCCGCCTCTTGGGGCATCCTTCAGCACGCACACCGATGAATGCTCACGGATTCTCGGTTGAAGAGCACCAGATCTTGCATCAAAAATCAAAATCAGGTATCAGCGCACGAAGACTGATACCTGATTTTTTTTATCCTTGAATGCCGCAGGCATTCATTCAGGTTATCGTTCCCCGAGCGATTGGGTCAAAGTCTTGCGCAGCGGTTTGAGCATGTAATCAAGAACGGTTCTGTTCCCGGTACGGATATTAACCTGCGAGGTCATACCAGGAAGAATATCGAGCTGTTTCCCGGTTTTGGTTTTAATCAGGCTGGTGTCGGTCTCCACATGGACCCGGTAAAAGTTTTGTTCTCCCCCACGACTCTCCTCCTTGATCGTATCGGCACTGACATAGGTGACCGTCCCTTCTACCGCCCCAAAGATAGTGTAGTCAAAGGCATCAAATTTTACCGAGGCGGGCAGGCCTGAATGGATAGAGGCGATATCAGCGGGGAGTACCTTGGCCTCGATGATGAGCTTGGCATCCAGGGGCACGATCTGCATCAGTTCGTCCCCTGCGCGGAGCACCCCACCCAGAGTGGTAACCCGTACGTTCTTGACGATACCGTTGACCGGTGTGCGAATGACACTGGCGGCGAGTTGCTGATAGCGTTGGGGCCGGATTTCCTCGTTTTGGTTGATATCATCCTCGACCTTAGCCAGCTCGGCGCTGGCGTCCTTATGTATGTATTTTTGCGGTTGATCAGCTCGGCTTGGGCATCGTTCATGGCCCGTTGACTGCGGATTACCCCAGTGCGGTTCACGTCGCCTTTTTTAGCTAGTTTTGCAATCGGGTATGCCTCTTCTTTAGTCAACCGGGGGGACTGTTTTTTGTGAGAGACTCCGAGTTTGGTTCTCTCCATGCGAGCGACCACCTGTCTTCTTTGGACAATATCACCTTCCCGCACCTGAAGTGATTCGATTACTCCACCATCGACTGACTGAATGACCAGAACTTGGCTGCTGGAGATGACTGCTCCCGGTCCACTGGCGGTCTGGGCGATGGTGTGAAAGGCTGACCAGGCAAAGATCAGAACAAGGCCTATAATCAGAGCCCAGAGAATAAAGGATTGCAGCAGTCTTCGTTTAGGCGGTTGTTGGTCGTAAATTAGGCTCATTTTGCGTTCTCCTCTGTACGTTTCTCACATTGAATACGCAATATTTTTTTCGGGTTTGCCATCGGCAACAACCTGCCCTTGTTGTGATGCTCTCGCGTGTGTCCAGGTCGACCAGGAGATGATGAGTCGAATCGCCAGCATTGGGCAGGTCTCAGCTTTACTGACGCCGAAAGATGAACTCCCCCTATTGTTAACGGTTGCCAAGAATTTCTCGTATCCAGCCTCACGGTTCGATTCATGAGTTGACGCTCCAAATAAAAAATGCCAGGATTTTCAATGTCGCAATTTCGCAGGCGCTCCCCTGTTGCCTAGACCAACAGCTTCGTTGCGGATTACCAAGGCATGAGCAATCTCAGTGCCATGTCCTTTTTGAGCTGTAATTCTAGAGGGTTTTTGTGAAGTTGCGGTGTAACTGTTTGTAGTGTGGTGTTTTTCTGTAATCGGGGTGGCGGGTAGGAAGGGGATGTTGGAAGAATATACATAGCTGAAAGTTCTACTCGGAAAGCTCTCGACTATAAAAATGAGAGGGCGAACTTTAAAAATAAAAGAACCGTCTGCCAATGTAGCCTTGCTATAGAGATAACGGGGAGCGACTGTTTCATGATCGATAACGTCAGTAACACTTATTTCGTTGCCCTGCGGGGCAAGGGTAAGATTCTTAGGGCCTTACATGGCGAGTAATCACCCCCTATGCTGGATAATTTTTCGGTGATTCAAGGTGCTTTTTTTGAGCTTATTTGTTGTTTTGTCCGGAACAGAGAAACATGAGGGCTTGATGGCTCAAGAGGAATATTGAGTGGTTCTGCTTGACTAACTGTTTTGATTTCAAGAAAATATCTAGAAAGACTCCCCAACCCCTTTCAAGTCTCTTTGTAGATACGATATATGAGCACAACACAGGCATTTAGCATCCTGGCCATCGATGACGACCCCATGTTTCTCCGTTCATTGAAGCGGATCTTAATTAATACGCCGTATGAGATCGCCACGAAATCTGATCCATTGCAGGGATTGACCGCATTGGCAACAAAACCCTATGATCTGGTTTTGCTGGATTTGAAGATGCCCGGGCGTGATGGTATGTCCGTGTTGGAAGAGATTATGCAGAATTATCCTGATCTCATCGTGCTTATGTTGACAGGTCATGGTGGGGTGCAGGATGCAGTGAAGGCTGTGAAACTGGGGGCGGCTGATTTTCTGGAAAAACCCTGTCCTCCCAATATCCTCTGCAAGGTGCTGGCACACTATTTTGCTGTTTGGGAACAGCGTAAGCTCTTGGAAAATGTCAATCAACAGGCGTTTGATTTTCCCGATCTGGTCGGTGAATCTCCGGCAATAGAGGAGATGAAGAACCTTATTGCCCGGGTTGCCGTCTCGGACGCTCCGGTTCTGGTCTTAGGGGAATCCGGCACCGGCAAGGAGTTGGCCGCCCGGGCTATCCACCACCATTCTCTGCGTAAAAACGGTCCCTTTGTGGTGATCGATTGTGCTGCGATTAATGAGAGTGTGCTGGAAAGTGAACTCTTTGGTTATGAAAAAGGTGCTTTTACCGGTGCTGATCGTCCCACCCAGGGACTTATCCGAGCTGCGGATGGGGGAACGCTTTTTTTTGATGAGATTGGTGAGTTGCCCTTGAAAATGCAGGCAAAGCTGTTGCGGACTCTGCAAGAGCGCGAGGTGCGGCCTGTTGGCAGCACCAAAAGCCAGCCGGTTGATATCCGTGTTATAGCTGCAACGAACCGTGATCTGGAGCAGGAGGTTGCCAAGGGACATTTTCGAGCAGACCTTTTTTTTAGAATTTCTGCAATTCCCATTATCCAACCGCCATTACGCGAAAGAAGTGAGGATATTCCACTCTTGGTCACGCATCTGCTTGAAAATCTTTCCACAGATCGCCCCAAAGAAATGGGAGCGGATGCGCTCCGCCTGCTCCAGGCGTATCATTGGCCTGGTAATGTGCGTGAGTTGCAAAATGTTCTCAGACGAGCCCTGGCCCTGGCTGAGGAGGAAGTGATATTACCGGCAGATCTCCCCGCAACCCTGGTCGTAGATTGTGCCTGTGAAAAAGATTGTTCTCCCGAAAATGACTCGTTGGAGGCCTATGAACAGACTGCTGTTGAAAATGCCCTACGCAAAACCGGAAATAACAAACGGCAGGCAGCCAACCTCCTTGGCATAAGTGAGGCGACCCTCTATCGAAAACTCAAACAGTTTGGTCTCTCAGCTTAAGGGTTATTGCTATACAATTCTCTCAAATTGAGAGGCGACGTGTCGCCTGCGACCGTACCTCTTCTGCAGCATCTTCTTCCTTCTTCAGTATTATAATAATCTGAAATTATTTGATTTTATAGTCACTGTCGCCGTTGCGATTGCTTCCTCTCTCCCCCCTTGAAATTCCTGGCACTATACCTGCTTTGTAAGGCTACCTAGTACTTGTGGCCTCTATGGGCATGATTTGCCCCAGCCATCTTTATAAAAATTACATATTGTTTCCATTTGCCCGCATGAATGTAAGCGTGCTAGGCAAAGCCAGAGCCAGGTGAATCCATGTCAGTTCCTCTTTCTCAGCAAACAGGCCCTGTCCGCCGATTTCTGACAATCGGCTTTTTTGCCCTTATAACTATTCTGATTGGAACTCTCTATCTTTTTAATCTCTACTCGCTGGATACCTTCCATCAGAACGACCTGTTGCGTACCCAAGAGCGACTGGAAGAATATGGGCAAAGCATTGCGCTGTTTTTGGGAGAAAGAAACAATGACTTGTCGGTACTTGCCGAGGCGGAAAGTGTGCAGCAGTACTTGAAACAGTATACCCCTGCTTTGCCCCAGACGGTACGTCACCCCTCTGGGGAGGCAATTATTCAAGAGTTTCAGCAGTATAATTTGAAGGAGGAGATCTTCGGGCGTGTCTTTGTCTCTCTGTCTCTCATGAATCCCGGTGGTGAAGAAATTGTTGCTCTGCATCGCCCCCTGGAGGTATCCACAAAAATTGATCGACAAAATTCATTGGTCAGAACCTCAAGTCAAGTCCATCTCTTTGTAGGTGAGCAGGGACTGCTCTCTCTGACCCACCCCGTCCTGGTAGATGGGCGAATTGCAGGATTTGTTCAGGGGAAATTGCGGTATGAAACACTCATTAAAAGGCTTATGCCGTCAATGGCTGGTCTGCTGACTCTGGTCAATCAGCGTGGAATCGTCTATCAATCGCTACCGGAATGCAGGATTTCTGTCGGCCTCCTCCAAAATCTTGTACAAGGCCAAATCTCACCGGTTGAGGTGAATCAGAGCGTTGGTGCTCTTGCCGTTAAACATCCCTGTATTTCTGGCTCCACTCATTTGTATTATGCCGATATACCGGGATATGATCTTCTGTTGTATTTCATCGATACGAATGGAACCGCCCAGAATTATCACCAACAGCAGCTTTTTTCTTCGGGTTTTCTCCTCCTCTCTCTCTGTGCTCTTGCTTTTGTAGGATTTTCTCATTGGTTTTCCCTTCGAAAACAAAACCTGCTCACGACTCTTGACCAGGCTCGTTATGCGGGGAAAGAGCTGCAAGAAAAAAATCAGGCGTTGGAGCTTATCCTAAAAGGTGCACAGTTGGGCACCTGGAACTGGAATATTGTGACAGGAGAACTTGAACTCAATGACCGTTTTTACACCATGCTTGGGTATGATCCGGGAGAATTACCCGCCCACCTCGATACCTGGAAGATGTTGCTGCACCCGGATGACAGGGAATATGTTCTTCCTGTACTGGAGGCACATTTAGCAGGGACAACTCCGTTCTATTCGACAGAACATCGTCTGCGCCATAAAATGGGGCATTGGATTTGGGTATTAGACATTGGCCAGGTGTTGATTCGGGACAATGCTGGCCATGGGCAACGTGCCTTTGGAGTCCATCTGGATATCAGTGACCGTAAAGAGGCAAACAGACTTTTATCCAAGGCAAAGCAGGAGTCTGATACCATTGAACGGCAGAAAAGATACATAGAGGCTCTCTTTGATGTCGTTTCCGTGGGAGTGGTTGCCTTGACATCGAACAATGATGTTGTTCGCCGTAACTCTGCATTTAACGGGATTATCCAAAAATGGTCCAGGCTCTTGACGCTTGATGAGCAAGCGACAAGTCAGCTTATTGTCGAAGGCATCCTCCGGGAGGATACTGCTGAAGAGAGTTTTGTTTTTTGTCTGGACAGGGAGAATATCAAAGGATTTTTTCGTTGCAGTGTTACCTATGTTTCTAACTGTGACGGCATTGCAACCGTGCTCAGCGTAGACGATATTTCCCGTGAACGCCTGGCAGAAGAGGCTAAAAGGTTTCTTGCCACCCTGATTGAACAGACCGGAGAAGCGGTTCTGGTGACGGGGACCGATGGTATCATTGATTACGCAAATCCGGCCTGTTGCACCATGACCGGGTATGTGTTCGATGAGCTGGTTGGGCAAAAGGTTTCGACTTTTACCGAAGATCTGGTCGATGCCGAGGTACTCACCGCGATGCGAACGACACTAGAGGCTGGAGAAAGCTGGTCAGGTCATCTTCGCTCACGGAAAAAAGATGGAAGTATTTTAGAGGAAGAGACAACTATTTCACCAATACGCAATAATTTAGGCGAGACGACTCACTATGTTTCTATCTGGCATGATATAACAGAACTGGTGGAGTTGCAGCAGCAACTCTCAAAGGCGCAGAAGCTGGAATCGATTGGTCAGTTGGCTGCGGGAATTGCCCATGAAATCAATACGCCCATGCAGTATGTGCAGAACAATGTCACCTTTATTGAGCAATCCTTTGAGGACGTTCAACCTTTGCTAGCACGTTTACAAGCCTGTCAACTCGATATCTTACCTGTCGAAATCGCCACGGAGGTTGATGAGCTTGATCTTGATTTTTTGTTGGATGAAGTGCCAACAAGCATTGACGAGACCCTGCAGGGAATCAATCGCGTGGTGAAGATTATCTCTGCGATGAAAGAATTCAGTCATCCCGGGGACCAGGAAAAGGTGGCCACCGATATCAACCATTCGTTGGAGAGTTCCCTCATCGTGTGCCGAAATGAATGGAAATACTCTGCAGAACTTATCACCGATCTTGCCGATGATCTACCGCTTGTGCACTGCTATGTAGATCAACTTCACCAGGCGTTGGTGAATCTTGTTATCAACGCAAGCCATGCTATTGAGGAAAGAAAGAAAAGCGATCCTGACACCATGGGGCGCATAACCGTCAGTACTCGTAAACATGAGGATGGGGTCGAGATTCGGATAAGCGATAACGGTGCAGGGATACCTGATGGAGTACGCTCGAATATATTTGAACCCTTTTTCACAACCAAAGAGGTTGGGAAGGGGACAGGGCAGGGCTTGGCTATAGTGTATGACGTTGTGGTCAACAGACACGGCGGAAAAATTGACTTTGAAAGCACCACAGGGCAGGGGACAACCTTTATGCTCCGTCTCCCTGTAGAATCCACCAATGAGTATGTAGAGGACTGATCATGAAAACAATCCTCTTTGTCGACGACGAACCCAACATCCTTCGTGGACTACGTCGTATGTTGCATCCCCTGAAAAAGCAGTGGAACATGCATTTTGCGGAAGGAGGCGTGGAAGCGCTTGAGATCATGGCAACGCATGATATTCAGGCCTTGGTCACGGATATGCGTATGCCGGGCATGAATGGTTATGAACTTTTGCAGGAGGTCCGCAAGCGGCACCCTCAGATAATCCGTATTGTTCTGACTGGGCAGCCGGATAAGGAAACCTACTGCGAACTTATGACTATGAGTCATTATTTCCTGTGGAAGCCCATCCGCAATGAAGACCTCAAGCTTCTGATGGATATGATCCGCGATTTGGATCACCGACTGCATGAACCTAACTTATTGGAATTACTTGGTGGCTTGAATTCTTTACCCTCACTCCCCCCTCTTTTTCATAAACTGATGGATCTTTTCGAGGATCAGGAGACTACGAGTAATGATATTGCCGAGGTCGTTGGCGAAGATATCGCCATGACCGCACAACTTTTGAAACTGGTGAACTCGAGTTTTTTCTCCCTCAACCGAGAGATCCTTACGGTGCATGAGGCGGTTAATTATCTGGGGCTGGAGATTCTGCGCCATCTGGTCATTGCCCAGCATATCTTCAATAGCTGCAATGATCAGGAACGAAAAGAGTTTCACCTTGATGCCTTATGGGAACACAGTCTCTGCACCGCCACCTTAGCAAGGGAAATAGGTGAATTTATCAGTGATGATCCTACCACGGGTAGTAGTGCCTATCTTGCGGGACTTTTGCATGAAATTGGTAAACTTGTGCTGGTACATCATATGCCGGAGCAGTATACGAAAATCCTGGACAATTGCGAAACTGAAGGACAGTGCCAAAGTGAGGTGGAAATGAAATTTCTCGGGACCAATCATGCCATCATCGGGGGATACCTAACCTCACTCTGGGGGCTTCCCCACAATATCACCGAGGCTATTTCTCTTCATCATGGTACAGAAGATGCTCCCGAGGTGTGTCGACTCTCGCCGGTGCTGGAAGCGGTATGGCATGCCAACAGAATTTGCAAAGGAGATATGAGTAAATCAGAGAAATACAGAGATGTCGTAAAAAATTTTCAACACGTGCTGTACCCTGGCAAGTAGGAGGCGTTTATGTATTCTTCCATTTTATTCATAGATGATGATTATAACATTCTCAACAGCTTCAAACGCAGTCTTTCCCCGGAATATCGTGTGCATGTTGCAGACACACCGGAAGAAGGGCTGCGCCTGTTTGAGGAAAAAGGACCTTTTTCCGTTTTGGTATCCGACATGCGCATGCCGGGGATGAATGGGGTTGAAGTATTGTCCAAGGCCCGTGAAATAGATGCCGATACCTCACGTGTTCTTTTGACCGGCTATGCCGACCAGCAGGCAGCTATTGATGCTGTGAATAAGGGGCGTATCTTCAAGTTTTTGACCAAGCCGTGTCCATTGCAGACCCTGGTACCAGTCCTTGAAGAGGGAATTTATAACTACAAACTCAATGTGAGTAACCGCTTCGTCGGCGAGCGAACGCAGCAGGGCCTGGTTGGCATGCTTTCGCAGGTTTTGGCCATGGTGAATCCTGCCGCGCAACGCAAGGCACACCGACTGAAAAATTTTGCACGTCATATGGCCAGAACCGCCAGGCCCCAGCAGCGAATGATTGTCGAGATGGCCGCTGTTCTCTCACAGCTGGGCTGTTTGAATTTATCTCAGGAAACCATGAGGCTTTACGATGGTGGAGGCATTGTTGGCCATGAGGACAATATTCGCATTCGCGAACAGTTTGATGTGGCGGCACGGTTGCTGATGCATCTGCCCCGATTTGAGGTCATTATTGAGGTACTTGGTTTGTTGCATAAAGAGCCGCACCAATTTCCCCGGTATGACGATCTTGAGATGCAGGAGACCATTCCATTGTGTACTCGTATTCTGCAGACAGCGCTTGGGATTGATTCCTTGCTTGCCTCAGGTAAGTCTCCAGATGCAGCCCTTGCTGCTCTCAAGGCAGATCAGCCTTTTTATGATCCGGCCCTTGTTGATCGCCTTGTCGACTTTACCTTTGCCTTGCACAATGAGGTGCTGATGTATGTGCGTGCCACCGAGCTGACCTCACGCATGGTCCTGGCTGAGGATATTCGTGATGATGATGGAACCCTGCTTGCTACTAAGGGACAACCCTTGGCCAATCCACTGCTCGCCTATCTGCATAAGGTGCATCGGCGTATTGGCCTGCCTGAGCCCATAGGCGTGTTCTTACCCCTGCGTGAGTATGACCTTTAGGGAGCCTTGAATACCTAGATTTTTCAATTAAGGCCAGGCAAGCGCCATATTTTCCCGGCGATCCCACGTGGGAATCAAAAAAAATGACGCCTTCTCAAAAAAGAGAAGGCGTCATTTTTTTTACTGCCCCGGAAGTTGCAGCGGGTGAAATTGATCACAAGAGAACTCTTAAGAAAAACTCCAGCTATTCGAGAACGTACGCTGTCCTGTAAACAACCGTTGCTCTCACTGATTAAGGTGTATGCCGGGGAAAGGTTTACGCTTTGATATCGAGCACTGTCTGCATCATTTCATCTGTTGCTTGCAGTGTTTTAATATTTGCGCTGAAACCGTGTTTTTCCATGATCAGGTCTGGCATCTCTTTGGTCAAATCCGTGTTGGACTGTTCCACCATTTCTATACCCTCGCTGGTCTGCTCAGTCATGAAAGGACCAGGGGATTCGTCCTTGCTGACATTGGCGCTGACACCTTGCGGGACCTGGCTGGAAAGAGTGACCACGTCACGTTTGAACCCTGGTGTGTTCATATTGGCCACGTTGTTAGCCGTGGCCGCAGTCTTTTGTGTGTACGCCTGTAATCCGGAAACAGCGGAGCTGATGGCTGAGAGCATAGCGGATCTCCTGAAGAGTGACTTATACTCTTATTCTAGGCAGTATCTGGACCAGCTCAAGCAAAAAATGGCAATAAAACAGTTTGCCCTTCAATTTTAGATAGTTGTCTACGGAAGGAAGGGGAGGGCGCGTATTATTTTTTGAGCAATGACCAGGCGTAATTACATATATGAATAACTAAATGGTAACTGAAAAAGGGTGCCTGAATCCGGAAGCATTCACAGGATGCGTTGTTCAGTGACCGCTCGCTGTCACGGGCTCAGGTGATATTTCTTGGCACGAATGGTTATGATTGCACTCTGGTCGGTTTTCGGCAAGAGTTAGAAGAGGCGTGAAATGCATCCTGTCCCAAAAAGAAAAAACGGTCTTAAGATATACCTGAATCCGTGAGCATTCATCAGTGCGCCAGTTTCGTTGTTTGTGACATGCCGATTAAAGTAAACTTTATCGGTATGTTGCAGGCAATGAAGGTGGAGTGCTAATGGATGCCCCAAAGGGCGGCGGGTGCAACTGAACAATACATGAGGGAATCTTGAATAATTGCTTTTTCTTCCAATCCCGGCGTCACGCTTAAAATTTTATCCTCGGAATATCACATATATGCCTGCGGTAAAATTTTGCGCAATCCTTGGCCTTGATTGAAAAATCTAATTATTCAAGACACCCATGAATTTGCAAAAATACATTGTCTTATTAAAAAGATGCGTTGTTCAATGACCACCCGCCGTCACGGATTCGGGATATATTATATTCCAATGCAGGGGCAGGGAACCACAGGACGTGGATAAACGACAAGCTGACCGGATTATACCGTTTTTTTTAAGGAGAATACTCAACTTGCACATGCAATCACAACAAGGTGGAGAAGAGGGCGAGAAGTCATCCAAACTTCAGCCACGCCCATTTCTCGGAGTTCTCCTGGTGGTTGTGGCCACCATGTTTTTCGCCTCCATGGATACGACCACCAAGTATCTGACCATGCGGTACAACGTGCCCATGGTTATGGCCGTTCGCTACATGGTTCAGGTGCTTTTGATGATGACCTTTCTGGCACCAACACAAGGAAGGAGTTTGGTGCAAACGACACGAACCGGATTGGTGACTCTTCGCTCCTTTTCTCTCGTGGTTGCCTCGCTTTTTTTTGGTTGGGCGTTGCAACGCATGCCTGTTGCCGAGTCAACGGCTATCATCTTTCTGGCACCCATACTTGTTGTGCTCATGGCGGGACCGCTGCTTAAAGAACGCATCGGTATTATGGGTTGGCTGGCTGCGGGAGGTGGTTTTCTGGGAGTGTTGTGTATTGTCCGACCGGGTGGTGGTCTGGATGCACTGGGAGTTGCCTGTGCTTTTATGGCGGTTGCTGCAAACGTAACCTACCAGCTTCTTTCTCGTGTGCTCGCCGCCAGCGAACGAACGCTGACCATGTTGTTTCATAGTGCTATTGTCGGCGCTATATGTTTTGGCTCCGCTTTACCCTGGCTTTTGAGAGGGGAAACCCCGTCACACTTCCACATTCTGCTTTTTTTAACCATAGGCTTTCTGGGGGCAATGGCTCATTTTTGCTTTACCCTTGCCTATCGTTTCTGCTCGGCCTCTCAGGTCGCCCCGGTCAACTATATGCAGCTGGTTTGGGCTTCGTTGCTTGGTTGGGGAATTTTTGAGCATATGCCCGATGGTCTCAGCATGGTTGGAATGCTGATTATAATGATTTCGGGACTTATTATTGCGACAAAAGCCAGGTTGGAAGAGCGGAGGATGGAGGCGCACCTGTTACTAAAAAAAGAATCCGTGACGGCGGGTGAGCACTGAACAACGTGTTTTATTAAAATGACTGCCATCAAAGCTCCGCTGGAAGAGAAGAATTTGAATAGGGTGCCACTTCTCTTCCGCAAAAGGCAAAAAGTCGGTATACCGTTCTCCCTGTCGCGGGCATGGCCCGTCTCCAGCCTCCCGAATGCCAGCGGACTCGGAGCGGGTTTTGCCCGCGACAAATATTGCAGCTGAGTTTCAGGGGGAATCAAATTCGGGTGTTGTGCAGCTTAACCCGCCGTCACGGATTCAGCTTCAAGATTCCCTCAATGATTTGTAGCCCGTTCGCAGCAGGCTGTCGCGGCTGATCATTCCCTGGAAATGGCCCTGTTTATCCACCACTGGCAAGCGTTTGAGTTGTTCCTGTGTCATGAGGGTAATGGCTTCTTCCAGAACCATGTTCTCATCGGCTATCTGTAATTCGGTACGCATAACCTCGCCAGCAGTCGTGCTGGAAAGTTTTTCCGCCAGATCCGCACTCAGCGGGTGGGTCAAGAGGGCGAAAAGGGCACGGACTCCCTGGGGATCGGGTTTGAAATAGTGCAGCAGATCGCTATCGGCAATCATGCCTACCAGATGGTTTGTCTCGTCAACGACCGCAACGCATTGAATGTCGTTGCCATCGATAATCTGCATCACCTTGTCCAGAGGGGTCTTCGAGGAAACGGTTTTTGTGTCCTGGCGAAGAATATCGCGGACCGTGTGCAGATTGTTCACCGTAATTTTTTGCGCGTGAAAAGCCTTCCAATCAGGCGCCTCCCGCATCACGGTCGTAAAAATATCCAGGCGGGAGAGCATACCGACCAATATATTTTCCGAGTTGACAACTGGCAGTCGTTTCAGCCTTTTTTCCAGCATCAGTTCAACGGCTTTGGTCAGCGGCTGCTCATCGCCTATGCACACGGCGGGTTTGCTCATGACTTCATGCACCTGCTTGTGGCTGAGCGCGGTCATGATCGTTTCCCGGTCATTTTCTTCTGAATTGACTAAGATCCCCAGTCTCAGGGGAAGTCCCCCTCTATTGATCAGATCCCCCTGGGTAATGACCCCCAAAGGATGTCCAATCTCGTCAACCACCGGCAGGCCTGTGAAAATAGAGGAAAGCAAAAGGTTGGTCGCTGTATCGAGTTTTTGGTCGGCAGTTATGCTTACCGGGCTTTTCGTCATAACGTCGCGGACGGTGAGCTGACGAGGAAAAAAGGTACTCGCGGTCTTATGACTGACTACCATGAGATCCTTGACGGCAATAATGCCATCACAGACGAGCACATCCAAACCATCTAGGACCTGATCGCAGGCGTCCGCTGGTAGCACGATATTGATATGTAAAGGAAGATTATACGAGAGAATCTCTAAGCGTCCCGTGGTCATTTCCCCACTTTCATAACAACCGCTAATGCCCCTTGAAACAGTGCAGCGGGCTGCCAGCTTCAGATCACGCACATACTGCACCACCGCATCAGCCACGGGTTTACCGCTACAGCGGGCTTCCTCATTAGTGAAAATTTCAATTGCTTTGTAGTTGAGCATCATATCCCCCAACGCAGGCTGCCCAGGCGCAGTCCCAGATAGGTGAGGGTAAACCCACCGATATTGTTTATGAGAATATTGGTCAATGATTGCAGGGGTAATCCGGCTCGTCCGGCGTTGACCGTTTCCAGTGAGAATGAGGAAAAAGTTGTCAAGGCACCGAGGTACCCGGTGATCAGCAGTAAACGTACATCCGGTGTCAATAATCGTGAGCGATCGGCCAAGGCAAAGATCAGCCCGATGATAAAACATCCTGCCATATTGGCTGTAAGTGTACCATAGGGAAAGGAGGTCCCCCAAACCCTGGCGGCGAGCAGGCCGATACCGTAGCGGCTGGCAGCTCCCAAACTGCCACCAGCCATGACCAACGCCAATTTATATCCTGCAAACATGATAGCCTCGTAGAAAAATAAAAACCTGCACCTCACAGGTTGTGAGATTGGTGGTTACAAAGATCAAAATAACGTTTTCGGGATCTTTTCGGAAACGACAAAAAGAAAAAAAAATTTGAGGGTCGACATAGGCTTATCCTTGTAAATATATTGATATAATAAGATATTAGCGTGACGACACTCCGTTAGATGTTAAGAAATTTTTCGATTATTTCGATTTTTTATAATGTAAAATGAGTAAGTTACACCGCGCTATTTGTTTAAATGTCCCCCCCCCAAAAAAAAAGTTTGCGATAAGCTTATCTCGGGCCTACGTATTTAGGGCATCTTGAAGCGACAAATTCCAGGTTGTGACCTATGATTTTGCAGTCAATTTGATAAATTTTCAATTTGTTGCGCCACCTGCAGAGTGCGGGCGCACTTCTCCTGTTAAATAGTTAACAAGGTTCCGAATCGGTCCATATTGTAGGCCTCCCCTATGTCCTGCGTCCAACACTACCATCCTGGCAGTGCTTCCAGTATATTCCAGAGCAATATTTATTTCCTTTGAGAGGACGGGCTTGTCCAACCCCGGATAAGATTGTGGTTCGTTCGTGCCTCACTCACACAATCTATCCTTATTCGTTGGTTATTTTCAACATCATCTTCAAATTGCTTTAGCTGCACCCCTGCCCGACGAGCATATGCTGCCATAATCTCAGCAATGAGTATGAACACCGGCAGAGCTACTGCCGAACGCACCAAAGTAAATTTCCAGCCAAGAAAACTCACCTCGAACAGCAGCATCGGAACTTTCAAGGTCGAATATGCCCCAAGATACATGAAGACATTTCGCAGGCTACATCCTTTCTTCCATAGAAGGTGCGCAGTAGCAATAGCGCCATATAGTGGACCGCCCAGGAACATGGCCAAAAGAACAACTAAAACGGCCCCCCGAAAACCGGATTCCTCACCAACATGCTCCTGTATCCACTGCTGAGGTATCCAAACGTCCAAAAGCCCGATCAGAAGGAATATACATGGCACCAAGAGAACCATTTCGCTGGAAAATGAATAGAACTTATCAGCCATGCGCTCGCCAAATTCGACGTTTAAAAACTGTGCAAATATCAGTGATACAACAAACACAACTGACAAAATGTACCCAATAGGAATGCGGTTGAAATTTTTCATAACAACCCTCCAACGACTAAGCCGATCAAGAGCGCCCCAAAAAAACTGAGAACATTCCTGAGAATCGCGATTCGTAAACCGAGATATTCCTTTTCTATAGGAAAAGTAAAAATACCCACCATCGTTAATGTTGTTATAAATACTGCAAGAACAGTTACTGGAACCCCTCTTTGGTAGAGCATCCCGACCAAAGGATAAGCAATGGGCCCTGGGATGAGGGCGACGGAGCCGCTAAAGGCTGCCGCAATGAAGCCGACACTTGTTAACGACTGCCCGAGAAGATTTGCCAAGTCATCCGGAGGCACCAACGTTAAGAAAACGCTGACAAAGATTACCAGCAGCAAAAACTGTGACAAGAGATTGAACAACATTTGCAAGCTATTCACAATTCCCTTGGCTGTCCGCTTTCTGTCAACAACGGCAGATAATGCTACCGCAGCAAATGTTATGATGATGAGTGTCAGATCTTTTTGCATGTTATCTATCCATTCGTACTAGGCAAATGCTGAGCTGTGGGGCGGCGAGGTACGAGCCGTCCCACACAAGCCTGAGGTCATGTTGTAGATCGTTTTAGTTGATGGATTAGAATTGCAATAAAAAACTAGGTTACTATTCCAATCCAGAACACAACTTCTGTAAAGATTTGAAGTCCAATATTTGATCTGTGTCTGTATCGCCCCGTGTCGGATCGTGCCTACCTAATGTTATTAACCAAAGTACGATATCACCGGTTAAGAAGAGTAAAAACGATACGATAACCCAAACGATGAAAAGAAAATTTCAGCCAAAGCATATCGGATGAGTTCGAAAGCTAATGCCATAATTTATTCGATGAGAAGCAGAACGCCATGCTAAGCGGGAGGTCGATATTGACTTTGCTTGTGCCCAGTGAAGAAAGCAACATGGAGAGTGAAAGACTGGCAAGTGCCCCCTTCACCGAGAACTGCGGTTCTGACGCGATGCCTATAGGCACATCATTTTCTAAAGGCATCCTGTCTCCCCTTTTAATTCTTAACCAAGCGATGAACGATCCTACGCGCGAGTGGTGCAACCACCAAAACGACAGGAAACGCGATAATCCACGATGGAATCCAAGCCCCCATCCAAACCCCGGCAAAATCAGGGATAATCCCGACAGCACGAAAGGTGGAAATGGCTGATATAATGGAAGACATCAGCCCCGAGAGAACAAAACCAAAGGCCATTTGCTCGAAACGACGAGGTATCATGTTTGTGATCCTTATCAGAGTTGTGGGTTGGTAAACTGTTGCAAACGCTTGCCGCGTTCAAATGTTCGTAGGTCATTCTGAATAATTTTATATAGCCGTTGCCATAAAAATATCCTTGTGAAAATCAAACTAACTGGTATGATTTTTTACAATGGTAATGCAGCAAGAAAGGGCTTGTCAATAATAAATCATACTGACTAGTCTGATTTATTGTTGACAGCAATAGTGGGAGAACCATCTATGAAAAAAATAGAGCAGAACAAAAAGCAGAAACGGGAAAGGATATTAAAAGCTGCACAGGAGATCTTTCAATCTAGCGGCTTCATCGGCGCCAGCATGGATAAAGTCGCCGAGAAGGCTTGTGTCACAAAACAAACGGTATACCGATATTTCAGCACAAAGGAAGTGCTTTTCCAGGCAGCCCTGGAAGTCCAGCGATTGAAGGCAAAAAATGATTTTTTGGATGCATTGAACCTGGAAGATACAGACAAGGCGTTGAAAGCCTTTGCGACTGGTTTCATAAGAAGGCATTTATCAAAGGAACATCTGGCTAATATACGTCTGTTAGTGTCGGAAGGCCCCAGAGTTCCAGAAATAACACGTGCTTTCTACGCTATGGGGCCGAAGGAAACTCAAGCCTGCATTTCCCAGTTCTTAAAAAAGCGGTTTGAAATTGATGATGCTGAATACGAGATCAGTGTTTTTCTTAACACGCTTCTTTCCATGCGTATGCCTGTGCTCACCGGACTGCACGCGCTGCCATCACAGGCAGAGATCCGCCGACATGCTGAAAAAACAGTGAAATTATTTCTGAAATTGCTTGATTTATAGAAAGGGTGAGGTGAGTGATGACGCCAAGTTAGGCTAAATGTCCATTTCAAGATGCCACTCATTATTCTCTTGCTCCAAAACTTCGAAAATGGCCCTAAACATTTTCAGTTCCTTTAGGGCTTCCGTTCTGGTTTCCTCTCCGATGGTATGGTACCGCCCTAAAACTGAAATGTACTTTGTTACAAGGGCAGTTCCGACACTTGCTGGATACCACACCACCGGATTAGCCTTCTCAATTTGCTTGTCTGTTGCGCCGGCTTTTCTGAGAAAATCAGCTAGTTGATCAGTTGACGTGTATAGAAAATCATCTAAACGGCCGCAATTCTCGTCTTCACCAACAGAAGAAAGAAAGTCAAAGTGGAGGAATATCGTCACTCCGTCATTGGGCAGCGTTAACGCTTCACTATCGTTTTTAATTGCAACAAAGATCGATGCCATGTGTATGCCTAACGTCGCAAATCAGTCACGCGTTTTTTTGCGTCGGTTGAATTTGCATGGTTATAAGGTCTATTTTTCAAACACTTCCTTCTTGATTTAGAATTGGATGGCGGCACATCCTGCAATTATACTCAAAATCATTTGTTACCGAAAAACCAAATTGTTCATATAGACGCTTTGCAGGTGTATTCTTCATCACGAATAGCGTTATTGGTTTATTTGACATTTCGGAACGTTTTATTACTCGCCGTACAAGTTCAGCGCCGATCCCCCCTTTTTGATGCTCTGGAAGGATCTGCATTTGATGAAAATGTAATTCCTCGGCTCTGGGGATTACTTTAATGACCCCGACTCTTTTTTGACCGATCATAACGATTTCTGCATTTGTCAGTTCGTCAGCTGCCTTTTCGTGCTCTTTGGCCTCATTCCAACCCAAAGTGCCATCGAAAAACGGTTTCATGGTTTTGACTCTAAGATCATAAATAAAGTCGATATCATCAACAGTTGCTGGCCTTAAGGTGAATTCTTTGTTTTCTCGTTTCATTTTTGCATGACTTCTAACATTTAAGCTGCGGGGCGCGCAGCAGTTCCCGCTTTATCCGGAAGCCCAGTAAATGCGTAGGCCCAAGATAAGCTTTTCGCAAATTTTTGAGGACATTCAAATAAAGGGGTCGATGTAACTAACTAATTTTACATCATAAAAAAAAT
>NZ_JAFFQA010000004.1 GCF_016919065.1 Desulfobulbus rhabdoformis | reverse complement strand
TCCGGTTCTGCTTGACGATTCGGGTTGCCCCTACACGCCGAACCGGCGATTTCGCGGTGAACAGGCAATTACCGCGGGTGGCATCGCAGCCACCAGGACAGCCAGAGCTTTGCCTGGCGCACAACCGATCACAGGGTAATCCCCGAAAATACAGATTATCAACGAACCGGTACGCGGTTGCGGGGTGCCTTCGAAACTAGGCATCGGCCAGGGCAGCGTACACCTATAGGTCAACAGGCAGCCCCCAGATTCGGTGCCCCGTAATTGCTTATCTTTTTCCTTGTCAAACAAGGAAGAAGACGTGACAATCTACTCCAATCAAATACAGGCTTTTTTGCTTTCCCCTCGAGCCCATAAAAAAGCACAACTTTCCTGAACGGGCAAATAACGGAGATTATACATCGCATGCAGTGGTTCTTCATGGCCATGGTGGCTGCAGGCACCCTTATCCTGTCGGTTTCCGTGCATAACAGTCGCCGGCTTAGTCAGCTTGTCCCCGAGACATTCAAACCTAAATGGCGTATTCTCACTCTGCTCATCGCATGTTTCATAGTGGGCTACTGTGGATATCTGGTTATCCAGTTCACCCATGTTCAATTCCCCCTGCCACTCTTGATCAGCACCATCTTTTTCGGTGGCTCTCTTTTTGTTTACGGGATTATTTCGCTCATAGGCCACACCCTGCATACACTCAAAAAGCTGAATGACAACCTGGAATCTGAGATAAAAAGACAGACGCACGAGTTGCACGAGAGCAACCAACAGCTCAGTCAGTCTCAACAGGAGCTCACTCAACAGAATATTTTTCTCCACTCGGTTATCAACGCCCTGCCCCACCCTTTTCTTGTACTTGATCCGGAAACCCACACAATCCTTCTCGCAAACACCGCAGCGGGGCTCTCCCCTCAGGCAGCACCGACCACATGCCACATGCTCTCCCATGGGTCCCCCTGCCCCTGCACGGGCAACGATCATCCCTGCCCCGTGCAGGAGATAAAAAAATCCGGTGCTCCTATCGTGGTTGAACATCTGCATCACACCTCAGAAGGTGAAAAGCGTATTGTCGAAGTACATGGTTACCCGGTATTCAACGTTCAGGGGGAGTTGACGCAGATTATCGAATACTCGATAGATATAACCGAAAAGAAAGAAACAGAGGACGAACTGATCCAGGCCAAGCTGAATGCCGAAGAGGCCAGCGCAGCCAAAGGTACCTTTCTGGCAAATATGTCACATGAAATCCGTACCCCAATGAACGCCATTATGGGGATATCCTACCTGGCACTGCAAACAGAGCTCACTCCAGAACAGCGCAACTGCATTACCAAGGTGCATCACTCGGCCACCCACCTGCTGCGTATTCTCAACGACATCCTGGACATCTCTAAACTTGAAGCAGGAAGGATGCTGATTGTGCCGGAATCTTTTGTCCTGGCGGACTGCATCAACCAGGTCACAGAGACATTCCAGGTCCAAGCCCAGCAAAAGGGCCTGAAGCTGACCACCAGCATTGAACAGGATGTCCCCAGAAGCTTCAAGGGGGATGCTCTTCGTCTACGCCAGGTACTGGTGAATCTGGTCGGCAATGCTATTAAGTTCACCCAATCCGGATCGGTTGATATCAGGGTGCACCTGGCCAATTCTCCTCCAAAGGAAGCAGAGAGGATACAAGCAGCGCCCGCCCCTTACATCCTCCACTTTCGAGTCTGCGATACGGGAATTGGCATTCCACCCGATCTTGTGGAACGTATTTTCACCAGCTTTGAGCAGGGAGATATTTCAAGTACGCGCCAGTTTGGCGGCACCGGCCTGGGACTATCGATCTGCAGCCAGATCATTGAGTTGATGGGAGGGGAAATATGGGCGGAAAGCACCCTGCAAGAGGGCAGTTGTTTTCATTTTACGATCCCCCTTGTCCTGGGGGAAATGGACGCGCCCCCCGAGGATGCCCCCAAGGTTGAAGTGCTTGAAAAGCAGATTGACGAAATGCGGATTCTCTTAGTGGATGACAACGAGATTAACCGGGAAGTGGCCACCATGATGCTTGAAACCCATCACTCGGTCACATCGGCCAGCAACGGGCTGGAGGCACTCCGGGCACTAGCAAAGCACGAATTTGATCTTATCTTAATGGATGTGCAGATGCCGCAGATGGATGGCATAACCGCCACAGGGGTAATTCGTGCCATCGAGCGAGGAAAGCCCGTCGAGGTCGCCATCCCTTCCGATCTGAAGCAACGATTAGCCAAAAAAATCTTCCAACAACGTGTTCCCATTATAGCCATGACAGCACACGCGCTGGAGGAGGACAAAAATCAGTGCTTACAGGCCGGAATGGATGACTTTATAAGCAAACCGTTCCAGTACGAGCAGATGCTCAGCGCCTTTGACCATATCTGCCATGACCGCCTGCGCTTTGCCTAAGAAACACACCACGCATTTGGGCGCAGGCAGCCGACTCTTTCCCGGCCTCAAGGGTGTCTTGAATACTTAGATTTTTCTCAAGGCCAGGTAAGCGCCAGACTCCGCGGGATTGGCAGAAAAAGCAATTATTCAAGATGCCCTCAAGTCATAAAGGTGCTGGCACAAAGGGACGAATAACCCGCTTGATGTATTCCGTTGAGAGGGGCGCATCCAGAAGAGCCGCATTTATCCGCCCCACATATTCTTCCCGCGGTTTCCCTTCGCTGATCACCGGGTCGACATAGGTAAGCGCGGGTTGCTCTGCCCCCTGAAAGAAGATCTGCACGACCACCTTGTGATATTTTTCCTGCTCCACACCTTCATAAAGATCGAGCAGCCGTTCATCTTCAGGGCTGAGCCAAAACACAAGCCCCTCAACCTGGTGCTCATAATCGACAACAATATTTGCATAGCCACGGGTGGTTATAATCCAGCGGTACCCAGGCAGCAGACCGACGCCAAGCAGGGGGCTATGGGGACAGCGACTCTGCATCTGCTGCAACCACATGTTGGAGCCGTAGGCAAAATAGATTTGGCTCATACTACTTCCCCACTGCCCTGCTTTGCCGAGCAAGGGGATTGGCCTGACACGGGGTTCTGCCATCGCGCACGCTACCTGCAAATGCATTAAGCCGTGTATAATCAGGGGCTTTTCGACCATCATAAAGATCACAGGCTCGAGCGTATTGAACATCTCGGAACCAGATCTTTAAAAATTGCGGATCACGCAGATGAGCTGCCGCCAGTTGCCAAGGCCGAAAGAGACCACTGGTGAGGGGGCCAAACAACTCCGAAGGATCACGGAAACATTCCCAGTCGCACTTCCGGCAATCAGCCTTGCGGTTGGCAGCAACTTTTGTTGCATCAAGCTCCCAAAGCCGCCCCAGCCCATCAGCCCCCCGGTAGCCGCAGGGATAGGTTTGCCCATCGACACTATCGACAAAGAGGTAATCGCTGCCACCGCGGCAGCCATACCCGTGCCCCTGATTACCGCTGTGATGCCCGATTAAATTATGCACGGCCGAAAGTGGAGTAACGATACGCAGCCGATGCCGAAACTTTTTCACGGTTGCAAAAAGAGCTTGATATAAAAGGACCTTTTCCCGCCTATCAAAGCGAACAATGCGCTCCGAGGCCGTCGCTGCATACACTGCCTGCAATCCAGCCTCACCAGGCTCAACACTCATGGGATAGCAGGCGCTGGTCAACGTGAAGCCTGTCTCAATAATCAGCCGGTACAAGCGTTCAAGCCCTTGGCTGAAGGCCCGAATAAAACGCTCTTCATCGACACCATCGCCCTCCAAGGGGGAAAGCGCCATGGTTTCCTGGGTAAGGTTGCGGTTCAAGCCGACATTTGCAGAGGGATAGATGCCGTGGGCATGAAAGATAGGGAGCGCCTTTTTGATCCCTGCCAGCACCCCAGGAAAACCACGCATGCGATCATGGATATCAGGTTCGGCAGAATCAACGGAAAACCAGAGGTTACGCAGAGGCGTTGCCGCCAACCTTTCAGCCAGGCGATGCACTTTGTCCTCAAAATTCAGCTCCTGATGGTGCCGAAAAAGAAAACCGTTGGTTCCGGTACGAATATAACGATATCCGGCCTTACCTGCATAGTTGATCAACTCAACAAGGTCTTGAAGCAGCAGAAAAGGTTCTCCACCGGTGAAAGACACCATGCGCATACCGCGCTGTGCTCCTGCATCAAGCAACTGTTTAACATAATCGTTATCCAGCCTTTTTCTGGGAAAACGATTCAACACCCGCATCCCACACTGAGGGCACTGCGCATTACAACGATCGGTAAGCTGAATAATCAATTGCCCAGGTACCTTCCCACGAAGCAATCGTCCGCCCGTCTCTAAAACCTGCCTCACACTCCCCATAGTCACTCCCTTTTGAAAAAAACGACCCTTACGCACGATGTTTACGTAAGTGCCGTTTGTACCACATCAATCCGGAAGCAACCGTTAAGCCTTGATTACAGCTTTATTGGTACCAGGTTAGTATTGTGTCAGCCGGTCAAAGGCTCCTGCTGTATCGCTGTTTGAATTGCCCCCCCCAGCTCACCTTTCCTGTAAGGTTTTTGCAGAAATACCTGGGGATAACGCTGGCGTTCCCCGCTCATAACCAGAGATTCATCGTAGCCGCTGGTCAGAATAAAGGGGAGATTGGGCGCACTCTCCCTTAACGCAGCCATGAACTCCCAGCCATCCATAGTTGGCATGGTCAGATCACAGATCACCAGAAAAATATCTGCAGCCGAGTCTCTGTACAGATGAAGGGCCTCGACGCCATCTGCCACACTGATACACTTGTACCCAAGCCGCTTCAGCATGGTTTGCACCATCAGGCGGACCTGTTCTTCATCCTCCACCAGAAGGACGCTCTTCTCCTGGCAGGGGGATATCTTCTCCTTTACCTCAACTGCGCAGGGTTCATCATCGGCCACAGGTAGATAGACTCTAAAAATACTGCCCTTTTCCGGAATGCTCTCAACCGTTATGCCACCGGCGTGCGCCCGGACGATCCCCATCACCACCGGCAACCCAAGACCACGTCCGGTAAATTTGCTGGAAAAAAATGGATCAAACAGTTGCTCAATATCAAAAATTTCAATACCGACGCCTGAATCCTGCACCTGCAGACAAACATACTCCTGGGCAAGGGGATCCCAATCGACCGGAAACCGATTCTGATCGGAAATATCCGTTGGTCCAACAAGATACATGGAACACACTATTTTCCCCGTCCCCTCGCCAATGGCCTCAACCGCATTAACGAGCAAGTTCCTGACCATACGCTGGAGGTGGTTTGCGTTCCCCACAACTCTGGGCCCAACCTGAAAAAAATGGGATTCCAGGGTGATGCCCTTCGGCATCAACTCCTGCAGCTGCGGTAGAGACTTTTGATACAAGACGCCTAGATCTAAACGTTGATGGCGCCCTTCCGTCTGCCCTAAGTAGGTCAGAAGAAGACTGCTCACTTCCACCGCCCGTTCCCCAGCCCGGGTGGCAGCAAGAAGGTTGGGTATTGCCGGTGATTCCTCGTCCAGATCCTCAAGACTCATTTCAACGTTACCGATCACCACACTGAGCAGGTTATTAAAATGATGCGCAATGGCCCCGGCCATACGACTGAGGCTTTCCGCCTTTTGCAGCTGCAGAGCCTGCCGCTCCCACTGACGTCGCTCCTCCTCCATTTTTCTCTGCTCACTTAAGTCTGTGTTGGTTCCGGCAAGACGAATCGCCGTTCCGTTATCATCACGCTGCACCGAACCACGGGTAAGCACCGGCAGATAGTCCCCGTTTTTATGGCAAAGGCGTACATGTATTTCAAATGAGGATTTTCCATGAATGGCTTCTTTCAACTCACGATTCGCCCGCTCCACATCATCCGGGTGCAGCAAGCCAAACCAAAGGTCTCCCACAGCGTGAATCTCTTCGGAAGTGTATCCCAGCATTGCAAACCAGCGTGGAGAGGCATACATCGCATCTGCCCCCAAATCCCAATCCCAAAGTGCATCTTTGGTAGCCTGTAAGGCCAGGTGTAAACGCTCCTCACTTTTCTTCAGGGCCATAGCTGCCTGCCTGCGCTTGGTTATATCAATAACCAGCCCCTGCACCGAAACGCCGCCCTGAGGCGGCGAAACCAGGGAGGGCTTGACCTCTGCCCAAAAAGATTCTCCTGTCTTGGAAACAAGCAACAGTTCCTGCGACAAAGGTACCACGCCCCGCTGAACAGCCTCAGGAAATACCTTTTGGCACCGAGCCTGATCCTCCGGCGCGAGGAACTCGAAGATATTGCAGCCTAAAAGATCATCCACCCCAGCAGCCCCCAACATGCCAGCCAGGGACTCGTTCGCATAGGTTACCCTCCCCTGATTATCGCAGGCAAAAAAACCATCACTGAGACTGGAAATGAGAGATCTGTACATCTCTTCGCTTGCCCGTAGGGCATCTTCTGCCTGCTTACGCACCGAGATATCATGGGCCATGCTGAACATGACCTCACGCCCGTTCCAGGTAAAAGGTCCGCCCACAATCTCTACCGGGACAGAGCTCCCGTCTTTTTTGCGGTGATAGAGCAGAGGAATAAAGATCGTTCCGCCATCAACCGCCTCTTCAATGGCCTGGCGGGTCTGTTCTCCCTCTGCGGACACATCAAAAACAGTCATACCACCCAAAAGTTCCGTACGGTTGTATCCGTACATGTGCAGGTAGGCATCATTGACGTCAAGAAAACGTAAGGTGACGACATCAAAGATAGCCATCGCGTATAACTGATTTTCAAATATGACCCGATACTTTTCCTCACTGTTTTTTAAAGCGGCCCGGTCTTTATTTCTTTCACTGACGTCACGGCAGACACAAAAAATAAGTTTATTCCCATCAAATTCAGCGCCATTGGAGGAAATTTCCACATCGATAACCTGACCATCTTTACGTCTGTGCTGGGTCTGAAGCTTATTGCCACCAGGATCGGACCTGTTCAGCAGGACGCGGATATCCTCTTCCGCCCAACAGGCATCCCAATCCCAAACATGAAGATTTTTAATTTCCTCAGGTGAGTAACCAAGCATGTCGGCAAAACACCGGTTAGCCTCGTACACCTTGCCCTGCCTATCTAATATGACGATACCATCCCGGGACTGCTCAAGCAGAATACGGCGCTGGACAAGATCCTCTTCGCGCTCCTTTTCGCGTAGGGACTGCTCTCGCAAATGACGCAGGGTAATCCAGGCAACGGCTGTGGTTGTCAACAAAAGTACGCCCAGCAGCAGAGCGCCCAAAGTCGCCTGAATACGCCAGGGGGCCAGATAATCACTCCCGACCAAGCCAACCGTAATTGTAAAGGGCCAGCCCATAACACGGCGGTAACTGCAGTAACGGCCTATATAATTATCTTTACTTTCTGCTTGAAAACTTCCCACTGGAACGCCCGACTCAAGCAACCGCCGGTAGCCATTGCAAAACTCTTTATTGCCCGGCAGGCCAAGTTCCCCCTCCAAGGCAGGAGGATTACGAATAACAAGGCTGCCATCGTCGTAACGCATAACTGCTGTACCGCTGGAGCCAAAATTCAGGTTACCAAGAATACGGGAGAATACATCAAGCGGGACAGAGGCAAAAATTACGCCACCAAAGCCGCCATCCGGGGAATAAAAACAGCGGGTAAAGGCAATGATCAAGCGTCCGGTAACAGGATCGGGCATGGGCCTGGAAGCTACCGCCCCCTGAGCACACTGACTTTTATGGGTTTGGAAAAAAGGACTCTCTGCGATGCTGATTCCCTTTCTTTGTTCAAGGGACTCATCCCTTAAAAGCTCACCCCGAGCATTCGCCACCCGAATACTGCTTACCTCTGGAAGCGTGTCAGCTTCCAGACGAAGCTGGCGGAGTACACGGGTTTTATCGAACGCTCCCCCCATAAGCTGTTGCTGAAGCTCTCGCTGCACGCGAAGCACTGCGCCATCGACCAAACGGGCCTTATCTGCTATACGCTGCTCCAGCAACTGCACCAGATTTTGCCCGGCCACATCTAAACGTTCAAGATAATGGTTGTGACTATGAATAAGGAAAAAAAGCGTACCGACAAGGATGAGCAGGTCAAGCAGGACCGTGCCCCAGATGATGGATCTTTCAAACCACTTTGAGGTGTCGCTTCGCATGGGCAAGCCCCCGATACCGGAAGGGTGGTATCGTTGTAATCGGTATGCCCCAAACAACGAAACTGACACACCGGTGAATGCTCACGAATTCAGATCAAAATCAGGCAAATGCTCGCAGCATAGGGGAGACTATCGGTTTACACATGAGGCTCCCCAAACCCAGGCTTACCGTTGAGGGTAAAAATCCGATCATGAGGTCGAATGTGGTGAAAAAACAAATATTGGCAATGCTTTCGAAGTAAAGATGCTTTCTATTTATGCACTTTCAAAGCATATTTGCAAATTATTTCAAGCAGTACACCGGCAACCTGCAGTAAGCGAAAACAAGGACATCTAAAAAACCGCATGAAGGAAAAACCACATTACCTCATCATCGAACCCTATTACGGGGGCTCACACAAAGCCTTCATCACCGGCCTAACCAAGGCTGTAGAAGGAACTTTTACCAGCTTCACCCTGCCGCCCAGAAAGTGGAAGCTTCGAATGCAGCTCTCTGCCCCCCATATGGCTGAAAAAATAATAGCAGCCAGAAAAAAGGGGGAGCACTTCGATGCGATTCTCACCTCAACCTTTATTGATGTCGCCGTTCTGCGCTCGATGCTTACTCAGGAGGGAATCTCCATTGCCCTTGGCATCTACTTCCATGAGAACCAACTGGCCTACCCTATTCGCCCGGAAGACACCGATCGGTACCAATTCGCAGCCATCAACTGCACCTCCGCCCTCTGTGCCGATGCGGTGGCGTTTAATAGTAGGTACAACATGGAAAGTTGCCTGCAGGGGATAGAGCGATTCACCCAAAAGGCAGCGGACTTCCCCTTACCGAATCTTGTTGAGCAGATTCGCTCAAAATCATGTGTGCTCTATCCAGGGATGGATTTCTCCGGCATAGTCTCTGCTGAGAAAGCCAACCTGCGTACCCAAGAGAAACCGCCGGCGATTGTCTGGAATCATCGCTGGGAGCATGATAAAAATCCCGAGGAATTTTTTGCTGCCCTTTTCGAGTTGCAGGAAAGTGGGAGAGACTTTCAACTCATCATTGTGGGCGAGTCGTTTCGCAACCATCCCGCCATCTTTGATCGTGCCCAAAAAAAATTGGCTGGACGCATACTCCACTTTGGGTATTGCCCTCGCAAAGAGGAATATTTTTCTCTGCTGGCTCAGGGAACGATTATTGTCTCGACAGCCTTTCATGAATTTTTTGGCATGAGTGTTCTTGAAGGAGTTCGTGCAGGGTGCTGGCCGCTTGTCCCCGACCGTCTGTCTTACCGGGAACTTTTTCCCAAACAATATCGGTATGCAACCGGACAATTGAAAAAATCACTGGCAAAATTGTTGGATACGAAGGCACGAATGGCGGAGCAAGAGAGAAAACAGCTAACAGAGGCCTACTCGTGGACACAAATGCGGGACGCGTATGAAGACTGGCTCAATCAGCTCAGAACCAAAAGCTCTCCATAAAAAATTTCGTTCCACACTCTCACCTGAAAAAGCGGTGGAGATTGCAGGGGGCCCCTATGCCAGAGCGGATTGAAGTTGTAGAATGCAGTTGAAAAATTCTACACTCTCATCGGAGTTCCGAGTGCCCCTTGAACAGGCTTTTCTGAATTGTTATTGAAACATTGCAAGACCTGGAAATATTCACAGCAAGTAACGACTTGTAAATATTATTTATTTTCCAAATGACTTCATTGACAATCACGAAAACTAGATTCAACAGACACAGTTGAGACAACGCAAATAAAGCAGGCTTTGCATGATGAAACGAGAAAAAATAAAGATGCTGTCAGCGATTGTTTTTACGCTGTTGGCTATGGGCATCTTTTCTCTTTGGAGTTATTCTCGTGAAGAGGAACGTCTGATAGAACAGGTAGACAAAAGACTCTATTCGGCAGCAGTGGCAGTTCCTTTTGTATTGGACAATGATTTCCATGACCGTGCTGTAGATGCCCAAAGCATCACCACTGACGAAGATCAGCGCAACATTGAAAACCTTTCAAAGCTTAACAACCGTCTTGGCACTAAATTTCTTTACAGCGTCGTGCGTGGTCGCGACGGTACCTACCGTCTAAGTAGTTCAAGTGCTCTCAAGAAAGAGTTGAAAACAAAGAAAGAGGTTCGATATTTCAGTCCTTACCCTGATGTGAGCATCATGATGAAACAGAGTTTTGAAGCGTCCGCTACAAATTTCAGCCACCGTAACGATGTTTATCATGAGTTCTATGTGCCGATTTTCAGTGATCGCTGGGGTACTTATCGCTCAATTTTTATCCCCATGCGTTCTCCTTCCGGGAACGCTTATATGGTTGGCGCGGATATTGACATTTCGCACGTCAAAACACTGCTGCGAAAGAATATTCTGGACACCATACTGACTTTTCTTTTTTTCACTTTGGCCATTTTGCCCATTGTTTACGCCTACATCAGCATGCTCAGGCAGAAAAATCGAGAGTATCTACGGGTGCATCGCCTCTATCTCGACCAATCAAAGCGTTCCGTCACCGACCCGCTTACACAGATTTACAATCGCTCCAAGCTTGACGAAGAGCTTGAAGTCGCTCTTCATCTTTTTCATAAACACGGTCGCATTTTCTCCCTGCTGATGGCAGATCTCGACTATTTCAAAGCTGTCAATGACAGTTACGGGCACCAAGTGGGAGATAGCGTTTTGCAGGAAATCGCCAAGCTATTGACCCAATCGTCGCGTTCAGCGGATATTGTGGGGCGCTGGGGAGGTGAGGAATTCATGATAATCTGTCTGGATATCGATTTAAATGGCGCATACAGTCTTGCCGAAAAACTGCGTAAACTGATAGAAATTTATTCCCTCGCGCATCCTTATGGTATCAGTGCGAGCTTTGGCGTGGCAGAGCCGCGTTCCAACGAGGAGTTGCCCCAACTGTTGAAGCGGGTAGATGAAGCCCTGTATACAGCTAAACGTATGGGCCGCAACCGAACGGTAAAAGCGAACGGGCACACACTCGGGTGAGCATCAACTCCCCTCAATCCCTCTTCATGGGGGGATCTCATTTTCCTTACAAGTGGGACCACATCTTTAGCCAGGGCTGTTGAGTATCTGTTGAGGGCGTAGAGACCTGCATAGAGGCCAGCAACAAACACCTTTAGGGGATGATAATTTGGGACAGTTCACCCGAGGCGTGGCACACGCCTCACCACAAAGCCCCAGGCGGTAAACCGGTCCAAGATTTGACGATCCGCCGCATATCCTCCCGGTAGCCTTCATCCTCGAGAGACTCCACCATCTTCACCACCTCACGGTGCAGGCCGCGGCCAACGAGTAGTTCAATGGGGCCATGCCCATTACGGCAGGAAAGATTCCTTGAATCAGACCTTGGGGAGAAAATGACAAAGAACCTAAGACAAGCTCTCCATTATCCTTTGCATAAAAAAGAGGAGGCAACGAAATGTCACCTCCTCCAAAGAACAGCTAAAACAACTCACCCCCCTATCCATCAATGGGATAGATAATGGGTGTGAGGTTATTTAAGCGTTAACCATAACGCTGGTAGCCTTGATAACAACTTCAATATCCTTGCCTGCAGCCAGTCCCAGACGATCAACAGAGCTGGTTGTAATTGCGGAAACTACCTCTACCCCAGGTGCAACCTCAATGGCTACCTCAGCCATGACCTGGCCTTTTTTCACATCTTTGACTTTTCCCTTCAAAAGATTACGTGCACTAAGAGCCATTGTACTTCTCCTTAAAGCAATAATAAAAAAAAATTACGCCACTTTGTGGGTAGCGCTGTAATGCCATAACTATGCGGCTAATATTATAATTCGTCAAGAAAATACTGTTATTTTATGTCGTAATAACGGTTATTTAAGCGCACAAGGTGGTATCTTTATTCCGAAATAGAACAACCCAACTTCTGGATATTCCATTAACATTTGCACCTTGGTTACAAAAACAAAAAGAGAAAAAAATCCTTATTAGCCACGATGCAAAATGATCGGCAAATTCAATAAGTTATCCAGAATTAATTGATACAAGTAATGATAAACAGTTTATTCTCTCTTAGCTGCACAAAGCGAATAAATAGTTCCCATCATCTCCATTCATGAATGAGTAGTTTTCTTGATCGTGTTTTGACTCACCAGTGAGAAACAAAGCGCTCTGTGATGTCCCAAAAAGCGGATGAGGGAATGAGAAAAGCCCCTTCCGGTTATCCGATCAAGGCTTGAAGCAAACTGCGAGGAATAGACGGTGTTGACGTTGAGGAATAAAAAAAATCGTCTACGATGCGTCTACGAAAACCAAAAAGGGGTTAACCCAAAATGAGTTAACCCCTTTATATAGTTGGTGGAGCTAAGCGGGATCGAACCGCTGACCTCTTGAATGCCATTCAAGCGCTCTCCCAGCTGAGCTATAGCCCCTTCGTTTTCGTGAAGAGGCATTTACCATGCTGACTGAGGGCTGTCAAGTTTTTCTCAAATTCTTTTTCAAGAAGGCACCATTGAGATTGCCAAGGGTGGGTTTGGTTGGTAATGTACCTCTTTTATTTTAGCCCTGAATCCGTGGCGATGGGACGTTTTTGTGGAATTTTTCGCTGAATCTGTAGCTACTTGGCGACAGACATGCCTTCCACCGACGCCCTACGCAGCACTCCCCTGTTGGCTCCTTGGATTCAGATCTGGTACATAGTTTTTCAACTCCTTTCGCCCAACATTTTTCAGCGCACACCATCCGCTGATACCTCTACTTATATAAGGTGATTTCGGAATGTTTTCTCCGTTTAATTTTTTATTTGGCTGGATGTCAAATGATCTGGCCATCGATCTCGGCACCGCCAACACAGTCCTCTACGTGAAAGGCAAAGGCATTGTTCTCCGTGAACCCTCAGTAGTTGCAGTACGCAAGGATTCCCGTGGCAGCCGGGTCCTCGCTGTTGGCCGTGAGGCCAAAGAGATGCTCGGCCGTACTCCGGGAAACATTGATGCCATTCGGCCGATGAAGGACGGTGTTATTGCCGATTTTGAAGTCACCGAAGCTATGCTGCGTTACTTTATTAATAAGGTGCACAACCGGCGTACCCTGGTGCATCCTCGTATTATCATCTCCGTCCCCTCCGGCATCACCCAGGTAGAAAAACGAGCGGTGCGCGACACGGCCGAATCTGCCGGTGCCCGAGAGGTTTACCTGATCGAAGAACCCATGGCCGCAGCCATCGGCGCCAACCTGCCCATTACCGAGCCAACGGCCAACATGATTGTTGATATTGGTGGCGGAACCACTGAGGTTGCGGTGATCTCCCTGGCAGGTATTGTGTATGCCAAATCCGTTCGCGTAGCGGGCGACAAGATGGATGATGCCATTTTGCAGCACATCAAACGGAAGCATAACCTGGCCATTGGCGAACGGACTGCAGAGCAGATTAAGACCACTATCGGCAATGTTATGCCGGAAGAGCCTTATGAAACCATGGAGATCAAGGGCCGTGACCTGGTCTCTGGGATTCCCAAAACCATCAGCATCACCTCCCACGAAATCCAGGCGGCCATCTCCGAACAGGTGGATGTTATAGTTGACGCAGTCCGCGTAGCCCTGGAGCAGACCCCCCCAGAGTTATCTGCCGATATTGTCGACTCGGGCATTGTGCTCACCGGCGGCGGTGCACTTTTGAAAAACCTGGATACCCGGCTTAAAACGGAGACCGGGATGCCGATCATCGTTGCCGAAGATCCACTGTCATCTGTGGTACTCGGATCCGGTCAGGCACTCGACAACATTGATATCTTACGTGAAATCGCCATCGACTAATCGTCAACAACTAAAGAAGCGATTTCACTTTCTATTCTTTTTTGTGAACTGTACCCGTAGGCTGCGCACCTTCTTCCCATGAAAAAAAAGAGCTCCAGAAAACGTCCCAGCCGTTTCAGGCTTTTCCGTGTCATCGTCCTGGCCGGAGTTCTCCTGACCCTGGCCCTGATTTTCCTCGTCTCCACCCTGGGAAGCCAGCAATTCGGTTCACTGCACAAACTGATCCTTGAGGCTGTTGGTCCACTGCAAAAAACGGTTTCCATCGGGAGCAGTACGGTGAATCGGTTCAAATCAGAATACGTGGATATTCTGCAGGACAGTCTTCGCCTGCGGGAAAAAAACAAACAGCTGGTCAAGCAACTCCAAGAAAACGAAATCAAACTCAACAGAAGCCGGGAGGCCATGGCCACCAATGCCAGCCTGCGAAAACTTCTGGAATTTAAAAACTCACTGGGTCAGCAATCAAAGCTTGCCGCCTCCATTATCGGCAAAGACCCCTCGACCATGTTTCGCTCGGTCATCATTGATCAGGGCTCCAATGCCGGGATCACCAAAGGCGACCCGGTGGTCAATGACGAGGGCGTCGTCGGTCAGGTGTTTGCTATCTCTCCCAACTATGCAAAAGTCCTGCTGGCCATTGCTCCCTCAAGCGCTATTGACGTACTCCTGCAGAAATCGCGCGTACGAGGCATCCTCAAGGGCGATGGAACCCTTACCTATCGGCTTGAGTATATTCTTAAAACAGCCGAAGTTCAGGAGGGCGAATATGTGGTCACTGCCGGTTATGGGGGCATCTTTCCCACCGGATTGCGTGTTGGTGTGGTCTCTGAAATAATCAGAAAACCTCGCGGCATGTTTCATGAGATCAAAGTGACCCCTTCCGTTGATTACCAAAAGCTCGAGCATCTGCTGATTCTTCACCAACCGAACCTGGCCGAAATAAAGCAGCTTGAGCAGCCCTAAACCTGGCACGCCAGTTTTTGTCTTCCATTGACACAACCCTTAGCCCTCTACCAGAAGGGGATACCTTGAGGCATGATTGTCATTAATTTTATTGTAGTCGGCCTACTGTTGGTCATCGCGCAGACAACGGTTTTCATGCCCCAGGTAGACTGGCTCCCCGCCCCTGATTTCTATTTTGTTCTTGTGGCCTTTCTTGCCTACCGCCTTGAGTTGATTCACTGCTTGCTCATTCTTTTTCCCTTGGCCTGTTTCCTTGATGTACTCTGTGGAACAGTCCTTGGCAGTTACGCATTGATCTGCTTCAGCGGCTTTTTCTTATTAAAAACCGCCAATGAAAAACTACCGATCAGAGAGCCCTTATATCAAATTCCGCTCATCGGACTGGTTTACCTGGCTGTGCATTATTTGGTGTATCAATTGTTGAATTTCTTACAGCCCGACCATCTCGTCCCCTGGTCTTGGTCGCCGATGTGCATCCGTACCCTTTTGGTTATGCTGCTCGCCTATCCGTTTTTCTTCTTTTTTGAAAAGGTGCGCACATTTTCAGTAAGCAATCTTCTCCCCTGGAACCGCATACGCCTGCGCACAGATAACAGGCGAAGACGGCGCACCTGATTTCCTTTTTATGATGTGTTCACGAGGCATAGACTGTGGCAAATCTCTACGGAGCCGATAAAAGCCCTATTAGAAAACAAAACCGTCGTCGGACGGAATCACTGCTCGACACGGAGAAGCGACGAGAGGTACGAAGCGCCCGACTCGCCCCGCGCGATGAAAATGATCTTAGCGGTTACAAGAAAAAGGCATTGTATAGCTGCATCATCGTCATTTTCTTTTTCTCCGTTATCATTACTCGGCTCTGGTTCCTACAGATACAACAAGGCGAGGCTTTCTCGACCTTGGCGGACAATAACCGGGTCCGTTCAATTGAAATCGCTGCCCCCCGTGGCAATATCTATGATCGCAAAGGTAGAGAGCTGGTCACCAATCGCCCCTCGTTTAATGTGGTCTGGATGCGTGAGGATAATAAAATCAATGATGAGTGGTTAAAAAACCTCACGCAGATACTTGATGAAGACCCGTCTGTCCTCTTAGAAAAAATACGAAAAATGGCCAACACTCCAGGCCATCTACCGGTTCGCCTTGCCGAAGACATTGATTGGGAAACCGTTGCTCGTATTGAAAACAACCGGATGCACCTGCCTGAGATCAAGATTGAGGTCGTCCCGTTGCGTATTTACCACTACGGCAACATGGCCTCCCACCTGATTGGCTACATGGGCCAAGTGAACAAGGCAGAGCTGGACAAGGCAGAAGACGACCCTTTGAGCAAAGGGCATTACAAGGGAGGCGACCTTATTGGCAAGATGGGTCTGGAGCGATTACGCGAAATTGACCTGCGTGGCGAAAAGGGGCATCACAACCTGGAGGTCAATGCCCTGGGCTTTGAACAGGAAAACCTTAAGGGCGACGAGCCCCTTCCAGGCAACGACATAAAGCTGACTCTGGATGTTGAGTTGCAAAAAATTGCCGAAGAGGAGATGGCACTCAACCACTATGCCGGTGCAGTAGTCGCCATGGAAGCCAACACAGGGCGGGTTCTGGTCGCGGTCAGTTCACCAGAGCTGAATCTGGAAGAATTCGTTGGGGGTATCTCCCATAAGGCCTGGAATGCGATGCTCAATAACCCGCAGCATCCCCTGGTCAACAAGTTGGTCCAGGGCCAGTATCCACCCGGATCAACCTTTAAGCCGATCACCGCCTTTGCCGGTTTGGCCGAAGGAGTGATCACGCCGGAGACGAGTATTTACTGTCCAGGCTTTTATCGTTTTGGCAATCGTATTTATCGTTGCTGGAGACGGGTTGGCCACGGTGACGTCACCCTGAAACGCGCCTTGGCCGAATCCTGCGATGTTTACTTCTACCAGACAGGGCAAAGGCTTGGCGTCGACAGACTGGCCCGCTATGCCAAAATGTTTGGCCTGGGCTCTCGTACCGGCATTGAGATGGAACACGAGAAGGCAGGCCTCGTCCCCTCGACCCAATGGAAGAAAAAACGCTACGGCAAGAAATGGCACGAGGGGGAAACCCTGTCGGTGGCCATTGGCCAGGGCTATGACCTCACTACCCCCTTGCAGATTGCCCAGATGACGTCGGTCGTCGCCAATGGCGGCACCCTCTATAAACCTAGCCTGGTAGAGGAGATCATCGACCCAGACGGCGAGACAGTCAGCCAGTTTACGCCGGAAATCATCTCCCGCATCACTGGGCAGGGCCAGAACCTCAGACTCATCCGTGAAGGGATGGTGGAGGCGGTCAACGCCAAACGAGGCACCGGACGCGAGGCGCGACTTGGCGTGTCTGGCCTTCTGGTCGCGGGAAAAACCGGTACAGCCCAGGTGGTGCGTCTGGCGCAATACCGACACCTCAAAGAGGAAGATATTCCCTATGAGTACCGGGACCACGCCTGGTTTACCTGTTTTGCCCCGGCGATTAACCCTGAAATAGTGGTCACAGTCCTGGTTGAACACGGACTCCATGGTGGCTCGACATCAGCCCCCATTGCTGCAAAAATATTAAAGAAATACTTTGAAGACCGGATAAAAGTTTTAAAAATTGCCGAGCAACAGGCGACCTCAGATCTCAGTCACTAACCCCTCCTCCCATGCATAACAAGAGAGATGATCATGCTCCAATTTGACCGAAGACTTCTCCAACATTTTGACTGGGTCATGCTGCTTATGCTGCTGCTGGTGGGCTCCATGGCTTTGACTAACCTGTACAGCTCCACCTTTATAACGGATACCGGGCCTTCCTCGACTTTTTACAAACAGGGATTTTTTTATGCGGTGGGGTTGGCACTGCTTTTTATTTTGCTGGTGATTGATTACCACCGTATCGCCAAGCTGGGTTATGCCTTTTACGGGATCATACTTATCCTGCTCACCTATACCCTTTTTTTTGTGAAGGCCATTGCCGGATCGCAGCGATGGATTGACCTGGGTTTTTTCAACCTGCAGCCCTCGGAGCCCGCTAAACTTATCCTCATTTTGGTACTGGCCTCCTGCTATGCCACCATGAATGTCCCCGGAGGCTACAGGCTGCGGGACTTACTTAAACCGATTTTGTTAACCGCCCTGCCCTTTGTCTTGATCCTGAAGCAACCGGATCTGGGCACCGCATTGATCTGTGCGATTATCTTTGTCTCCATGACACTGTATGTCCGGCTTCGCTGGTCTACCCTGGCGCTGCTCAGTGGTGCAGGATTGAGTTGCGCATTTATCGGCTGGAAATTTTTGCTCAAGGATTATCAACGCAAGAGAATCGAGACCTTTCTCAACCCGGAAGCCGACCCCATGAACCATGGGTACCAGATCATGCAATCAAAGATCGCGGTGGGCAGTGGCAAAGTCTTTGGCAAGGGGTTCATGGAAGGAACCCAAGGGCATCTTCATTTTTTACCGGAACGACATACGGACTTCGCCTTTTCCGTATGGGGGGAGGAATGGGGATTTGCTGGATCGCTCTTTTTTCTCAGCTGTTATTTTTTTATGCTGGTCTGGGGGCTGAATGTGGCCATGTCAGCCAAAGACAAGTTCGGTTCTATCCTTGCCTTTGGCTGTACGATGCTCATTTTTTGGCAAGCGGTGATCAATTTGTTTATGATCATGGGGTTTCTGCCCGTGGTTGGCGTGCCCCTGCCCCTGTTCAGTTACGGCGGTTCCTCACTGCTCACCAACCTGCTTGCTATCGGCATTATTATGAATGTGCGTATGCGGAGCTTTACCCCGGATACGTCCAGCAATGTTTAATGCTCTCCCCTCGGTCTATGCACACTTTTCTCTAACCAGTGCGGCCAAAGAGGCAATAAATTGAGGATCCGCATTCAGAGCCCTCGTCAAACGAAAGCCCATCCCCAGATTCTCGGCCAATTGTCGATACTCAATATCGATTTCGTACAAGGTCTCCACATGATCAGAGACAAAGGAAATGGGGACGACCAGGATGTTCTTCCCTCCCTGCGTTGCAATAGCCTCAATAACCTCAGGCAGGGCTGGACCAAGCCATTGAACGGGGCCACTGCGGCTCTGGTAGCATAACCTTCCCTGCACCTTGGTTTGTGCCTCAAGAGCTGCGATAGTCTGCTTTAGATGTTCCACATAAGGATCCCCCTCTTCAATAAACTGAACAGGCAGACTGTGGGCCGAATACACGAGTTCGACTTCTGCACCGGCAAAGGATGCAATCCCCTCTGTAATGCGGGTGGCCAGGGCAGCAATAAACTCCGTTTGCTCCGGCCAGGCCTCAATCACCTCAAGTGGAAGCTGCAGCTGCATTCGGTTCATCTGCGCCTTGAGATCCGTCACAGATGAACCGGTGGTAGCGATGGAATAATGGGGATACAGGGGAAGCGCTATCAACCGGTCGACACCAGCCTCACGCATTTGTGCAAGTGCCTCGCCTGCAAAGGGGTGCCAATAGCGCATACAGGATCGGACAATAAACGATCCAGCTGGGGTAAGCGCATCCTCAAGAGCACGTGCCTGCTCTTCTGTTTTGGCCCGAATCGGCGATCCCCCACCTATTTTTGCATAGTTGGCCCTGCTTTTTGGAGCCCGGCGGGTGGCAATGATACGGGCAATGATTTTTTGCATGAAGGGGGGACCGAGCCGAATAATGTCACGATCAGAAAACAAATTCAGCAAAAAAGGACGCACATCCTCTGGCCGCTCCGGACCACCAAGATTCAACAGTAAAACACCTATTTTCTCTTGCGTATTCATACCATTACCTTACTCTCTCCTTAAATTTTACAGGAAGAAATACCCTGCCCCCCTTGATTTCCCATTCGGGCAATGCCTATAATTAAGTCATGTCCAAGCGGTTTCCTTTCCCCAACAGTATCTCAGTGAGCCCCCTGCTCACGTTTTCCCCAACCCAACGCTATCGGATTGCGCAGGCAGAGCATTAATCCGAAAAACCTCCCAGGAAATCGCTGCCTGTTTCACTAGGGAGCGGCATAGGGTCGCTGCCGCCGTTCACATCGGAGGATGTATATGGAATTGAAAATCGAGGCCAAAAATCTTGACATACGAAAGAGCTGGCAGGAAAAGATTGAGGAAGAGCGAAATCGGCTCATCCGCCATTATGCGAATTTCGTCCTCCATTTACGCGTTACTATTGAAGCAACACCGGGGTATAAAGAAGGGGGTCATGAGATCCGTCTGGTTGCTTCAGTGCCCAACGATACGGTCGCAGTCAAGCGCTGGGGTGAAAATGTCCGCAGCCTGCTGACCGAATCTTTTGACGTTTTAAATAAACAACTCAAAGAAATAGTCAAAAAGAAACAAAAACATAAATCAGATAAAATTGCATCAGCGATCGTTAACGGGCAGAGTTCGGGAACTGTTCGCAAAATTGTCCCGGCTGAATCCTATGGTTTTATCGTTACCCATGATCAGCTTGATGTTTTTTTCCATGCGAACTCACTCAAAGACGTTGCTCTGGATGATCTCACCGAAGGGGATAACGTACTTTTTTCCATGGAAGAGGGGGATAAAGGACTCCAGGCGACCTGGGTGCGGCTTGGAGCCGCCTGATCCCAGGCGAATTCCCTGAGAGCTGAGCCACAGCGCTTACCTCCCCCACGACCCTGCCTGCGGGCAGGGTTTTTTTTATGCTTTTTGCTCCCTTTCTTTCTCTCCTGTAGGCTTACGATCCTTTCTTATGAAAATTCTCCTTGGTCTGGCCTTCAGCAGTGTGTACAAAGACAGGGAGATTCTTGCGGCAATCCGTGGCAGTCGCCACTGGTGCCTCCCCTTACCCATCCAGACCCATTAGCCCATCACGCCCATGACCCAGCCAGAACTTTACCTGATCGACGGAAGCGCCTATATTTACCGAGCCTACCATGCCATTAAGCCTCTTTCTAACTCACAGGGCTTACCCACGCATGCGGTCTTTGGCTTCATCTCTATCCTGCGGCGGCTGATCAATGAGCGTAATCCCAAGTACCTGGCCATTGCCTTTGACACCAGAGGCCCTGTTTTTCGTCACCGCCTCTACGAGCAGTACAAAGCCAACCGCCCCCCCATGCCCGAGGATCTGGCTGCACAGATTCCTTATATTCGTAAACTTGTGGAAGCCTACCGCATTGCCAACCTGGAGGATGATGACCAGGAAGCCGATGACATGATTGCCTCTGCCACCAAAAAGATGGTTGATCAGGGGTACAAGGTGGTCATTGTCTCAGGCGACAAAGATCTTCTTCAGCTGGTGGCTCCCAATGTCAGCCTTTGGGACCCGATGAACAACCGATTGATGGATGAGGCCGCTGTGCAGGAGAAATATGGTCTCCCACCATCCGAGCTGCTGGATTATTTTGCCCTTACGGGAGACAGTGCAGATAATATTCCCGGCGTTCCGGGGGTTGGTCCCAAGACCGCTCAAAAATTTATCAGCGAGTATACAAATCTGGAAGGATTGTATGCGGTGGCCGATCAACTCAAAAAAACCAAGACCAACCAACGTGTTCTCGACAATAAAGAGCAGGCCTTCCTCTCCCGCGACCTGGTTCGACTCAACGAATCCGTCGCCGTCCCGGAGGATATCCATCACTACCTTTATCAGGAACCAGATGGGGTCCGTTTACGCGAGCTGCTCACCGAGCTTGAATTCCATTCACTGTTGCAGGAGGAAAACACCGCCAGCAAGGTGGACACTTCCGATTTTCAACTGGTCCAAGACAAAGATAGCCTGGCAACGCTTGCAGAACGGCTTGCGGACGTTGCTCTGTTTGCCCTGGACACGGAAACCGACTCACTCGACACCCTGTGTGCCAACCTGGTGGGTATATCGATTGCAACCGATGACGGTGCGGCCTGGTACATTCCCTGCGGCCACCGTACAGAAGCAGGGGAACGTGTTGCTGCTCAGCTGAGCAGGGAAGAGATCGTCGCTACGCTTGGTCCCGTTTTGAGCACCTCTTCGGCGCTTAAAATCGGCCACAACCTTAAATTTGACCTGGCAGTCCTTGCCGCCCCCCACAATGGCGGAATCCAGCTTTCCAGCCCCTTGTACGACACCATGATAGGAGCCTGGCTGCTTGAACCCGATCGGCGCTCTTACAAGTTAGATGACCTCTGCCTGGAAATTGGCCTGCAGATGACCTCCTTTGCCGAGGTAACGGAGAAAGACAAAAAGCCCGACGCTTTCTGCAGGGTGGCGCTCGATGCGGCGGCTGACTATAGCTGTGAGGACGTGTTTGCCGCGATCCAACTCTATAAACACCAGCAGCCACAGCTTGATGCCGCCAGCCTTGAGGGACTCATGGAAGAGGTGGAGGGCCCTCTGATCCCCGTACTGCACGTCATGGAGAGGACCGGTATCCTGGTGGATGGCGAACAACTGCAGCGACTTTCCCAGGAATTCGGCCAGCGACTCGAAGCCTTTGAAGCATCCATCTATGCAAGCGCCGGCACGGAATTCAACATCAACTCTCCCAAACAGCTGGGCGAGATTCTCTTTGAGCGGTTGCAGTTGCCCAAAGGACGCAAAACCAAAACCGGCTGGTCAACCGATGTCAAGGTACTTGAACGCCTCAGCAAAGACCACGAGTTGCCAGCGCTCATTCTTCAGTACCGCAACCTGGCAAAGCTTAAATCCACCTATATCGATAAACTGTCGAGCCTGCAAAACCCACTGACCGGTCGCGTTCACACCTCTTTTAATCAATGCGGCACTGCAACCGGACGCCTGAGTTCCAGCAATCCCAACCTGCAAAATATCCCCATTCGCACGGAAGAGGGGCGCCGTATCCGCTCGGCCTTTGTTGCAGCTCCTGGCTGTTCACTGCTGGCTGCGGATTACTCGCAAATCGATCTTCGAGTCATGGCCCATTACAGCCAAGACACGGCACTGACGGCTGCGTTCCAAAATGGGCAGGATATTCATCGGCGCACAGCGGCGGAAATTTTTTTCGTGGCCCCAGAACTGGTCACTGCTGAGATGCGCCGGGTTGCCAAAACCATCAATTTCGGCATTGTCTACGGCATGTCAGCCTTTGGCCTCTCCACTCAACTCGAGATCAGTCGCAAAGAGGCACAGACCTTTATCGATCGTTACTTCGCTCATTTTTCCGGAATTAAGGAGTTTATGAAATCAGCTGTCGCCCAAGCCAAACAGGATGGGTATGTCACCACACTATTGGGGCGACGACGCCCCCTACCTGATATCAACAGCAGCAACCGCATGCAGCGAGAGTTTGCCGAACGCACCGCAATCAATACCCCAATCCAGGGAACTGCCTCGGATATCATCAAACTTGCTATGTTACGCATTCATCGAGAACTCCAGCACCTTGAATTACAATCACGTATGCTCCTGCAGATACATGATGAGCTTGTGCTCGAAGTTCCGCACGATGAAATTGAACAGGTAACACACCTGCTCAAAGAACATATGGAGTCTGCCCTGAGTTTACGGGTTCCCCTTAAGGTCCATCTCAGTTGCAGTCAGAGCCTGGAAAAAGAAGATTGACTTTCCAGGGCCCGATTGCTCTGCGCATCAGCTCCCCCGGTGAAAAAACAAAAGGGGCAACACCATAACGATTTGAAAATACTCAATAAAAATAAAAAAAGCATCGACGATCAAGCTGCAAAGGCAGAATCGTCTTTTTTGTCGGCAAAAAAACGGAAATCGACAGAACATTCTCCGAAAAAACGGAAATCGACAAGACGAAATCGTACTTCCACCTCAATTCGTGAACATTCATCGGGCCTCAGCTTCCATGTTTGTGACATACCGATTAAAGTCAACTTTATCGACCTGTTACGAACAATGAAGCTGGTCTGCGCTGGAACATCTCAGCGACGACGGGTGAAGTTGAACAACAGATGAATTTGTTTAAAAATCTTTGTCTCATCAATAGGGTACGTTATTCAGTGCCCCCCGCCGTCACCGATTCAGATCCCAACTAAACAAGGTTACCTTTTCGCTTTAAAAACGCCCCTCCCCCCCAAACAAAACGGCATACTATTTGCTTTGATAAAAGTAACTGTTTGAGTCGTGGAGGGAACGTTATGAGTACGAGAGAAGCCATCCGAATCCTGATGTTAAGCCCGATCTATTTTCGTTTACGCCCCATGCAACGCTGGCAGCTTGTCCAAGAATACTGCAGGCAATTTGCAGCCTGTAAACGATAAGATAGAACGCGATTGATGCATCAAAATGGTCGATACCAATACCAAACAGCTGCCTAACGGTAGAGAGCGGAGACAACATACGCGGCACCCGGCCCACCCGGATGTGCTGGCGTTTGTCGGTACAGAGCCAGGCGGGCTCATAGACATAAGCGAGGGTGGCCTTGCAGTGCGCTTTGTCTCCATGCAGACAAAACATTCTTTTCCTCTGGAGCTGGATCTCTTTTACCCGGAGACCAACCTCTATCTGCAGAACCTACCAGTGGCCGTGGTCAATGAAATCACCTCCACACCGCATTCTATGTTCAGCACGCTCACCTCTAGGCGGTACTGCCTCCAATTCGGGCCGCTCTCCAACCAACAGCAGGCCCTTGTCCGCCATTTTATCGAAAATTGCCGTTTAGAGAATTAGTGAGCAAATTCGCGTCAATAAAAAAGGCCGCACCAAAATGGTGCGGCCTTTTTTATTGAGAGTAACCGAGTTAATTACAATCGTTCACAGAGGGGGACAAATTTACGGGCAGGCGCGCCAACATAGATCTGACGCGGGCGACAAATTTTCGTATCTTGATCTTCACGCATTTCCCGCCATTGGGCAATCCAGCCGGGAAGACGGCCCAGGGCAAACATGACTGTAAACATATTGGTGGGGATGCCAAGCGCCCTGTAAATGATGCCGGAGTAAAAATCGATATTCGGATAGAGATGACGACTGACAAAATAATCGTCCGTCAAGACAATGTCTTCAAGATTACGAGCAATTTCCAGCAACGGATCCTTCACGTTTAGGACATCCAGGATACCATCGCAGGCCGCCTTGATAATCTCCCCGCGAGGATCATAGGTTTTATAGACCCGATGACCAAAACCGGAAAGCCTAAACGGATCATTTTTATCCTTGGCTTTGGCGATGTACTTCTTATAATCGTTGTTATCCGCGTGGATCGCCTCCAACATTTCAATAACCGCCTCGTTGGCGCCTCCGTGCAACGGTCCCCAAAGGGCGTTGATTCCTGCAGAAATAGAAGCATAGAGATTGCCGCCGGCACTGCCCACCAGACGTACCGCCGAGGTCGAGCAGTTTTGCTCATGATCGGCATGCAGGATAAGCAGTTTGTTCAAAGCAGCAACCACCTCAGGCAGAACTATATACGGACGCACCGGTGTATCGAACATCATGTTGAGGAAGTTACCGCAGTAGGACAAATCATTACGCGGGTACACCAGCGGCTGGCCAATTGATTTTTTAAACGAGAAGGCAGCAATGGTTCGGATTTTTGAGATCAGGCGCGTCGCTGTCAGATCGATATTTTCCAGGGGATCTCCACTCATCTCCGGATAAAAGTTATGAAGACTGGTCACCATGGAAGACAGAATTGACATCGGTGAGGCATTGGGCGGGAAGTTGTCAAAAAAATGAATCATGTCTTCATGAATCAACGCCTGCTGCTCCAGCATAACCCGAAACGCCTCGAGTTCCTCACGATTTGGCAACTTATTATGAAGCAGCAGGTACGCAACTTCAATAAAAAGACATTTTTCCGCAAGATCTTCAATGGCATAACCACGGTAGCGTAGGATACCCTGCCCGCCATCGAGATAGGTGATCGTTGAGCTACAGGAGGCTGAATTTTTATAGCCGGTATCAAATACAGTATACCCGGTATCACGCAATAAATTACGGATGTCGATTGATTTATCCCCTTCTGTGCCCTCTAAAAGAGATAATTCATACGTTTTACCGTCAATTTTTAGGCTGGCCGTATTATTTTGATCGGTTTCAGACATTCAATAAATCCTCCTACAGAACTATGTCGAACTCCGGTGGGTAGTGGCAAACAGAAACAGATTGTTTCCTAAAAGTACCCTAAAGAGATGGAAAAACGATGCGTGGACCGGAATGGCCCATTAGAGTGTCGGTACAACAACCGCTCGTGCCACAGGGCAAATGAAAAGACGCCAACAGAGGTGCCTGGAGTCCGTACAGATTAACCAACAGTTCTTTTTACCGCATTTACTTTCAAAATTCAAGCAACCCACTTTTTTATCCGAACAGTCTATACACTGTACTCATTTTTTCTATACCACAGACAATTTCCCCCGCTTTTCCGATCGAGAGACAACGTATGCACAATGATTTAGAAAGACAGCGAAAAAACATCACCACAGCCATGGACTATGCCGTGCCGGAGGAATCGCGCGCCGAAGCAGAAGACCTCCTGGATATTTACCGTGATGATAGTATTGGCCTGACTCTACTCCTCGAGTTTTACAGCTACCTGCCTGAGGCCCGAGAAGACTGGATCCGCGAAATCCGTTTAGTCAAACGGCACCAAGGTATCTTTCTGCTGGCGGCACACACCCAGCACAACCACTATCTTTACCTGGTGTCCAGCGAGGGGATTGAGTTCCAGGGCAATTTAAAAGATGGTTTTCTTGTTCAAGAACTCATTGATTTCTTTGAATACGAAAGCGTCAAAGCCTTTATGGAAGCGTGCACGCCCTTTGAGAATTTGGCCATCTATGAGCCGCTACAAAACGACGCGGAAATCTGCCCGGCCTGTCATGCCGAAAACGGCGAAAACCATGAACTGGGTTGTCCGGTGGAGATCTGTCCCTGGTGTGGCGGACAACTGGTGCACTGTGATTGTCGTTTTGAAAAACTAGGACTGGATGCGCTCACCACAGAGGCGGAACTCACCCAGTTTGAAGTACTTTTAGAAGAGCGGGGGCGAATCCCCTACTCACCGGAACAGCGCCCGGCCTTTGCCGATGAAGGACCGGGCGTGTTCCTTGATTAAAAAAACGTAAATCTAGCAGCACGAACTACTTCGTGCTGCTTATGGGGTCCGTCGACTGCTTGAGATAACGCAACAGGTCCGCATCGGTGTTGAGTACCATGGAGGTGTTCCCCGCCAGTATCTTCTTATAACTCTCCAGGCTCTTGAGGAAGGCATAAAATTCGGGGTGAAGCGAGTAGCTCCCCGCATAGACCCTGGCCGCCTCAGCATCGGCTTTACCACGAATCTCGGTTGCCTCTCGATCGGCCTTCGACGTAATCTCCTGCAACTCACGATCAACACGCCCTAAGATCTCGGCTTTACGCCCCTCGCCGGTGGAACGTTTCTCCGCAGCGATTCTTTTTCGCTCGGATATCATTCGGTCATACACTTTCAACCGTACCGACTCGATGTAGTTGACCCGCTTAAACATGACATCCAAGAGTTCAATGCCGTACTGGGGAGTGATCTTGGAGGCCGCCTGCAGAACCAGCTCACTGATCTGATCACGGCCAACCTTGGGGGGCCCGAGGTTATCCCGCGATTGCATCTCAGCCACCATATAATCCGGCGACCAATCCGAGCTGCGAATAATCTCAATCAGGTTGTTTTTATTCACCAAGTCACGCACTGAACCGGCAATAATGTCGTTGAGCAGGGAGGCTGCCCGGCTTTCAGTCCCCACTGCCTGCAGGAATCGCAGCGGATTGGATATCCGCCAGCGGGCTGTATTATCCATATAGATAAAGGTTTTATCATTGGTGGGGATCTGATTCGGATCGCCGTCCCAGATCAATACGCGTTTATCAAAAAGCTGCACCACCTGAATAAAGGGGGTTTTGAATTTAAGCCCCGCCTCGCGCACGGGCTCCCCCACAGGCGCACCAAACTGGGTGATGACCGCCTGTTTCCCTTCGGGTACGATAAAAAAACCATCCCATACGGTCACACCAACCGCAATGAGAAGTATTGCTGCAAAAATCTGTAAAATCTTTGTCATAGCTCTTAGTCTCTTAGAGAAAACGGATGTTTGCTGTATCTACTCGCCTCATTATTTCGCGGTACCAGTCGAAGAAAACGGAGGCCTCTTGGTCAGATCAAAAAGCGGCAAAAGATTCTGCTGACTTTGATCAAGAATATACAGATGCTCTACCTGAGGGAGAATATCTTCCATGGTCTCCAGATACATACGTTGGCGCGTCACCTCTTTGGCCAAAAGATATTCTTTGACAATGGAGTTAAACCGATTGGTCTCACCATTGGCCCGATTGATCCGTTCAGCGGCATAGCCTTTCGCAGCTTCAACAATTTGTTTTGCCTTACCTCGGGCCTTGGGGATGACCTTGTTATAGGTTTCCTCGGCCTCGTTCACCAGACGTTTCATATCCTGATCGGCAACATTAACCTCATTAAAAGCTGGCTTCACCGGTTCCGGCGGGTTGATATCAAGCAGCTGCAAGGTCACGATAACGATGCCACAGTTGAGTCGGTCCATCTGATCCTGCAACTCACGTTTGGCATTGGCAGCCAGAATCTCACGATTACTGAGCACGTAGTCAAAATCCATATTCCCGACGATGCGGCGCGTGACGGTCTCGGAGGCATCACGAACAGCCTGGGCGACATCCCGTACTTCAAAAAGGAATTTCACAGGATCATTGACCTTGTACTGGACAATCCAGGCGACCTCAATAACGTCCTTGTCGCCGGTCAGCATCAGGGATTCCATGTCATAGCCCTTGCGGTCAAAGGAGGCACGAAACCCTGGGGAACGAGTACGAAAGCCAAACTCCTCCTTGCGTACGTTCTCCACATCCACCTTGGTCAACTCTTCCAGGTATGGAATCTTGAAATGCAGTCCGGGCTGGGTGGTTCGCACGTATTGACCAAACCGCAGAACAATACCGACTTCACCGGGCTTAATGGTGAAAAAGCTTGAAAAGGCACCCTGAAGAAGGATAACGGCCAGAGCTACGGCCAAAAGCTTACTGAATCCGGCAAAAAAACTGCTCGGCTGCCCTGGTGGTTGCGTGCCTCCTCCCTGGCCTTCCTCATCCTCTTTTCCAGCAAAGGAGTCTCGAATTTTTTGCAAAAGGGCGGCTAGAATATCCTCCGGTCCAGAGGGTTTCTTCTTCTGGCCCCAGGGGGGTTGTTCATTCATTGGCATGAAAACAGCTCCAGTTAGGGTATGTTTTTATGGGAAGGAAAGAAACAGGAAGACCATACGGATCAGAGCATCTTCCCCTTATACAGTGGTGACTACCTTATGCATTTCCCGGATAATCGTCAAACAAGATCGGAAAATGATTCCGTTTTTTAAGCAGATCAACGAGAATTGCCTCTTTTCTTGCCCTACTTAGCCCAGCAATCAAGACAAGACGTTCAGGAAAAATTCGGGCGGATAAAATGCGCACCACCAGGCTAGGACAACCAGAGACAGGGATGTTACCAAAAAAAACCGCTGCCGAGATTTAGGCCGGCACCAGCGGACAAGTGGGGTTCCACCGGAAATAATCCCAGCGACAACACCGACCAAAAAACCAAAAAAATGAGCACCAAGGTCGGTTCGCTCGCCCTCTGTTCCCAGCAGGGCAAGCAGAGACAGCCCTGCCCCAAACGGCAGGAGGACATCACGCCACAACGATTTCTTTTTTTGAAACATCCGCAGGCCAGAGAGCAGGCCAACCACGGCAAAAACCGCTGTAGAAAAGCCCACGGACAGGTGTGCAGACTGACGCAATATCACGTTGCACCAATTGCCGGCCACGCCGCAGGCAATCAACAACATCCAGGCCAGACCATAGCCAATGACACGGCTTAACAGGTGCACCAGCACCCCACCTAAAAGACAATTCCCCAGCAGGTGCCTTGCATCGGCATGCAGGGTGAGTCCGGTGACCAGGCGCCACCACTCCCCCTGGCGGACGGCCGTTGCATCCACCGCCCCATGCACAAACCAGGGAGACTGGTTTTTCCACTCCCCGGTGAATACATAAAAAATCGCCAGCCCTCCCATGAGCAAAACAGTGGGTGGCATCAGGGGATGCTGCTCAACTTTTTTTGGGGCAGGAGGCCAATTTTGGTTTTCATCCTGGTACAGCCTGATTTGCTTCTCAGCCTCTGCAGCCTGCAACCTGTCAACCCAGAGGAGTTGTTGCTCGGAATCCAGTATATAGGCTATAGAGCGCGCCTCCAAAACAAGGATCAACGCTTCCAAGTCACCTCTTTCTCCCTGAGCAAGGAGATGTAATTGTTCCGGACTTTGCTGCGTAGGAAAAATCATGAACAATCAAACACCAGAGACTGGTTGAAGAACGGATTTGCTTGACAACGAGGGGAAAATTCTTACCCTAGACAAAATTGTCGTTTTTATAGCCCATTGCAAAAAGGCTTGAGACTTCCCTGCCAACAATCAACAATCGTGACAATGCAGTGCCGTGCTGGAATGCCGGAGCTGTTTAACCAACAATGTAGCTATGGATACCTAAAAATGCTTGCATTACTCAAACGTAGTCTCCCCTTTATGGCCATCTTTATGGCCCTGACCCTGGTAGGCGCAGCTGTGGTGCCGGACCATGCGGATGCGCGATCCCGGTCCGGAGGACGCTCGTTCAGCAAACCCACGTATCGCTCAACCCCAAAATCTACCCCCAGCCAAAACTACAATCAACGCACCAACCGATCCGGCAGTTTCGGCCGCGGTCTCATGGGCGGACTGCTCGGAGGTGCCTTGGGCGGACTGCTCTTTGGCAGTATGTTTGGAGCTGGCGGCAGCGGTATGGGCATTCTCCCGCTTATCATTTTAGGCGTGATCGGCTATTTCCTCTACAAACGCTTTGTCAACAGGCCAACGTCCTCAAGCTCCTCGGGCTACCAGCCTCCACCCAACTCCATGTTTCAGGGCGGAGGCAACTCTATGGGCGGCAGCTCTGTCCCGCCGGTTCCCCCCGTCCCCCCGGCACCAGGGCCCATGACTGCCGAAGAAGGGATGGCTGAAATCCGCCAGACTGATCCCGGATTTGATGAAAACCATTTTCTCGAGGTGGCCTCAGATGTCTTCTTCAAAATTCAGGCGGGATGGATGCGTCGGGAAATCGACACGTTCCGTCATTTACTTGGCAGCCAGTTGGCCTCGGAGTATGAGGGCCATTTTGCCGAGATGAAAGCCAAGGGCCAGATTAACAAACTCGAATCCATTGCCATTCGTCGCGTTGAAATTGTCGAGGCGGGCAGCCAGAACGGAGAGGACTTTGTCACCGTGCTCTTTACAGCCAACCTGCTCGACTACACGGTCGATGATAAGAGTGGTAACCTGATTGAAGGCAATATGACCGAACCAGTCAAGTTTGCCGAGAAATGGACCTGGGCCCGCCCGGTCCGCACCGAAAGCTGGAAACTCGAAGGCATTGAGGTGGTAGAGGGCTAAATCCCTCCCCCTTCAGCGCAAGAACCGCCTTCCACACTCTGGAAGGCGGTTTTTTTGTAGACTGGCTGTAACTGCTTACGATTTAAGCTCAAAAACCGCCTCTATCTCAAGGGCTGCCCCTAGAGGCAAGGCGGCAACACCGATAGCACTGCGAGCCGGATAGGGCTCTTCAAAATATGTTGAGTAGACTGCATTGACCTCTTGAAAACTGGTCATATCCGTCAAAAACACTGTGACCTTTACCGCATGTGAGAGAGCCGTTCCTCCTGCCTGGGCAACAGCGGACAGGTTTTTTAACACCTGATGGGTATGGGTCGCGATATCCGCCTGCGGAATAGTCCCAGTCTGAGGATCAATTGGTATAACCCCAGAGGTAAAAAGCAAGCCGTCAATAGCTACAGCCTGCGAATAGGGGCCAACTGCTGCGGGGGCTTTATCAGTTTGCACGGGAGTCTTAGCCATGGGGTGCTCCTATAAATAATAATTTCATCTTTGCTCTATCCTCTTTTGAGACTAGCAAATGATCAAGGAAATTCTTCACAAGCCTGATTTTCCTTGCCCTTCTTATGATGAACATTACATACTCCTAGTATGATATTTTATTTATGTGATTGCTCCTTTGCTTTAGGGGGCTGATCCTTTTCGCCTTGTATTCGTGCGCATTTCTTTCTTAATCCTTCATTTCAAGCTCCGTTATTTTATTTTCTATCAAGCTTCCCCTCTTTTAAAGGAGTAAGGCATGAAAAAAATTCACTATACAGAACTCGGACTGGTAAACACCAAAGCCATGTTCCTCCAGGCCATGGACGAGCAGTTTGCCGTACCTGCCTATAACTTCAACAATATGGAACAGCTCCAAGCCATTGTTACAGGTTGTGCAAAATCTGCATCACCGGTTATTCTCCAGGTCTCAGGCAGTGCTCGCAAATACATTGGCACCGCTTTTCTCCCTCACATGGCCGCAGCGGCTGTGGACCTTGCTCAGGAAGAGGGACTTGCAGTCCCCATCGCCCTCCACTTGGACCACGGTAGCAGCTTTGAGCTGGCCAAGGAATGCATTGACTCGGGCTTTTCCTCGGTGATGATTGATGCTTCACATCACTCGTTTGAAGAAAATGCAGCCATGACCCGGCAGGTAGTGGAATACGCCCATGACCACGAGGTCACAGTGGAGGCCGAGTTGGGGGTCCTAGCCGGGATTGAGGATGAAGTGAGCGCCGAGCACTCTTCGTACACCCGCCCGGAAGAAGTAGAGCGATTCCTGGAACAAACCGGTGTCGATTCGCTCGCCATCTCCATAGGTACCTCTCATGGTGCCTACAAGTTTAAGCTTAAACCGGGTGAAGAACCACCTCCCCTCCGTTTTGACATTCTCGAGGAAATTGAAAAACGGGTACCTGGTTTTCCCATCGTTCTCCATGGAGCCTCTTCGGTGACCCAGTCGCATGTGGCGCTGATTAATCAGTTTGGTGGTCAGATGGACAACACCGCCGGTATTCCCGAAGAGCAACTGCGAAAAGCGGCAGCCTCTGCTGTCTGCAAGGTCAATATTGATAGCGACGGCCGTCTGGCTATGACTGCGATCATTCGCCAGGTCTTTGCTGAAAAACCAGCAGAATTTGACCCCAGAAAATACCTCGGCCCTGCACGAGATGAGTTAATCACCATGGTGATGCATAAAAATAGGGCCGTCCTTGGCAGCGCTGGCCGCATTCAGTCCTGAACCGGGATTTCCGGGCCTATGGTGCATCCCCTTTCCCCTGTTTGGCATCACTGGCAGGGCGGACATATCTCGAACTCGAAACGAAATCAGGCAAAAAACGTTGAACTGGGCCACAAGCTGTGGTCCAGTATAGGAAGAAGCGATGCAAGATGACGGCTAACCCGAATTTCAACACAATGTTCATGAAAAATCTGGGCTAACCAAGGGAGCCGACGTTGGAAAACAGTAACCTTATCTGGATTGACCTGGAAATGACCGGGCTCAATCCCCTCTCCGACAGAATTCTTGAAGTGGCGACGGTAGTTACCGATTCGCAGCTGGAGATCCTTGCCGAAGGCCCGGTGATTGCCATTCATCAGCCAGAGGAGGTGCTGGGGGCCATGGATATGTGGAACAAAAAACAGCACCGGGAATCTGGGCTCATTGAACGGGTGCGGCAAAGTACGTACGACTGCCGCCGAGCTGAAAAGGAATCCCTGGCCTTTATCCAGGCATGGGTAGACCACCGTGTTTCTCCCATGTGCGGCAACTCTGTCTGGCATGATCGCCGATTTCTGGTTCGTTATATGCCAGAACTTGAGGCTTATTTTCATTACCGCAACATCGATGTTTCCACGCTGAAAGAGCTCGCTGTACGCTGGGCTCCTGACCTTCCTCAATTCACCAAAGCATGCCGCCACCTGGCGCAGGAAGATATACGGGAATCCATTGCCGAGCTTAAACACTACGGTCAATGGTTCATAAAAAAATAACCTGAGGGTGTCTTGAATAATTAGATTTTTCAATCAAGGCCAGGTAAGCGTAGACTCCGAGGATTGCGCAAAATTTTACCGCAGGCATATACATGATATCGGAGTCTTCGCTTACCTCCGAGGATAAAATTTTAAGCATGACGAGGTAAGCGCCAGACTCCGCGGGATTGGCAGAAAAAGCAATTATTCAAGATTCCCCTGAACCTGCCACGCACAGGTTCAGGTGAGCATCAAACCTTGTTCAGGTTTATTTTTCAGGGCCTACGTGTACGCCCCAGATCTCCTCAGCATACTCTTTGATCGTTCGATCGCTGGAAAACTTGCCCATGCGAGCCACATTTAAAATGGAACGTTTCACCCAGGTCTTCTCATCGGCATAAACCTGGCCCACCGTTTTCTGGCACTGGAGATAGGCCTCCAGGTCAAGAAGCAGCAGGTAGGGGTCGTTCTCACTCATAAGATCCTCAACAAGCGGCTGAAACAGCTCACTGTTGCCGTGGCTAAAGGCGCCATTTCGGATGGTATCAATAATTGCACGCACCTCTTCATTTTGTTCATAGATCTGCCAGGGCTTGCGAGATTTGCATTTTTTCTCGTACTCAGCCTCCTCGGCGGTCATCCCAAAAATAAAAATATTCTCCTCGCCCACTTCTTCACGAATTTCAATATTGGCCCCATCAAGGGTGCCGATAGTGAGCGCCCCGTTCAGGGCAAACTTCATATTGCCCGTCCCGGAAGCTTCAGTTCCAGCGGTGGAGATCTGCTCCGAAAGATCGGCAGCTGGCATGATGCGTTCCGCCAGGGATACACAGTAATTGGGAATAAAGGCGACCTTGAGTTTATCCCCTACCCGTGGGTCGTGATTGATCACCGAGGCGACCGAGGTAATCAGCTTAATGATTAACTTGGCCTTGTGATACGAGGGCGCTGCCTTTCCGGCAAAGATAACCGTCCGAGGTATAACCGTTTCCTCGGGTTGGGTAATGATGCGTTGATAAAGATGAATCACATGAAGCACGTTGAGCAGCTGCCGTTTGTACTCATGAATCCGTTTCACCTGAATGTCAAACATGGTGTCGGGATTCACCGTTACCTTGCAGTTGTTCCTGATGATCTTGGCCAGCCACTGTTTATTGACCAGCTTCACCTCCTGCCAGCGACGTCTGAAATCGGCATCATCCACCCATTTTTCCAGCTCGCGCAACCGGTCCAAGTCCACCACCCAGTCATGACCGATCTTATCGCTAATCAGTTCGGCAAGACCGGGGTTACTTTTTAGCAACCAACGCCTTGGGGTGATGCCATTGGTTTTTGAATTAATCCGCTGGGGATACATCTCGTGGAAGTTGCGAAAGAGATTATTTTTCAAGAGTTCGGTATGCAGCGCAGCCACACCGTTCACCGAATGACTGCCCACAATCGCTAGATTGGCCATGCGGACCCGGCGAATCGGCCCTTCGGCGATCAGTGACATTTCCTCAATTTTTCGGGCATTTCCTGGATAGGCCCTGGCCACCTCTTCCAAGAAACGGCGATTAATCTCAAAAATTATCTCCAAATGGCGTGGCAGAACATGGCCCAGCATATCAACCGGCCAGGTCTCCAGAGCCTCGGGCATGAGGGTATGGTTGGTGTAAGCAAAGGTGCGAACGCAGATATCCCAGGCCTGCTCCCAGCCCAAGCCTTCGTAATCCATCAACACCCGCATCAACTCAGGGATGGCAATGGCCGGGTGGGTATCATTGAGCTGGACGGCAACCTGATTGGGAAAATCGTGAAAGGTTTCGTTTTCTTTCCGATAACGGCGCAGGATATCCTGAAAGGTGGCGGCAACGAAAAAGTACTGCTGTTTCAGGCGTAACTCCTGGCCTTCACTGATATCATCACTGGGATACAGCACTTTGGAGATGGTTTCCGACTTGACCTTCCCCTCAACGGCGTTGATGTAATCCCCTACGTTGAAAAAACGCAGGTCCAGCTCGCGTGAGGCCTTGGCCCGCCAGAGGCGCATATTGATTACATGGTCGTTGCCAAAACCCGGCACGAGCATATCACAGGCCATGGCCATGACGATCTCTGTGTCGACCCAGCGGGCACGGTAACGGCCATGCTCATCGGTGGTGGAGGTGACATGCCCATAAAACTTCACCGGATACATAAAGCTGGTTCGCTCATACATCCAGGGGGAGCCCAGGCGCAGCCAGGAGTCGGGTGTCTCTACCTGATAGCCATCAACTATCTTTTGATGAAACAATCCAAAATCATAGCGGATACCATATCCATAGGCGGGTATCTTCATGGTGGCGATGGAATCCATGAAACAGGAGGCCAACCGTCCCAGACCACCGTTGCCTAGGGCTGCATCCTCCTCACAGTCCCGCAGGGTTTCCAGGTCATAGCCAAGTTGTTCCAAGGCCTGGGTAACCTCATCCATGAGCCCCATGTTGATAATGGCGTTGCCGAGCGAGCGGCCCACCAGAAACTCAAGCGAGAGGTAATAGACCCGCTTCATCTTCTCGGCATAGAAGGTCTTTTGGGTCTTGATCCATTTTTCCATGAGTACGTCGCGCAGCGCATAGGAAAGTGCGCGGTAGACATCAGGGTTCCCCGCCCGTTCCGGATCGCGGCCCTGAAAACTCATCAGGTGATGCTGGATACATTTTTTAAACTCTTCCACCCCTGTACCCTGAAAGATGGATGAGTAGGCGTGATTGTCGATCGAGGCTTCTGTTTGTCTATTCATACAACCTCCTGTGGACGACGATTCGAGCGAAATGAAATCAGATATATTCTATCGCAATTGACGAAGACAGCAAATGACTATTGGTAGGGAAAAACAGAGATATTCCAAACACCACCGTAAGCACGGAAGAGAAATGATGCCAGCACTCCAGTGCGAGATTGTGTGACCACAATGCCCTCCTCCCCCGCCGAGGCCCAGGCCAGAAACAAACAGGGAAAAGGCCGCTGCCCCAATTTCAGGGTAAAAAAAAAGCCCCGGTCGGAATTACCGGCCTGAGCCCTAAAAATGATCTTTTCCCCTCTTTACAAGTCCGATTGTTCGGGAAGAAGTGGTTGGCCTTTTGTTCCCACCCGGTCTTCGGCTATCTTTATAAACTGCTCGCGCAACAGATCCTGAAGGTCCACCGAACTCTCTTCAATCTCGCCTTCATTGCCTTTCAAAATGGCACGAAAAAACCGGTCACAAACCGCCCGCTCCTCACGGCTCCAGAGGCTGGTGAACCCCGCCTTACCACTGCCTGAATCCAGCATCATTTGACTTGTCTGCCCATAATCGCGACGGCCATGTGCCCAGTTGATCACATGGGAGTAAAACAGCAGACCACGATCGAGAAGAATGTAAAGCAGCTGTATATTATTGACTGGCCCCACCTGGAGGAGTTCTCCGCCCATCTTCACCCCGAGCACGCGGGACCCCGCCAGTAGATCTTTGCCTTTCAGGGCCGTTGCCCCGGCCCCGATCAGACCACCAATAGCGGAAAAAATCCCAAAGGAGATACCAACGGTGGCCGCATCAATCCCCACTCCCAAGGCAGCCCCACCAAGGGCTCCGGCAAGGATCACCTGCCGGTCGGTGAGCCCGAGAAACTTCCAAGTGCGATCACTGAAAAGGTCCGCCTCAAGAATCGACTGCGGCGGCAGTTTCAGGTTAAAGATATTGTGTTTGAACAACCCGCGCATATCCTGCTGGGCCTCTCGCTCCCGCTGGCTGACATACGCGGTATAATCGCTGTGCAACTCCCTGCGCTTATGCTCTTCATCTTCAGGTTTACAGGAGACAGCGCGGCGGTAACTGAGAATATCCTGCAGACAATCCGTGAGGATGGCTGCGGTCCGCTGACTCCGGATCTCCCAGTCTTCCTGAAAGGCTTCCACAACCTGGCGCAGGACAGGTTCCAATTCCTGATCAATGGATTTCAGGCTCTCGAGCAATTCAATTCTTTGCCGGTAATTGGCTCGGCATGAATTAAACACACGAACAGCATTAAAGTGTTTACGAAACTCACTTTGCCATTTCGCCAGATACTCCGAATCGTCTTCTTTGGAGTTGATCACGGCCATACGAGGGGCACCACTCAGGCGCAGTATCTCCATCTCCGCCCGATCAACCTTACGCAGGGGACGCGAACCATCCACCACAAAAATGACACCGGCTCCATCGATCAGAGGACGAAAGAGTTCACAGTCGTCGTGAAAATCCGGGTCATCCTCGTGTGCCTCTATAAAGGCGCTGAGCATTGCCTCCTCCGGCCCCTCATATTCCTGAAACCAGGCCAGAGCCTGACGGGGATTTTGGAATCCGGGAGTATCGGTGAAGCGGATAATTTCACGGCCATCAATACGTACCGGAAAAGACTGGCAGACGACTGTTTCACCGGGGATGGCGCTCACGCGAACGGAATCATCCTCCGCCAGGGTGGAAAGAACCGAGGATTTCCCCTCGTTAGGATGACCGATAATGGCAAATTCAACGGTGGTCGATTTCATGGCAGTATCAGAGGTTGCACAGCAAGATTCCCATCTCCCAAGGCCTGCATTTTCATCTGCCAGATACCAAGCTGGTTGGCATCCACAGAGGTGAGCATGGTCTGCGAGGCGGGTTTACCGATAAGGAGAATGGTGATGGGGAATTCGCGGCCCAGGAGCAGACGCAGTCCGCGAATACAATTTTCTGTTTCCTTCAATGGGGGCTGCCAGGCTTCAAAAAGAACAAAAAGTTCATCAAACCTGGCTGGATCAAGGTTCAGCGAGGCCACAGGCTCGGTCTCGTCATAGCCCTGCAGGCGCATCTTCAAATGCGGCTGTATCTGTGCAAGCTGCAGACGCAGTTCTTCCAGAGGACACTCCTCGTAGAGCTCATCGGGAATTATAACAACCCCCTGCTCCTGCATGCCCGAGTCTTGAGTCAAAACACCCTCTGCAAACGAAGATTCCAGAGGTTTCTCCAGCACCGTATCTTCGTCTTCCTGTTGAGGCGCTTGAGACGAGGAGATTTCACTATCGGCTGGGTCTGGCTGCACCGAGATTGTTTCCGGGGTGAAACGTTTTTTCTGCGAAGCGGGCTTTGGGGGCTGCACACCGCCTGTGTCTACACGGGGTGCTGTCATGCGCCGCAAAAGGGGGCGAAAGTTGAGCGAAGAAAAATTAAGCCCTTCCAGGGCCTGGCGTTGTCGTACCGAACCGATGAGCAGCAGCAGAAAACGGGGTAGCAAACCATACAGGGCAACACTGCAACAAAGAAAAGGCCACCAGGCAACCAAATTCGCAGAAGACAACTGACTGATGCCCTCTTTGAGAATCATCTGACTGCCCTGAATTTCTGCCAGACTGGGAACGGCCTGGGGGAGATACCAGGACCAGGGCAGCGCGATCCAGTGGACCACCTTAGCGACCAACTCCGGCGAGAGCTGAAGACTTGACTGCCAGGCAAAGGCCATGTCTGAGAAGATCACCTTGGACAGTGTTGCACCCAACACGCCCAGATTAAAGCCAATGCCTCCCAGTTGCACCAGGATAAAAGCCGGCCAGACAAGCAGTACCCCCAGTTCACGTCGCTGCCCTATCCCACCGATCAGGGCGGCAAGATCAAGGCGCTGCTTTCCAGACAGACGTCTGTGGACTCGACGTCGTGTTCGCTCCATAAAACGAACCATGGCACGTCCCAGGAGCATGTACAAGCTTGTTGCCTCCAGAGGCAGACGACGCACAAAACGGTAAAGCAACAAACAGGCCTGCACCAGCACCATAACCAACTGTGCAACCACGAACAGACCAAAGTACAGCGACACATTCAGCGGCGTGGTACCGGAATAGAGCAACAGGGATCCGGCGGCACCGGCCCCCATGAGAAGACCGATCACAACTACCAATGTTCGGGCCAGGATCGAGAGTTCCTGCCAGAGACTACCTGGCAAAGGCTCCCCCTCACCGCCTTTTTTTCGACGAAACTGCAGGCGGCGAATGGCAAGCCAACGACGTACCAGCACCTGGGGCGAAATTTCCTCGTGCTTCCGGAGCTGTGGCTGGATTTTCGTCAGATAGATAACCCGATCACGTTTGGCAAGGGCAGCCTCCCCTTCCTTTGTCTGCACCTCCTCGTCAAGTCGACAAAAAAAGTGCAAGTCGATCAGATCAGCAATATTCCAGAGACGACTCACAGGATAAACTCCAGTTGGTAGCGAGCCATAAGGGCCAACGAAAAAAAATTGTGTGAGGGAACCATCGTATCGTATAGAAAGAGGTTGTCGTCTCCTCTGCTTTCTTGAGGGAGCGACGTTGTGGGTCAGTTACACTTCAGAGGTTGGCTTCTCGGGGCAGCCGTAAAAACTTTTCATCACTAGCAAAAATTTTAAAACAGGACAAGGTAAAGCAGTAAGATGGCCCCTCTCCCGCCAAGCACACTTTTTCGTCATGGCCTGGCAGCCGCCTGGCCAATCTGCCTGGGATATTTCCCCATCGGCCTAGCCCTTGGTGTACTTGCACAGCAGACGGGGCTTCCCTGGTGGGCCATGGCCATGATGTCCATTCTTGTGTTTGCCGGCTCTGCGCAGTTTATCTGCGTGGCCATGCTGGCAAGCGGTGCTTCTTTTCCAGCCATTGTCTTCACCACTCTCATGGTCAACCTGCGCCACGCCCTTATGGGATCAGCTTTGGCTGTTCATCTGCAGGGGGTTGATCGCCGTTTTCTCGTTCTCTTTGCCTACGGCATCACCGATGAGAGCTTTGCCCTGAACATGGCCCGGTTCAGCAAGGGGGGATGGAGTCGCTGGTCTGCGCTCACCGCCAACCAACTGCCAAATCTGACCTGGATTGGGGCCACCACTGCAGGCGTTCTTGTCGGCCAGTTCACCCCCCAGGGCGCCTTTGGCATCGACTATGCTTTAAACGCCATGTTTCTCTGCCTGCTTGTTTACCAGCTCAAAAACTGGCTCTCTGTGATCACCGCTCTCATCGCCGCCCTGGTTGCCACCCTCTGGTATCTTTATATTCCAGGTGACTCCTACATTGTTGCCGCCGCAGTAATTGCCGCGACCTGCGGTTATCTGCTGAAACGTCGCCAGGAGGGCCACCAATGAGCTGGCAGGAGTATTGCCTGCTTTTTGCGGCCATGGGACTGGTGACCTATCTTCCCCGTTGCCTGCCGCTTATCTACCTGGCACACCGCCGACTGCCAAAGCCCCTGGTAGACTGGCTGAGCCTGATTCCTGCGGCAATCCTCAGTGCCCTCATCGCCCCGAGCCTGTTCACCAACAGCTCCACGCGCAGTCTTGAACTGGGAAAGCCTGAATTATGGGTGGCCATTCCCACCCTCTACTTTGCCTGGAAAACAAAAAACCTGGCTGGCACCGTGGTCCTGGGCATGGCTTTGTACTGGCTGGCAGGTTTCGTGTAATCCAAGCTCACGCCACCCCACCAAGAGTGGCAAAGAACACGTTCTCCGCCGCAAGGACAGCGCATCCTCTCTGTAGGTTCTCCGCTGTCAGGGATTCTGAACCCCTTCAAGAAAACAGATGGCTTGTGTCCCCTTTCCTTTCATCTCTACGGAGAGTGGACAGGAAAACCGAAATTCATCCTCCAGCCCCTTGCAAAAGGCCTGGGAGACATTAATCCGCATGGGCAGGGAGAGCGATTCGAGGCGGGCTGCGATATTGACAGTATCCCCGAAGATATCATAGATGTACTTTTTGGTACCGACTATTCCGCCTACCACGGGCCCTGCGTGGAGACCAATACGGATTTCCCAGGTTTGGGCACAATTCTGATTGCGCTCTTTAAGATAGCCAATCATATCAATGGCTACCAGTGCGGCTGCCCGAGAATGGTCCTTGCGTGGTTCGGGAATACCCGAGGCAAAGAGGTAGGCGTCACCAATGGTTTTCATCCGCTCGCATTGATACTTTTCCACAATGCGATCAAAGGCGGTAAAGAGTTCGTTCAGTTCACTAATGACAAAGGAAGAGTCCAGACTTGCGGCGGTCGCTGTAAACTGAACGATATCAACAAACCCCACCGTAACCTCAGAAAAGTACTGGGGGGTACAACTCCCCCGCTCCATCAACTCCTGGGCCACACGGGCTGGTAAAACATTGAGCAAGAGCGATTCGGACTTCTGTTTTTCAAGGACCAGTTGACGGTTATTCTCTGCGAGTTGCTTTTGCAGCTGCCTGATTTTAAGGTGGGTTGCAATCCGTGCCAGCACCTCTGATGGGTGAAAGGGTTTGGTGATATAATCCACCCCGCCAGCGCTGAAGCCACTGAGCTTATCGGCGGTGTTGTCCAGTGAAGAAATAAAAATAACCGGAATTTCGCAGTGCACCGGATCCTTTTTGAGGATTCGACACAGTGCCAGCCCATCAAGCTCCGGCATGACCACGTCAAGCAACAGAAGATCCGGCCGCTCATGGGCAAGCAGATCCAGCGCCTCCTTGCCATGATTGGCCACCAAGACCCGATAGCCCTGTTTGCTCAATAGCGCCTGCAACTGCCGTTGATTGATCGGTGAATCCTCAACAACAAGAATGGAGGCGCCTTGCTCGGTCACAATATTCCTTCCGGTTAGCGGCAAAGAGGCTGCCGTGCACGCTGCTGCAGGGCCATATCAATCAACACCAGGGATGCCATGGCCTCGACAATGGGCACCGCCCGAGGCACCACGCAGGGATCGTGCCGCCCCTTGGCGGCAAGCGTGACATGCTCACCATCAAAGTTTACGGTTTCCTGCTCCTGGCCGATGGTGGCCACCGGCTTAAAGCCGATACGAAAGACAATGGGTTCCCCATTGCTGATTCCCCCCTGAATGCCTCCGCTGTTGTTGGTGCGTGTGCCCAGCCGACCATCTTTCTGGACAAAGGGGTCATTGTGCTGGCTACCGCGCATGCGGGTACCGGCAAAACCTGAACCGATATCAAAGCCCTTGGTGGCAGGCAGGGACAACATGGCCTGGGCCAGACGGGCTTCAAGTTTGTCAAAGACCGGCTCACCCAAGCCAATAGGGACATTGCGGCAGACACAGGTCAAAATACCACCGATGGAATCCTTGGCTTCCAGTACCTCTTTGACCCGCTCCTCCATTTTGACAGCTGTTGGAGCGTCTGGGCAACGAATAATCTGGGCATCCACCTGTTCACGGCTGATGGTGGTCAGATCCATATCCGGGGCCTCGATATCCCCCACCGCACTGACCCAGGCAACGATCTCTGTCCCATAGGTTTCATGGAGCCACTTCTCGGCGATGGCACCGGCGGCAACACGGCCAATGGTCTCACGAGCACTGGAACGCCCGCCCCCACTTGAGGCCCGGGTTCCATATTTCATCTGATAGGTGAAGTCGGCGTGTGAAGGGCGCGGAATCTTGCTCATCTCCCCATAGTCCTGAGGCCGTTGATCCTTGTTGTTGACCAGCAGCATGATTGGGGTCCCCAGGGTCTTGCCAAACTCGGTCCCGGAGTAGATGGTCACCTGGTCGGCTTCCTGGCGGGGGGTGGAAAGATCACTCTGACCCGGACGGCGGCGTGAAAGCTGCTTTTGTATATCCGCCTCAACCAGCTCCATACCGGGGGGGCAGCCATCGACAATGGCGCCAACGCCCTTGCAGTGGGATTCGCCGAAGGTGCTGACTTTATAGAGGGTACCAAGGGTGCTGGACATCGAATGCTCCTTATCTTGTTCAGGGCGAGCCCTGTAAATAGACGATTAAATGGTGACGTTGAATGGGGGCGTAACCGCTCCGTGGACAGCGCTACTTAGTGTCTGTCCAGAAAGGAGGATTTTTGTTCAAGTTCAAGGCCTGCGCAAAATTTTTCCGCAGGCATATGAGTAATATTCCGAGGATAAAAATTTAAGCATAACGCAGAAATTGGGCAAAAAGACCGTTCCTGGATGGGCACTACTTGATATTGTCGATATACCAACGGGCAGCCTTGTCAAGCCCATCACGAACGGAAAAAGACGGTTGATAACCGATGAGCTCGCCAGCTTTGCCGATATTGGCCAGAGAATGACGCACATCGCCAGCACGAAAATCACGGTACACCGGCTTGGCCTTGGCCGCCTGCGGGCACTGCACTGCTACCCGTTCTTGAATCAGCTCGTAGAGGGTATTGAGTGTGGTGCGTTCCCCAAAAGCCACATTGTAGACATTGTTGGCCGCTTCGTCACCGGCTGTGGCCGCCATAATATTTGCCTGGACACAGTTTTCTATAAAACAGAAATCGCGGCTGGTCTCTCCGTCTCCATTTATATAGACGGGCTCATCTTTCAGGAGACTGGCAAACCATTTTGGGATAACCGCAGCATAGGCCCCATCGGGATCCTGTCGCTGACCAAAAATATTGAAATAGCGCAGACCGATGGTCTTAAAGTCATAGGTGCGGGCAAAAACGCTGGCGTAAAGTTCATTGACCAGCTTGGTCACCGCGTAGGGCGAGAGCGGATTACCGATCTTCTCCTCGACCTTGGGCAAATCTGGGTGATCACCATAGGTTGAACTTGAGGCTGCATAGACCATACGCCGCACACCGGCATCCCGGGCAGCGACCAGCATATTGAGAAACCCGTCTATATTATTTGCGTTGGTGGTCTGTGGATCCTCTATGGAGCGGGGGACAGAGCCGAGTGCTGCCTGATGGAGCACATAATCCACCCCTGTGCAGGCCTTATGGCAGTCGGCAGGCTCACGAATATCCCCCCGAATGAAGCAAAAACGCGCCCAAGCCTCCTGGTCGACACGGCTTTCAACCTCATCCAGATTATGCTGATAGCCGGTCGAGAAGTTATCCAGGCCCACCACATTCTGACCAAGAGAGAGTAAATTTTCCAGTAAATTCGAGCCGATAAAGCCGGCGACACCGGTTATCAGCCAGGTGGCAGGCTGCTGGGCGAGCTGCTGCCGCCGCTCAGTATAGAGATGCATTGTCTGTTTTCCTTGATAAGGATCTGGTGTACTGTGGTGGAATCAATCGGATTTGAGTCGGATAATAGCCTTGCAAGCCTTTAGCGTCAATGGCGATAAATGCCCAGGTCTTTCCTTGTACGATCATGCCACCTCTTCGTAAAATCATTCATATCGACATGGATGCATTTTTTGCTTCGGTCGAACAACTCGACACCCCAGTGCTGCGTGGTCGTCCGGTTATTGTCGGGGGCAAACCACAGAGCCGTGGCGTGGTGGCGGCCTGCTCCTATGAGGCCAGGGCCTTTGGCATTCATTCCGCCATGCCCTGCGTGCGCGCCTACCAGCTCTGTCCCCAGGCGGTCTTTATCCGCCCGCGTATGGATCGCTACAGGGAAATTTCCAGAAAGATCATGGCCCTTTTCCATCGCTACACCGAACTTGTGGAACAACTTTCTGTGGATGAGGCTTTCTTGGATGTCACGGAAAATTCTCTTGGCCAGCCATCGGCTACCCGCATCGCCCAGATGATCCGTGCCGATATCAAGGCCACCTTGCACCTGACAGCGTCAGCTGGCGTCTCCTACAACAAATTCCTCGCTAAAATCGCCTCTGGCCATAATAAACCCGACGGAATGACCGTCATTCCTCCGGAGCGTGCTCGGGATTTCATCGCAGCCCTGCCCATTGGCAAATTTTACGGGGTGGGGAAGGTCACAGAGAAAAAAATGCAGGCCCAGGGGGTTCGTACCGGGGAGGATTTACTCCGCTTCTCCCAAAACCAGTTGCAGCATCTCTTTGGCAAATCTGGACTTTTTTTCTATGACATTGTTCGAGGCATCGATCTGCGCCCGGTCGAACCTGTACGTGAGCGTAAATCCATCGGCACGGAAACGACCCTGGCTGAAGACATTGACAATAATGCTGAAATCACAGATCTCCTCTTTGGGCTGATAACCAAGGTGGCTCAGATCCTGGCGGACAAAGAAACCGGTGGCCGTACCCTGACCTTAAAAGTGCGTTACTCCGATTTCACCACGATCACGCGTTCGGCCACTACTCCTCAGGGATTTTTTAGCGCAAGCGATATGCTCACCCAACTTCCCCGACTCCTGGCTGCCACCGAGGCGGGACAACGTAAAATCCGCCTTCTGGGGATCACTGTTTCCAACCTCTGCAGAGAAAATGAAACCTCTCGTTTGCGTATGCATCAACTCCCCTTGCCTTTTCCCCGGCCGACATCACCAGAATAACTTCCACATATTCAGCTTCCGAGGCCATGGCATTTTCGAAAATGGAAAGAGGCTTGCTCTTGCGGCTACTTTTTTGTAATCATTTTCCTGCGGTTCACATGGTTTATTGACTCTGGAAAAATTAGACACCTCCCTCGGTGCGACAGCCGCCTTCTGTCCCCGCCACCTCTACCCAGGAAAGGATATGTCTTGTTCAAGCACTGTACGTTGCCGTCAACGATGGACTCTGGGAAGCCTGATACTGGTTGTCGTCTTTGTCCTGCAGGCTCTTCAGCCAATTAACATGGCCGCCGCCTCCGAAATACGTGTTGGCATCCGCGATATCAAGCCCTTTATCTTTCTGGAGCCCAACCAAGAGCCAACGGGGTTTGCCATTGACCTGTGGAAAACCATTGCTATGGATCTAGAACTTCCCTATCGCTTTGTCGTCAGCGATGGCATTGCCAACACCCTTGAAGATATGCGCAAGCGCACCATTGATGTGGCCATTGGCGCTATCACTATTACCGAAAAGCGGGAGAGCCAGTTTGATTTTAGCCTCTCGCACTATCATACCGGTCTGGGGATCATGACTCCGGCAGAACCCAGCTATTCATTCACCGCCTTCTGGTCCTCTTTTTTTACTCGGGACCGGCTCATCAAGATCGGATCATTTTTAGGTTTTCTTCTCCTTACCGGCCATGTGATCTGGCTGGCCGAACGCCGCCACCAGCAATCTTTTAACCAGCGCTATCTCCCCGGAGTACTGGAGGGGGTGTACTGGTCCATGGTGACGGCCAGTACCGTTGGTTACGGGGACTACATTCCCAAAAGCAGAATCGGCAAACTGCTGGCCGTGATTATTATAGCCGTTTCCCTGCCCGTGTTTGCCGTTTTTGTTGCCAATATCTCCTCAGACATCACCATGCACGAGCTGCGTAGCTACATTGAAGGCCCTCAAGACCTGGAGGGGAAAAAAGTAGGTGTGGTGAGAGGCAGCACCAGTGAACAGTACATGGAGCGTGTACACCTTGGGAAATTGGTTCCCACCGCCAATGCGACAACCCTGTACCAACTTCTGGAAGAGGGCAAGCTTGCTGCAGTCGTGCATGACCTGCCCACCTTGCAATACCATGCGGCCACAGCGGGCAAGGGAAAGGTTAAACTCGTTGGCCAAATGTTTAACAAGCAGGACTATGCCTACCTCTTGCCGGAAAACAGTCGACTCAAAGAACACATTGACCGGACCCTGCTCAAAATCATAGAAGACGGAACCATGGACGCGTTGGTCAATAAATGGTTTGGCAGCGGTCAAAAGCAGTGAAAGCCCTGTTTCCAACGCGATCCCACCTGGAGAGTGCAATATGCACCACGAGAACCTCTTTTACATTATCGCCGGCCTCTTAACGGCAAGCACCCTCTGTCAGTGGTGTGCCTGGCGTGTACGTCTTCCGGCTATCATTTTTCTCCTGCTGACCGGCATCCTGGTCGGCCCGGTGCTGGGGGTGCTGAACCCAGAGCAACTTCTGGGTGAATTCCTCTTTCCCTTTATCTCGATCTCCGTTGCTGTCATTCTCTTTGAAGGCAGCCTGACCCTGCGCTTTAAGGATATCCTAGGTTTTGAGGCGGTGATCCGCAACATGGTCTCCTTTGGCATGCTGGTCACCTGGCTGATCACCTCCATCACCGCCCATTATGTGGTGGGACTGGGCTGGCAGATCTCCTTTCTCTTTGGCGCCATCACCGTGGTCACCGGTCCGACGGTTATCGCTCCCATCCTGCGGACGGTTCGTCCCTCGGCCAATGTGGCCAATATCCTGCAATGGGAGGGGATTGTGATTGACCCCATTGGGGCCGCGCTCTCTGTCTTGGTCTATGAATATATCATCAGTGCCTCAGCCGGTTCACCCTGGGGGCATACCCTGCTCTTCTTCCTGAAACTTCTCGTTGTGGGGACGGGTATTGGCATCGGGAGCGGCTACTTACTGGGACTCTCGTTGCGCGCCAACTGGATCCCCGATTTTTTACGCAATGTCGCTACCCTCTCGGTGGTCCTGGTCGCCTTTATTACTGCAAATGGCCTGCAACCAGAGGCGGGACTGGTGACGGTGACGGTGATGGGCATCTGGCTGGCCAACATGAAGGATGTGGATGTCAAAGGTATTATTGATTTTAAAGAATCCATCAGCCTGCTGCTTATCTCGCTGCTCTTTATTACCCTGGCAGCCCGGATTGACATCCAGGCACTTCTTGATCTGGGCTGGCGAGCCCTGGTGCTCTTTTTTGCCATTCAATTTCTTGCCCGACCGCTGAATATCCTTATCTCCGCCACTGGTTCCAAACTTTCCTGGCCCGAACGCCATTTTCTGGCCTGGATCGCCCCCAGGGGGATCATTGCGGCTGCGATCTCCGCCCTTTTCGCGGTCCAACTGGAAAAGGCCGGTTTCGCCGATGCCCATCTGCTGAGCCCACTGACCTTTTTTGTCATTATTGCCACTGTCCTTTTGCAGAGCACGACAGCGCGCATTCTGGCAACCTGGCTCAAGGTGGTGGAGCCCGAATCCAAAGGTTTTCTGATCGTAGGAGCCAACGATGTAGCCCGCGCTCTTGCCAAGGCGCTGACCCAAAATGGCGTCACCATCATGCTGGCGGATACGGTGCGCAGTAATGTAACCAAGGCAAAAATTGCTGGTTTAAAGTGTTATTTTGGCAATCCTTTTTCCGAACACGCTGGTCGTTATCTGCCGCTGACAGGTATCGGCCGAGTGCTTGCTCTCTCCTCCCATGAGACCATCAATATGGGGGCAGCCATGCATTATCGCAACGAACTCGGTGCAGAGCAGGTTTTTATCATTCAATCCAAATTACCCGAGCGGGTTTCCGACCGTGTTCGCCTGCCAATCCAGCGCCTCTCACGCACCCTCTTTGGCCGCAATATTACCTTTTCCTACTTAAGCTGGATCCTCTCCCACGGAGGCACGATCCACACCACCAGGCTCTCCAAACGCTTTAATTTTTATGATTTTCAAAAAAAACATACCGAGAGGGCCGTTCCACTTTTTGCCATTGATCCCAAGCAAGAAGCACATGTCTTCTGTGAAGAAGTAAGCATAGCGCCCCAAGAGGGGTGGACCATTATTTACCTCCGTCACGGAGATCGCCGCAGAAAACCACGCCCACGCAAACGTACGACCGTTCCTTTGGAACCCAGACGCGTCTGTACTCTGGAGAACCGGGTTGTGCCCTGCCCCCCCAACGAACTTTTTTAACCCGAATCTTTTCTGAACATTTTCCTGAATCCATGAGCATTCATCGATGTGTCAGCTTCGTTGTTTGTGACATACCGATTAAAGTACACTTTATCGGCGTGTTACAAACAATGAAGCGGGCGTACCGATGGATGCCCTAAGGGGCGGCGGGTAAAACTGAACAACAAATGAATTAGTTTATAAATATCCGTCTCATCAATAGGATACATTGTTCAATTACCACCCGCCGTCACGGATTCAGGATTTTGTCTCAATTAAAAAAAAGACGGGAAAGCAGGAAGCCGCAACGTCTGGATTGCTGAGGAATCCAAGCTAAAAAGGGTTGAAATACCCGAGGGCAAGGTGGTTGAATGGTTTCCGGTGCAGTTCGTTGGGCCTCTTTTCCAATGCGTAACAACCACGGACTGAACCAACTCTCTCTGCACATTTTTTTTACTCAGTTACTCCCAACCCAAGGGAGACAACTGGGAGGAGGTCAAATCATGGATATGAAAACCGTTCGTTCCCAGGCACGGGAACAGCTCAAAGGATATTGCCGGGTCTGCCCGGTTTGTGATGGCCGGGCCTGCGCAGGTGAGGTTCCGGGCATGGGCGGTGTGGGCACGGGCTCCGCCTTCAAGGCAAATATAGAAGCGCTGGCGGCAGTAAAGCTCAACATGCGCACGGTACATGGTGTTAAAGAGCCCAATATGCGCTGTACTCTCTGGGGCAAGACTTTGGAGATGCCAATTCTCGCCGCCCCTATCACCGGTTCCACGTATAACATGGGCGGCGAGATGAGCGAAGAAGACTTCATCACCGCCATGGTTGAGGGGGCATTAGAGGCTGGATCGCTCTCCATGACAGGTGACGGGGCTGATCCGACCATGTTTGACAGCGGCATCAAGGCAGGAGCTGCCAACAAAGGCTCCTCCATTGCCATTATCAAACCGCGGGAGCAGGAGGTGATTAAAAGCCATCTACAGACCGCCGAAGAAGCTGGCGTGCTGGCAGCTGGCATGGATATCGATGGAGCAGGTCTGGTCACCATGGCCATGAAAGGACAGCCAGTGGGCCCGAAAACCAAGGAAGAACTTGCCGAGGTGATCGCGGCCACCAAACTGCCTTTTATCCTCAAGGGAATCATGACCCCTGACGAGGCTGAAGCAGCAGTCGCGGCCGGAGCCGCTGCAATTGTCGTCTCCAACCACGGAGGCCGTGTGCTTGATTGCACCCCGGGTGCGGCCATCGTGCTGCCTGAAATCGCCAAACGAGTAAAAGGCAAGGCGATCATCTTTATCGATGGCGGCGTACGCAGTGGTGCCGATGTGCTCAAATTGCTGGCCCTTGGAGCGGATGCAGTCCTGGTTGGACGCCCCTTAATCATCGCCGCCTTTGGCGGTGGCCGCGACGGCGTTGCCATGTACCTTAAGCAGATGCAGAACGAACTGCTCCAGGCCATGCTACTCACAGGCTGTGCGGACGTAAGAAATGTCTCCTCGGAGATTGTTTATACAGACTAATTGATTGGACCTGATGCCTGAATCCGTGACGGCGTGTGTTCGCTAAACAGTATATCAACTCGAATAAACAAGGATTCAGGGCTAATCATACAGGGTGATTACTGAAATCTGAGAGGATAACCGGTTGTTTCGCTTACGGTGCGGGGCAGCCGGTTTTTTTCTTTTTGCAGGCAGATTGCGGTGCGCTTAATCCGTACTTAGTGTAGAAGGCCTGTCATGAAAAAAATGCACGCCCACACGAAACAACCCGCCGTCGTTCCGGGACCTCGCCCTCGCATTCTCGTTATAGGCGGGGGAGCAGCCGGGCTCATGGCTGCCGGTCAAGCCGCACTGAGCGGCGCCAAGGTTCTGGTGCTTGAAAAAATGCGTCTGCCTGGCCGCAAGATCTGTATCACGGGCAAGGGGCGTTGTAACCTGACCAATGTGGCCCCACTCCCGGAATTTCTCGGTCATTTTGGCCCCACCGGCTCTTTTCTCCGCCAGATTTTTCACCAATTTTTCACCCCCGAACTCTTGTTCTTTTTTAACGAGCTTGGCCTGCCGACGGTGACCGAACGAGGGGGCCGTGTTTTCCCCAAATCGGGTAAAGCACCTGAGGTGCTGGCCGTGTTTCAGCAGTGGCTCAAAGGCCTGAATGTTGAGATTCGGACAGATACACAGGTGGATGCGCTCGCGCTTCACGACCAGAGCATCAGCGGAGTCATCGTCGGCAAAACAATGATTCCGGCTGATCGTGTCATCCTTGCCACTGGCGGAGCATCCTATCCCCTCACCGGCTCAACCGGTGATGGCTACAAGCTGGCCCAGCAGACAGGGCATACACTGGTGCCTACCCGCCCGGCTCTGGTGCCGATTGTAACAGCAGGCAGTGTGGCCAGTGAGCTGGATGGCTTGCAGCTGCGCAACATTCTGGTGCGCCTGTTTATTGCCGGCAAAAAAAAGGCAGAGGCCTTTGGCGAGTTGACCTTCACCGACTTCGGCCTGAGCGGCCCGGTCATTCTCACGTTAAGCGGCACTGTTGTTGATGCTCTGCGCAATAAAGACGAGGTCTACCTGCTTTTAGATCTCAAACCCGCACTGAATGAGAAAAAGCTTGATGCCCGGCTTCTGCGGGATCTGCAAAACCGACAGGCGGAAACCATGCAGTCCGTCCTGCGGGGGCTCATGCCCCAAAAGATGGTCTCCGTTGCCCTGCAGGCTGTCCAGATTGATCCACAGCAACAGGCCGGTACCCTGCGCAGTCAATCACGTAAAAAGCTGCGCCACTGGTTGAAAAACTTCAGACTTGAGGTAACAGCCCACCGCCCCCTCAAGGAGGCCATTGTCACCGCCGGGGGCGTTGATACCCGTGAGGTTGATCCGCGGACCATGGAATCTCGTCGTACCCCAGGTCTCTATTTTGCCGGTGAGGTGCTCGATATTCAGGCCGATACGGGAGGCTATAACCTCCAGGCCGCTTTTTCCACAGGCTGGCTCGCCGGTCGCGCGGCAGCAGCAGCGGCAGGAGAGGAACGCTGAGATGTTTCTCCCCTCAACTCGAAAGGAGATGGCTGTACTTGGCTGGGAGCAACTGGATGTAATTCTGGTTTCCGGGGATGCCTATATCGACTCCTCCTTTATCGGCGTGGCGGTCATTGGTAAGCTCTTAGTGCGTGAGGGGTTCCGTGTGGGCATCATAGCCCAGCCCGATCCTGCAAGTGAGGACATTAAACGCCTGGGAGAGCCCTTGCTCTTCTGGGGCATCAGCGGTGGCTCGGTGGATTCCATGGTGGCCAACCGCACGGCTTCGAACAAACGACGCAAATCGGATGACTACACCCCGGGAGGGCAAAACACACGGCGTCCGGATAGGGCGGTACTGGCCTATGCCAACCTGATCCGCCGTCACTTCAAACAAACGGTGCCGCTGGTTCTTGGTGGAATCGAAGCCAGCCTCAGGCGCATTGCCCATTATGATTACTGGGACAACCGGGTTCGTCGCTCCATCCTCTTTGATGCCAAGGCCGACTTTCTCCTCTACGGAATGGCTGAAAAAGCAGTGGTCGAACTTGCCACGGCTCTACGGGATACGAAGGATCCCCGGAAAATTCGCGGCCTCTGCTATGCCGCCCAAGAGCCAACAGCCGATGCCCTTGTCCTGCCTGACCACCAGAAGGTCAGCGGGGACACCAAAGCCTTTAGTGAAATGTTTGCCAGCTTTTATGCAAACAATGATCCCCTCACCGCCAGCCCTCTGGCCCAAAAGCAGGACAGCCGTTTTCTCATCCACAACCCGCCCCAGCTGCCCCTGACCAGTCAGGAGCTTGATCAGATTCATGCCCTTGAGTTTGAGCGGGCTCTGCATCCCTTTGACGCCCAAAGAGGACAGGTGAAGGCGCTGCAGACCATTCGTTTTGCCCTCACCACCCACCGTGGCTGTTACGGCGAGTGTAACTTCTGTGCTATCGCCGTCCACCAGGGACGAACCATTCAGGAGCGAAGCCAGGCATCAATCCTTGCAGAAGCACGTGCCATTGCCGCCCACCCCGATTTCAAGGGAATGGTGCATGATGTCGGAGGCCCCACGGCCAATATGTTTGGCTTTGAATGCCGCAAAAAACTGACCAAGGGCGCCTGCCGCGACAAACGTTGCCTCTTCCCCAATATCTGCCCAAGCTTGAGGGTTGACCATGGCCCGCTTATTGAGCTTTTGCAGCAACTACGAAAAATAAGGGGCATCAAAAAAATTGCTATTGCCTCGGGCATCCGCTACGACCTGATTCTGGCTGATAGCAAGAATGGGCAGACCTACCTGAAAGAGCTGGTGCGCCACCATGTTTCCGGTCAGCTCAAAATTGCTCCGGAGCATACAGATCCTGACGTCCTTACGGCTATGGGCAAGCCAACCTCGGAGGGGTTGCTCAAATTTCGAGATCTCTTCATGCGCCTGACCCGCGATGAGGGGCTCAAGCAATTTCTCACCTACTATCTTATAGCTGCGCATCCGGGCTGCACCCAAAACCACATGGAAAAGCTGCGGCAATTTTGTCAAAAAAAGCTGCATATTCTCCCCCGGCAAGTGCAGCTCTTCACTCCCACGCCCTGCACCTGGTCCACCCTGATGTATTGGACCAAGACCAATCCCTGGACTGGCCGCCCCCTATTTGTTGAACACAATCATCCTGCCAGAGAGCGGCAAAAAGCCGCTCTGACCGGTTCCTCAGAGCGCAATCCCTCCCCCAAAAAAGGGCTACCACATCGTTCTCCCAAAAAACGACGTCGCTGATCCACGCTCTAGCCGTCCCCCTCCCCTTCATTAAGATTCGCATAAAAACCATCCTTACTTCTTTATATACTTACCTTTTTTCACCCTTCACTGAATCTGCCATTTTCAATCAAAAATATTGATATACAAAAATATTGATTGACCTGCGCAGAATTGGCAAGTAATTAAGCTGATCAAAATCCTGAGTGAGTGCTCAGTCAAAAACTACCTCACGGGTGGTTTTTGACTGATTACTCACTCAAGTTCGTCATTTCAGGGAGGCTCCCTTTAAAGGACTACCCGTTATGGTTTTGCGATCTTCGTCCCCTTTTGTGTCGGCTCCGAGGCATAAATTTTTCGATGCTGACACAAGGTCTCAAGATTGACACAGGATATCGCCATGCCCTCAACCAGAGCACAGACGAAAAAAGAGGCCATCCTTCAATCGGCCTCCAAATTTTTCTCCGAAAGGGGATACTGGGATACCTCTGTCAACGATATCTCCAAAGCCACAGGTGTGGCCGAAGGGACCATCTTTTATCACTTCCAAAGCAAGGAAGATCTATTCCTCGCCGTTCTTCAGAAATTCAAAGAAGATTTTGTCGGGAAGTTCAAACAGCATCTCAAAGAACAGAAATTCGCCTCGGGCATGGACATGCTGGAAGGAGCCATCTCCTTCTATCTTTATCAATCCAGTGTCATGGAAGAGCGTTTTCTCCTGCTCCACCGCCACCACTACTACCAAATAGCTCCAGAAAACCCCAAGTGCTGGCAATATCTTGAAGAGATCTACAGCGGGCTGATCAGTATTTTCGAACAGGCAATCACAAGAGGCATGGAAGATGGGTCGATCCGTCAGGTTTCACCCAACAAAAAGGCCCTGCTGGTTTTTACCCTGATCGATGGATTGGTCCGGCTGGATACCTACAATCTGTATCAGGCGACCTCACTCTACGATGAAGTCATCGAGTCGTGTCGCTGTTGGCTGAAACCCTGATGATCACCATTTGACTTCAACAAACTCGAGCGGACGGACATGTTACTCACAAAAATTTTTCCCTTCATTGACTGGATCAAAGGTTACAACCTGAAGAGTTTCCAGGCCGATGCACTTGCCGGTCTGACCGTAGCCCTGGTCCTTATTCCCCAATCCATGGCCTATGCCCAGCTGGCAGGGTTACCGGCCTACTTCGGCCTGTATGCGGCCTTCCTGCCGCCGATGGTTGCCGCCCTTTTTGGCTCCAGCCGTCAGCTGGCCACCGGCCCGGTTGCGGTTGTCTCGCTCATGTCGGCCGCCTCGCTGCAACCTCTGGCAACTGCAGGTAGTACGGATTTCATCGCCTACTCCATTATTCTGGCGCTGATTGTCGGTATCTTCCAGTTCTCTTTGGGTGTGCTTCGCCTCGGCCTGGTGGTAAACTTTCTTTCCCATCCGGTCGTCAACGGCTTTACCAATGCCGCTGCCATCATCATCGCCTCCTCTCAGTTTTCCAAATTTTTTGGAGTCTACGTAGATAAAGCCGCACACCACTACGAGACCATGATTCGGGTGGCCCAAGCCGCCTTTGATTATACCCACTGGCCGACTCTGCTCTACGGTGTGGGTGCTGTTGCAATCATGGTTTTTCTCAAGCGAGTGAACCCAAAAATTCCGGCGGTTCTCTGCGCGGTTGTCGTTACCACGCTGCTCTCCTATTTTACGGGATTTAACAACGACATGCGGGTGGATATTGCCACCATTCAGGAGCAAAACCTGCCGACACTTGTAGAAGAGTTCAACCACGAAATTGCAGCTATTGCGCAATTTGGTTCAAAACGTGCTGAGGTCGGTAAAAAGTTGGAGGAGATGCTCAAAAGCAGTGATGACGGCCATGGTCACGGTCCCTCTCTGGAAGCGATCAACCTCAGCAGTCAGGTTGAAATTCTCACCGCAAAAATGAAGCAGGCTCAGGCCCACAGTGGTGAAATTCGCCACACTCTGCGGCTTATGAAGTTTGAAAAGGGGATGGATGGTGAAACTGCCGTCTTCTTTCCCAAGGATGCGGTCCCTGAGGGAATGGAGACCGACGGTGGCACCTGGCGCATTAAGGTCGGCAACTCTGTACTGAAAACCGACAACCTCCTGCTCATGGGTGGCGGTGCCATTGTCGGTAAAATTCCGGAAGGTCTGCCCACCATCAGCATGCCGCAGATTAACGGCAGCATCGCCCTGAAACTCTTCCCTACGGCTATCATCATCAGCTTGCTCGGTTTCATGGAAGCCATTGCCATTGCCAAAGCCATGGCCGCTAAAACCGGTCAGAAACTCGACCCTAACCAAGAACTCATCGGTCAGGGGTTGGCGAACATTCTCGGATCCTTTGGTTCCAGTTACGCAGTTTCCGGCTCTTTCTCTCGTTCCGCAGTGAACCTCCAGGCAGGTGCAATGACGGGTATCTCTAGTGTTATCACCTCAATTGTGGTTGTCATTACCCTGCTCTTTTTGACCCCGCTCCTCTACCACCTGCCCCAGGCTGTTCTGGCGGCGGTTATCATGATGGCGGTTATCGGCCTGGTGAACACCAAAGGTTTTGTCCATGCCTGGAAGGCGCAGAGGCATGACGGCATCATCTCGGTGATCAGCTTTCTCGTAACTCTGGCCTACGCGCCTCATCTGGATAAGGGCATTATGGTGGGTGTGGCCCTGTCCATGGGTGTTTTTCTCTATAAATCCATGCGCCCGGTTGTGGCCAAACTCTCCATGTATAAAGATGGTTCACTGCAAAGTGCAGAGCATCACCGTCTGCGCGGTTGTCGCCATATCGCGGTTGTTCGTTTTGACGGTGCTCTCTTCTTTGCCAACGCTAGCTACTTGGATGAGCAGATCATCAAGTTCCGCAATGATATGCCGGATCTGCGCTACGTACTCCTAGATGCCTCGGGTATTAATGACATCGATGCCTCAGGTGAGGAAGAGCTGGCCCTGCTGGTTGACCGGTTGCATGCGGCCAACTACGGATTTGGTGTTTGCAACGCCAAAGGCCCGATCCTGGATGTACTTGATAGAACCCATCTCTTTGACAAGATTGGCCGGGATAATTTTTACGCCGACACCAAATCTGCGGTGGCTGATATCGTCAGTAAAATCCATGAACAACCGGACCTGCCCACCGAAGGCTGTAAAAGCTGCCCGCTGACTAAATATATCCCTGTGGAAAGCTAAAAAGGACCTGTCCGATCCTATAAAAGCCCTGCCCTTTCATCACGAGATGGGGCGGGGCTTTTTTATGGAATGAGCACAAAAAATCAGCGCCTGTAAATCAAACTGCACATTATGAAAAGAGCAGCACACGAGCGTTTTTTCGTGGTGACAGGAAAAATTCTTTTCCCTTCTCTGTAAAATCCCGCTACCTTTATTCGACTATTTAGGTTAGATCGTACGTAACTCTATCTGGTCCTGATCTGCACACAGCTCAGCACCAGCCCCATGACTTCCCCCAATCACCACGAGATGACATCCTCAGGCACAACGACCCAAACCGCAGACACACCGCCACAGAAGAGCAACTGGCTCCCTGAAAACCTGGCAACAATCACTCAAACCCTCAGACAACTTTCTGAAGATTCGTCGCTGGCAAGACCTGTCGCCATTTTCGATTTTGATAATACCTGCATCTTTCGCGATATCGGGCAGGCTCTGTTTCGCTATCAGATAGAGCACCTGCGCTACCGAATCACACCCGATGAGTTAGCGGCAATCCTGCCGCCGGAAGAGGGCACACTGGCCGGGCGGCCCATGGCCGCCGTGCGCGCAACACTCCTTGCCGCTTACGCCAGGCTTTACCCCTTGATTCAGGCAGGGGAGATCGAGAGGGCCCTGCAAGGGAGTGACTATCCCCTCTTCTCTACCCTGCTGCTCTGGAGTACGGCACAGGCCCGTAAGGCAGAACATTTAGGCCCTCGCTTCGTGCTCCCCTTTATGGCAAAGATGCTTGCCGGCTTTACCAGCCAGGAAGTCCGACAACTTGCAGTGGACGTGGTTGACCAGGCGGAGCTGGAGCCACTGAGCCAAGTCACCCTGGAGGTCAAAGCTCCCGACCCGATTGGCACCATAAGCGCCAGTTATCCCCTTGGCCTTCATGCTTACCCGGAAATCCAGACGCTCATGGCGCAACTGAAGGCCCTGAACATTGAACGCTATGTCATCTCTGCCAGTACGGAGTGGCTGGTGGAAGGAGCCGCTCCCCGTCTTGGCTTTCCCGTGGATCGCGACCATATCTATGGCATTCGAGTTCTGCGGGATTCTCAAGATAGATTGAGTATTGACTCCTATCCCGATTACCCGGTGACCTTTCGCGAAGGGAAGGCGGAGATCATCAGGACCCGTATCGATGGCACGCCGGTACTGGTCGCCGGGGACGCGGATACAGACTATGAAATGCTGACCCTGCCCCAGGTGCCGCTACGCATCCTCATCAATCGCTGCCAGAGTGGACTCATCGGCAGCCTCTACCAGGAAAAGGGAGTGCTTCTTCAAGGGATCGATCTGGCCGAGGGGTGTTTTTTACCCTCGCGTGAATCCGTCTGCAGTTAGCCCGTATCCGTCCAGAAATGAGGATTTTTGTTCACGTTCAGGTAAGCCCAGACTCCGAAAAGACCGTTTCAGGATGGGCACTAGCACTAGCCCGGATTTCTTATACAAGTTCGTGCTCTCTCCACAGCATAAACAAAAACAGCGGAAATCCACAGTGTGGATTTCCGCTGTTTTTGCTTTGATCGCAGGAAAAAAACGCTTACTTTTTCAAGGTCTCAGCAAAGGCGAGCATCCGCTCAATGGGAATCTTTGCCTGCGCAGCCAACCCAGGAGCGACCTGAATCTCCCCTTCACCGGTTTCCAGGACATGGGCGAGCTTTTCCAGTGAGTTCATCTCCATCCAGGGACAACGTGCACAACTCTCACAGGTGGCACCATCTCCACCGGTGGGAGCGCTAAGCAGGACCTTATCCGGAGAGAGCTGCCGCATTTTATTGAAAATTCCAGCATCCGTGGCCACGATAAATTCTTTGTTGGCCATGTTCTGTACAGCCTGAATCAGAGCGGTGGTCGAACCGACAACATCGGCCTGATCCACCACCTCCTGCGGGGATTCGGGATGGACCAGAACCGCCGCCTTGGGATGAAGCGAGCGCATTGTTCGCAGAGCATCGGCTTTAAACTCTTCATGGACCACACAGGATCCCGGCCAAAGGATCATTTCAATCCCGGTCTGCTGCTGGACGTAGCGCCCCAGGTGTCGGTCCGGCCCCCAGAGAATTTTCTCCCCCTTGTCGGCCAGGTGTTTGATCACAGGCAGAGCGATACCGGAGGTAACCACCCAGTGCGAACGAGCTTTCACCTCGGCGCTGGTGTTGGCATAGACAACCACGGTGTGATCGGGATGCTGATCACAAAAATCACTGAAAAGATCAATGGGACAGTTTTCATCCAGGGAACAGGTTGCTGCCAGATCGGGCATCAACACCCGTTTTTCGATATTGAGAATTTTTGAGGTCTCGCCCATGAAGCGCACACCAGCCACCACCAGGGTCTCAGCCGGATGCTGGGTTCCGAACCGAGCCATCTCCAGAGAATCGGCAACGCAGCCACCGGTCTCCTCTGCCAGGTCCTGAAGGACGCCCTCGGTATAGTAATGGGCAACCAGCGCTGCATTCTTTTCCTGCAGCATGGTCTTGATGCGCTCTTTCAATGCTTCTGTTTCTGCAGCCGGTAAGACGCGTTTGACCGGATGCGCGGGAATCTTCACCTGGGGAATGGTGACCTCTGCCAGTACCTCTCGTACTCCGTTTTTCATGGCCTACTCTGCTTTCTAATCTCAAACCTGAATCCGTAGCTGTGGGGAGAGTGCTCTTTGCAGATACACGGACTCTCAGAGCAGTTCGGCACTCCTTTTTGTTTTACCAGCCCCATGCCTGCACAAATCCAGATCAAACTATCCCAGTGTCTTGCTCTGCACACCGGGTACTCCAACCGCAAGGATCCGTACTACTGCAAAAGGCCCGCCAGCACAACCCTTTTCCCTGTTTATCCCCGTACATTGCCCAGTCATGGTGGCTGATCGGGAAAATAAATTTACAAACCTCCTCCGTCATGGTTTTATCTCTATAGTAGATACACTCTCCTCTCTCTTGGCTCTCTTCAGTGGAATAACACATGCACGTTTACCCATCAGAACTTGTTGAACTCATTACAAAGCGATGGAATGCTGCGTCTACTGATCAGTCGGAGGGGCCTGAACAACAGGCGAGTACCCTGCCAGATAACCCCGCCCTCGAACAGTTGATCTCCACCTGTTACCAGGTGAGCATGATGCGTGAGGAAGACCGGCCGGTCACCCTGCGGCTGATCGTTGCCGATCCCGAGCTGTTCCCCCCGGATCAGGGGCCGCCCAAGGGGTTTCTTCGCGTGCTCTTTTCCTCTACCCGCTCCTTCAATGAATATGAGCTGCGCCGCCTGTCGCCAGCCGTTGATTTTGAGCGATCCCTGATCGGGGTTATCCCTCATCCGGAAAAAGGGTTTCGTATCTGGGGCATGCTCAACTCAGGTATTCGCTGGCTCCAAGAGGAACGTGGGGGCAATAAAAAAACCAACCAACTGCCCGATACCTTTGTTGTCCATGTGACGGGGCCGGGCATGCTCACCATCTGCCGCGGGCTGAAAATTATCGCCACGCTCAACAGTGGGCGCCTGCTGGATTCTGCAGCCAATGCCTTTCAGTCCAAATGGATGCAAAAGCTCTTTGCTGAAGAACGGGAGAACCTCTTGCGCATGCACGAAGAGTTTCGCTCCAGCGTCCTCTATCCGGTGGCACGCATTCAAGACGAGTTTATTGACAGCCTGCAGTTTCAGCTCCTCAAACGCATCATCAGCGTCACCCGCATGTCCCTGCACGGTGGGACTTTTCTCATTTTCCCCGGCCCAGATCTTCCCGATCTCTCCGGTGAAAATGAACCGATTCAGATCAAATATCGGTTTCACCATGACGAGGCCATCAAGCGGCAGCAAAACCTGATGATCCGCACCATCCGCCTGGCAACCACAGCACTTGGCGATATCAACGAGCCCGACAAAATTATCACCTGGAAAGACTACGTTGAACTCCGTCACGAATCAGCCGTCTATGATCTTGAAGAAGCACTCTATGAGCAGGCCCAGTTTGTGGCCAGCCTGGCCTCGGTGGACGGCGCCGTGGTCACCACAGGTCAGGGAGCGATCGGCTTTGGTGGCATGATTGTAGGCTCACTTGATAAACTCACCGAAGTCGCCATTGCCCACGATGTTGAAGGGACCATGGTCTCGCTGGCCAAAATTGAAGGCTATGGCTCCCGCCACCGCTCCGTCTACCATCTCTGTAATGCTCTCCACCAGGTCATGGCCTTTGTCGTTTCCCAGGATGGAAATGTCCAGCTTGCCAAATGGCGTAACGGCATTGTCACCTGCTGGGACTTGACCAGCCAGATGTTCATGGACGATAATTAACCCTCCTTCCAGACACCAGTTTCCTCACCGCCAAGTCCGTTTACACTGGTAAAATAACCCCCAGCACCTTGGAGAGCTCATCAGCCTTGTACGGTTTGGCCAGCACTCCTTTGAATCCATAGGTTGCAAAATCGGCCATAATGGGATCATGCGAGTAACCGCTGGACACGATCAAAGTCGCACTCGGATCTTGTGCAAGAATCTGGCGAGCAGCCTCTTTACCACCAAGCCCCCCGGGTACGGTCAGGTCCATAATGACAGCGTCAAATCGCTGGCCAGCGTCCTGAGCCCTTCTATAAAGCTCAACGGCCTCCTGCCCATCGCTACAGGATTGGACCTCATAACCTAGGTAATCCAGCATGGCTGCGGCAATATCACGGATAGCGGGCTCATCATCCATTACCAAAATCCGGGAGCAAACAACTTCTGTACGCTGCTCAGAGAGAGGTTTTTTTGTTTTCTCAAGAAACGGCTTTTTTCTGGTTGCCGGTACGAGAAGAGTAAAGGTGGTGCCTTTTCCCAGGGTGGAATCAACAGAGATAGTCCCTCCATGCCGCGTTATTATAGAGTAGGCCGATGCCAGCCCCAATCCACTCCCCTCTGCCTTGGTTGTGAAGTAGGGATCAAAGACGCGTTCCATGGTTTCAGGGGACATGCCCGGACCGTTGTCCTCCAAACAAATCCGCACATACTCTCCCGGCTCCAGTGCGGAGAGCGTCTGTTCGCTGATGCGGTAATTTTCTGCACGCACCTTTAATGTGCCCCCCTCGCCCATTGCCTGCACCCCATTGATAATGATGTTATTCAGTACCTGGGAGAACTGACCACTATCTGCTTCAACAAACCAGACCCCTTCGGGAGGAATATCGACCTCGCCTTGTACCTGAGAGCCCCGCAGCATCAGGGTCATGGACTCATTGATTATATCTGGTAAGCACACTACTTTTTTCACCGGCTCTCCGCCACGGGCAAAGGTCAGGAGTTGCCTGGTTACTTCTGCTGCTCGTCCGGCTGCATCTTCAGCGGCCTTCAGTGGTGCAAAGGCCGGATGTCCCTGTTCAAGCAGAATCTGGGCATAGGAAAGATTCCCCATTATTCCGGTGAGGATATTATTAAAATCATGGGCCAACCCTCCGGCCAGAAGACCGATGGACTCTAATTTCTGGATTTTTATCAGTTCGTTATTGAGCAACTCCCGTTCGGTGATATCGGTGAAGATGACCACAATACGCTCGCCTATCAGCTGGGTATTGGCAATGGCCTGACGAACCTCGCCATTTTTACAGGTCACCCGAACCTCATAAGGCCTGATACCGCCTCCCTGCTCACGGCCACGCTGTATCTCCTCATCCCACTTTGCAAGCAATGTTTGACGGTATTCAGCGTCTGGATAGGCGAGGAGAAACCACTGCTCATCGGTGGGGATTTCATCAAGCGTATAACCATATCGCTTACTGAAATTGATGTTGATATACTCGATGGTGGTGCCATCGGTTACAGACACGCCTACCGGCATGGCATCAAGAATATCCCGTAACTCCTGTGAACTTTTCGCCAGACTTTCCGATGTTTTTTTGTAGGTGGCAATCTCCCGTTGCATTAAAAAATAAATAAGCACCGAGGTGCTGCCGACAAAAAACCAACCTTTCAAGGTCTGAACCAGAGAGAGCTGCTGGGTATCTTTGAAAAAAAGAGCAACCAGATGATCGGACCCTCCAATCCAGAGCACCGAGACAGCTAAATAAATAGCGGCAATTTTAAGAGACGCTGAGCCCAACCGGGGCCATTTTATATATGCCATGACAAACCTTCATCATCCCCAAAAAAGGATTTTTTGCAGTTCAAGTGGATCGCCGATGAGTAAGCTTTGGCAAACGTAAGACATCCAAACGCAATCGCTGGCGCCGATCAAACATGCGGCGTTCAATTCCATACACTGCAATAATGCTTCCAAAACCGGTGGCGGCACAGAGGAGAAACATAATCATGATCTGATAATGCACCGCATCCATGGGGCTGGAGCCACCAAGGATCTGGCCGGTCATCATCCCCGGCAAGCTGACCAAACCGGCGGTTGACATGGAGTTGATAATGGGCATCATGCCAGCCCGGATGGCCTGACGTCGAATTTCACCAATGGCTTCGGTGGCGCTATGCCCAAGCAGTAATCGTTGCTCAATAACCCGTTGCTGCTGCCAGACTGTCTCGGTCATGCGGTCCATACTCAAGGCTACACCACTCATGGCGCTCCCCAGCATCATTCCGAGAAGAGGAATAGCATACTGGGGCGTGTACCAGGGTTGATGGTTGATTATCACTGTCAAGGCAAGCAGGGTCAAGGTAAAGGTAGAGAAGAACATGGCACCTGAGCCGATGAGCCAGCCCTGTATGCCTTTCAGAGGGCGATGCTGACGGGCCACCACCTCCCGCCCGGCCGTGGTCAGCATAACGAGAGAGATCAACACCATATAAACTATATGCACATTGCTGAAAAGCAGGCGGAGAATATGACCGATAAGTAATAGCTGGACAGTCGTCCGAATAGCGGCGATGGTCATATTCTTCGCAAGCCCGAGTTGCATGCGCCAGGAAAGTGCACCAAGAACAACGAGCAATGAGGCTGCCAACGAGAGGTCCAGCGGGGAAAGCGGCTTAACGCCCATTATCGTCCCCCTCTGGCACTAAAAGATGCCCGCCTTTTTCCATGCGCAAACGCCTGCGACTGACTCTGTTGAGCTGTTCCGAATCATGACTGATCCAGATAATGGGGGCCTGATTTTCGTCCCCATAAGCACATAACAACTCTTCGACCTTCTCAACCGCCCGTGGATCCAGGCTCGCTGTCGGCTCATCAAGGAGCAGACAGCTTGGCCTGTTCACCAGAAGACGCAAAATAGCCATGCGCTGCCGTTCTCCTGTGGAGAGTCGACTCACCTGCCAGTCTTGAACAGATGGCTCAAACCCAAGATCTGCGAGCATCTCGGGATCAAGAGTAGCAAAATCATGAAAATGATCACCGACAAGATCAAGCCACCAACCGCTTTCAGCCGGAAGCAGGCCTATCATCCTTCGCCATTGTGGGGCCGAAACGGTATCGGCATCGACTCCTCCTAAAACAAGGTGACCGGTACGTGGATCCAGATCAGCCACGGCCCTGAGCAGCCGACTCTTGCCAGCACCTGATGCACCTTCCAGCCCCATACATTCGCCTCCTTTCACCTGAAAGGAGTAAGGCCCTCGATCCTGAAAACAAAGCTCAGTTACTTCTAAATCTGGCATACAGACTCCTACGGACAGTCATAACGACCACAATGCTCTTTTCTCTGAAATAGCGTCATCTGAGAGGCTTGAATAATTGGATTGTTCAGTCATGGTTAAGGATTGCGCTCCATTGTACCGCAGGCGGGTACACGATATCGGAGTCAGCACGTACCTCCGAGGATACACTTTTAAGCATGACGAGAAAAGCGGCAGAATCTTGGGGATGACAGAAAAAGCAACGCTTCAAGATCCCTTCCTGCAAAACAAGGCCTACTCTCGTGATGAGGCAATACGGGGCAATTTCGGGAGGGCACCAGTGCAGAAAACTGGTGGTAAGTGGCCACTGCACAATACGGTATTCTAAAGGGAATCTTGAATAATTGCTTTTTCTGCCAATCTCTGCGTCATACTCAAAATTTTATCCTCGGAATATCAACTATATGCCTGCGGTAAAATTTTTCACAATCCTTGACCTTGATTGAAAAATCTAATTATTCAAGACACCCTAAAACAGAGAGTGCACAAACAGAGCAATTTGCGCAGCCCCGTTTTCGGGCTGTGATGTTGGTTTTTGCGGCTGATCAAATTGATCAAGCCCATTGAGCCAGACACCGCTCTCTAAAGCATGCTCTTTAATTTCCCACGATGTCAGATACCTGTCAAGAAAGGATTCCAGCACCAGTGATTCGCGAAAGCCGGGACGCTTGATGTAGCCATAGGCCGTCTGCCCCTGATACGCTTCAGCCACTGTGGAGTAGCCGCTCTTGCCCACGACCAGATCAGCGCTGGCAACCAGGTCGGGAAAGTAACAGGAGGTGTCCGGGGCAAGCAGACGCAAATTTTCCTGGATTTCCCCTTTGTTGCTCATTCCAGTCAACACAAAGACCGTGTCATCTCGATCCTTTAATGCATCCAGGTTCATCATATTCTTCAACTGCCCCTTGATACCTCCCATGGTGACCAGCACCAGGCGCTGATTCGGCCTGCACTGCATCTGCAGACGCACCTGCTCTGGGGTTCGGAGTTGACGGGCAACAGGCTCTACAACCAGGTCGCAGGATCCGGGATTGCAGATAGGCTTTGCCTGAATATGATAATCTGCCTGCAAAAAAAGCTCACCTATACTGTGACTCAACGGGGCAAGACCGGGCGTGGACTGCTCGAAGGGTGCATAGATCCAGTCCCAGGTAAAATTTTCCACCAAAATGGAGGGGATATCTGCTCGTTTTGCGGCAACAATCCCAAGCGGGGCTATATCAGAGAAAACCAGATGGCAGCCTGACAGCAGTACTGCAGCCTTGTCGATGTGTTGTTCCCGTAACGGATACAAACCACGTAACGCCTTGAGTGTGGCGGGCAGATCTTCACTCAGGGCGGAATGCTGGACCAGGCCGATATCGGTCTCCATGGCATGGACCACATGGAGGGCTGTAAGCGAATCGTGAAAGAGCCAGGGGGGAACTGAGGTCAGGATGATGAAGCGCACATCCATACATTGCTGCAATGCCTGCATCACAGCAATGGCGCGGGTGGCATGGCCAAACCCATGCCCACTGATTACATATCCAATACTGATCGACATTGTCCGCTTTCACCGAAAAAAAGAATGCAGGCAGAGAAAAGTACCACGTTCCTTAAGGGTGTGCTCTCAATCTTCTTCAGCGACAACCACTTCCAGAGGGGCCGTCTCAATGGGTAGAACAAGCCGAAAGGTACTGCCTTCCCCGAGCTGACTGTGCACCTCGATTCTCCCCTCATGCTTCTCGACAATACTCTTTGCTATGGCCAGACCAAGCCCGGTTCCGCGGTGTTTGTCCGTATAAAAGGGGGTAAATATCTGTTCCATCTTCTCAGTCGACATCCCCATCCCCGAGTCGGTGAGGCTGACAAACACCTGCCCACGCTCTACCCTCCCGGTCTCCACCATCAGGGCGCCCCCATCGGGCATGGCCTGGATGGCGTTAAAAGCGATGTTAAACAGCACCTGGTAGATGTGCTCGTCATCAAAAAAGATCTCCGGCAGGTCCACGTCCAGATCCAATTCCACCTGGACCGCCTTAGCCTGAAACTCTGGCTCCATAAAACGCATCAACCGCTCGACCACAGAATTTAAGGAGCCAGCCTTTTTCTCCACATCACGGGGACGGGCAAAATCGAGGAATTCACGGACAATGCCATCTAAGCGGGAGGTTTCCTCAACAATAATGTTGGCAAGGCGCTCATTGCCCGGGGCCACCTTGCCGATACGAGTGCCGAGAATCTCGGCGGTGGAGCGGACAATCCCCAGGGGATTTTTAATCTCATGGGAGACCGCTGCCACCATCTTGCCTAAAGAAGCCAACCGCTGAGCCTCATTGAGCTGTTCTTCCAGACGCAAACGCTCGGCAGCGCGCTGGGCCATGATCCGATTGGCCCGAATGATAATCAGGCTTAAAATAACAAAGAGCACGGCCATGATTGCCAGAGAGAGGATTATGACCCGCGCCTGCAGACGAATAATTGCCTCCAGGTCTTCAGAGAGGTCCTGAACCACCTCGATCACGCCCATAATCTCGCCGGTGCGTTCGCCGAGTTTATTTTCCTGACGAAAGGGAACATAGGTTTTTAAGGTACAGAAGACCTCGGCTGATCCTGGGATAAAGCTAAAAAGCGAGCCTCCGCTGATCAATACGGAATTACTCTCGCCTTTTGAGGCCTTTTGGTATTCCAGCCCCCCCATATCCCTTTTTCCCATGAGATCGGCCATGGTGGAGTAGGCAATCCGGTTCTGGCGTGGCTCGTAGATGGTGACAGAGTCGATGTTCATTCCGCGGGTAATATTGCCAACAATCTTGTCTAGTCGCTCATACTGGGCCTGCTCGGAAAGGGCGATACGTCCGTAGCGGACAACTGTGGGTAAAACAAACTGAAGAAAGACCTGTCGATTGAGGTTATCGGCAAAGAGACGGGAGTAGGCTTCGGAGCGCTGCAACAGCACATTCTTGGCATTACTGGCAATCACCCAGGAGAGGATGAAGGAGGCAATCAAAATCAGAATCAGCGAGGTGAAACTGAAATACTTGACCAGCTCAAAGGGGAGAAGCCCCTCAGATCCTTCACGGTTACGAAAACGGGGTTTCAGCCCGTTGAGAGTGGGATGTGGCAGGTGAATATGCAGTTTAGGCCAATCGAAACGCGAAAAAAGGCCAGAGAACCATTGTCCCAACCGTTGCAGGCAGGAGACACTCGATGTCGATTTTCTGCGCACCACATCAGGTTTCGGTGCTCTCATTGCTCTCCTCCACACACGCCACAACGGCGACAGACAGCTGGTTCACAGGGATGGGTATACTGCCCGGCCAGGGCGCGCTGGCATTCCTGAAAGAGGTGGCCGGGGCGAATCCCATGGTCAAGGACCTCCCAGCACATGATTTCATCCACACTTCGAGGACGCACCGCGTACTGCCAGGAGTCAAGATTGTGCTGCCGCATGGCCTGTTTAAAACCAGCTTTTCCAAGACCAATATCCAAAAGGGCCGGAGCGATATGACGATCGGCTCGCGAAAAAACAGCCTGTTGCAAGGCCTGCTCGGGATGATCGAATTTGAGCTGCAGATTGGCAAGATGGCTAAGCCCCTGCCGCAGAAATCGAATTTTTCTTTTCAGGGCCTTAACTGCCGATTCCACTTTGCCTTTGGTGGCCTCCTGCTCTTCAAGGCCCCCAAAACCACAGTATTGAAACGGCGTCCAGGGCTTGGGGACAAAACAGTTGATCGAGAGTGTCAACTCCGACACCCGGCCCCGTTCTCTACCGATGGGGAGAATGCGGGCCTGCAGCTTTTCCACCAGCTGCACCAGCTCTTCGAGATCTTCCTGGGTTTCGCTGGGCAGGCCGATCATCACATAGAGTTTTAAATGAAAAATTCCAGCAGCAACCAGACGCTCGCCAGCGGAGAGCAGATCTTCTTCCTTCAGCCCCTTGTTGATCAGCTCGCGCAACCGCTCAGAGGCTCCATCAGCTGCGATCGCCACACTCTTTAAATTGGAGGCAGCCAGCAAGGTGAGTGTCTGCTCAGAGATACGGTCCGCCCTGAGCGAAGAAAACGACAGGGCACAGTTATTTTCCTGCAGATATCTGCTGATTTTATCCACGGTTGCAGAGCTGGCCATCTCCATACCGAGCAGGCCAATACGATCAACGGCCTCTGGACGATCCTCCAGCCCCGCAAGGATGGCATCCGCCGACCAGAGTCTGGGGGGACGGTAGATAAAACCGGCGGCACAGAAACGGCAGCCCCGGCTGCACCCGCGCCCCAGCTCCACCATATACATCCCCAGTTCGGCATCGGGCGAAAGCAGGGTTGAGTGCGCAGCCCGCTCCATCTTGGGCGCTATTACCTTGTGTACCCGTGGGGGCAGATCGGCATCCACCTCAATAGTCTCAACCCGCCCCAGCTCATCATAGTGCAGGTGGTAGAACTGCGGCACGTAACAGCCAGGCAGGCTCATAGCAATCTTTTTCAGCAGCACTGTCCGCTCGCTCTGCGCATACCCTTCCAAGAGGGTCATGAGTGGCGCAAGCACCCCTTCCGCCTCACCAATGACCATTAGATCAGCAAAAGAGGCCAGAGGCTCGGGGTTCATAAAAACACCAACGCCTCCCAGAACCACCAGCGGTTCACCGGCAGTAATGGCGGGACCACGATCATCACTGTAGGGCGCAACACCACCTGCGGCCAGCATAGCCGCCAGGCGTGGAAAATCATGCTCAAAAGAGATCGAGCCAAAGACCAGGGGAAAATCGCTTAAAGGGCGAGAGGATTCCAGTGAGCGGTATTCCTCACCGGATTCCGGGTAGACAAACCGTTCGCAGACAACGCCGTCCATGCTATTGAGCAGGGTATAGACCAACTGATAGCCAAGGTTGGAGACGGCCACTGGATAGGTATTGGGGTAGAGCAACGCCACCGGCAGCTGATCTTTCCACTTGGTGCGGTAGGTTCCTATTTCATTGGCTAAACGGTTCGACACGCGATAATGACCAGAGAGCATTGCTTAAAGAGTATGTGTTGGTCGAGGGATTGTCAGCGATCACGGGGCACCAAATCTGCGGTCTTATCGGCCCGTTTACGTACAGGCGTACGCTACACAGGCCGATACCTAGCATCTCCGGCCCCCCGTAACCGCTTACAGATCCGATAATTAGATGTATTTTAGGGGAGTACCCCTTGATCGGTTACGAGGATTTTTTGCCTCGCCTAACTCCGTGAGAGCGGCTTGATAGTAGTCAATCCATCTCTGCAAGTACAGCCTTTTCCTCGTGCTGCCAGGCATTCCCGTCGGTGTTCTGTAATGCTCACGGATTCAAGCATAAAAAAAGGGGGAATATCTGGTAAATATTCCCCCTGCACTCAACAGTTCCTTAGGCCTCCTTCAGTCAAGTAGGCCGCAAAAAGCAATCAGTTGGCTTTTTTCCGCAGATAGGCCGGCTCGTCGTACTCGTTGAACTCGTTGTCATCAAAGACCGGTTTGGGCATATGCAGCGCCCCCTTGGGCCGCGGATTGGGCCGGGCAATGCTCACCGGACCATTATCCAGCACCATATCCTCCTCCTCGGTGGTGCGAACCTGACGGGAACGCGGAGAAAGGGGCGGGGATTGGACCGGACGGCTTCGAACCATATCGATTTCGTTAATCTCGGGTTCCTCGATGCTGGAGATACCGGTGGCAATAACCGTCACCCGCAGCTCATCGCCCAGAGATTCGTCAAAGAGTGCACCGATGATGATATTGGCATCGTCGTGCGCCTTCTCCTGAATCAGGGCCGAGGCCTCCATGAATTCATTCATGGTCAGAGTTTCCTGGGCCGCAGAAATGTTGATCAGGATACCGCGGGCACCGTCGATACCCACATCCTCAAGCAACTGGTTATCAATGGCTCGTTTCGCCGCCTCAGTGGCACGATTCTCACCGGCCGCTGACCCAGTGCCCATGATGGCTGGCCCGACCTGCTGCATGACCGTTTTCAAGTCAGCAAAGTCGACATTGATATGGCCTGGCAGGTTGATGAGGTCGGTAATACCCTTCACCGCCTGCAAGAGCACATTATCAACCATCTGCATCATATCCACCAAAGTGGAATTTTTGTTCATCAGGCTCAGCAAACGATCATTGGGCACAGTGATGATGGTGTCAGAATACTCTTTGAGCCGTTCCCAGCCGGATTCGGCATTGCGCATACGGGTCTTGGCTTCAAAATAAAAGGGCTTGGTCACAACAGAGACGGTCAGTGCCCCAGACTCTTTACTGAGTCTGGCGATGACCGGGGCTGCACCGGTGCCTGTACCACCACCAAGACCGGCGGTGATAAAGACCATATCAGCACCCTTGAGCACGGACTGCAGATCTTCATAGCTCTCTTTGGCTGCTTCGCCCCCCATTTCCGGATCAGCGCCAGCCCCCATGCCTTTGGTTATTCCCGGTCCGAGCTGCAGGCGAATATCAGCACGCGACTTTTCCAAAGCCTGCATGTCGGTATTGGCGGCAATAAACTGCACGCCAGCCAGGTGACTCTCCACCATGGTATTAATGGCATTGCCGCCACCACCTCCAACGCCGATTACCTTGATCACTGCCACGGATTCTTCTTCGGCCATTCTGAACGGCATGTTATTCTCCCCAGAATTCATTTTCTGTTTAATATCCTTTATATACCATCGTCCCAGCGGGACCAAAGGGAAAACTGCTTTACCTTATACAACCAGTTGTGATTATTAAAAGTTATCACAAAAAACTGATCTGCTCCAGAGGGGGTTACTGCTCCTCTACCAGCATTTCCTGCCCACGTTGGCTACACCATCCCCTTCATCCAGTTTTTCAACCGGTTGACCATGCCACCGCTCTCTTTGGGCACATAACTCCGCGCTTTACTCCCGTGCAGCACCAGCCCAACACCGGTGGTACACCGGGGTGAACGGATCTCTTCCACCCGGCCAGCGACGCCATGTGGATAGCCGATGCGCACCGGCAGGTCAAATACCTGCTCTGCCATCTCAACGATGTTGGCGAGCATTGCACTGCCACCGGTGATGACGATTCCTGCATTGATGCGGTTGCGATACCCGGAGGCACAGATATTTTTGTTGACCATCTGCAGAATCTCTTCCATTCGCGCCTCAAGGATCTCCACCATAATTCGCTGAGATACCTTTCGCGGCTTGCGATCCCCCACAGTAGGCACTTCAATGATATGATTTTCCTTAATCATTGAAGACAGAGCCCCTCCATACAGGTACTTGAGCTCCTCAGCCTCCTGTAGCGGCGTCCGTAAACCAACGGAGAGATCACTGGTCAGGTTGTTGCCACCCAAGGCAAGTTCCCAGGTATGCTTGATGGTGCCATTGCAGAAGATGGCCAGATCGGTTGTCCCGCCACCGATATCAATGAGGGCCACACCGAGCTCCATCTCGTCTTTGTTGAGCACTGTCAGCGAAGATGCGACTGACTCAAGGACAATCTCAGAGACATTCAGCCCGGCGCGATTACAGCTGGTGACCACATTATGCAAGGCAGTAACGTCGGCTGTGACAATATGAACATTGGTAACCAGACGCACACCGGTCATTCCCAGGGGGTTCTGAATCCCCACATGATCATCGACCATGTATTCCTGAGGCAGCACATGAATAATCTGCTGGTTGTCCGAGATCTTGACCGTCTGGGCTGCGTGGATCACCGCCTCGATGTCGCGCTCACGGATCTCCTGATTGTTGATGGCAATGATTCCAGGTGAATTAAAGCCCTTGATATGGTTACCGGCTATCCCCACATAGACCGACTCGATATCACAGCCAGCCATGTCCGAGGCGGTTTCCACAGCCTGCCTAATCGACTTGACCGTGGACTCGATGTTCACCACCACGCCCTTTTTCATGCCCGATGAGGCTGCAGTGCCCACACCAATGATCTCCACATGATCGTCAAACACCTCGCCGATCATGGCGCAAACTTTGGTGGTGCCTATATCCAGACCCGCTACCAGTTCACCCGGCTCACGCGGTTCCAGCTCTTCAAACTCCTCATCCGTCAATTTGGGCTCCGGTAACCAAGACTTTATCATCTATGTAATCCATTCGAATTTCTTTAACTGCATCAACCAACTTTTTCGCATACAACTGATCAAGCACCCGCACCAGCCGATTGTATTTCCTGTAGAGTCGATCCGTTCCAAAGTACACTGGAAAGGGATGATCGACGAGATAGAGAATGATCCCCCTCTCCTCATCCAAATGCACCTCGGAAATGGCCTGGATCGGCAAAATGGTACTGCCTCTGGCCACAATTTTTAACAGTTGCCGGGCGAGCATCGCCTTGGAGCCCTGAACAAACCGTCCCGACTGGACATCTCTGCCGGCAAGCACACCGGTTATGACCGGATAATCCAGTTCCTGCCCCTGGTCAGCCTCAGCAAACAGTATGCCTGAAAGGCTCATGTAATACAGGCGCCGCGCCCTGCCCTCTTCCACATTGACCAGGGCAAAGGGTTGAAACTCCTCCACTCGGATCTCAACGGTTGAAGGCCACCGGGTGTGAATTTCCACATGTTTAATCCAGGGCAGCATAGCAATTCGTTTTTTGGCAGTTCCCGCATTAAACTCAGCGAGATTGCCGCCCTGCTGCAACCCGGCCAGGTCAAGAATTTGTCGTTCACTGACCTTGTCTTCCCCGAGAATACGAATATCGGCGAGCCGAAAAACATCGGAGCCAAGCAACCATTTCATCCCCATCCACAGCAGAAAGATGGCGATCACCAGGAGTATGCTGCTAATCAGGAGGTTGCCAAAAAGCTGTTTCCACCGCCAACTACGCTGGGCACCGGCCAGCACCGCCTGGGGGCGTTGTACAGCCTGCCTGGAGCGAGGTCTGGAGAACAGACTTGCTATCCGCTTGAGCAAGGAGGGTTTTCTGCCACCTTTCCGTGGACGGGAAGACGGTTGGCGGGGAGTATAAATCGCCATCAGTCCAACAACGTCCCTCTAAAGAATCCGTACTTCAGGCTCAAGCAGAATGCCGCACCGCTGAAAAACCGTCTGCCGCACCTTCTCCATCAACCCGACAATATCCTCGGGTTGTGCACCACCGGTGTTGACGATAAAGTTGGCATGTTTGGGCGACACCATGGCTTTTCCCTGACACAGCCCCTTGAGGCCTGCCTTCTCAATCAACCGCCCGGCAAAATCTCCGGCTGGATTCTTAAAGAACGAACCGGCCGAAGCCACGCCCTGGGGCTGCTTCTGCTTCCGCTTAGCAATGATCTCCAGACAATGATTCTGAATCTCTTGCTTGTCGCCAAGCGTCAGACGCAGCACCACCGCACTGATAATCCGCCGCACATTCTTATCACCGGGGATGAGGGTAGAGCGATAGGAAAAGCGCAGTCTGTTATGCGGTATCTCCACCACCTCCCCTGTTGAGCTTACGCAGCGGATCGACTCCACCAATTCGCCGATGGCCTGTCCGAAAGCACCGGCATTCATCCGCAGGGCGCCCCCCACAGATCCTGGAATTCCAGCCATAAAACTCAAGCCGGCAAGGTTATTGTTACTGCACCACCCCACCAGTGCCGCAAGACTGCACCCGGCAGAGACGCAAACTGAAACCGTATCTCCATCCTGGCCCACTCGGCAGACATCACGCACCTGAGCTCGCTGGCGAATAAACACGCCCGGATGATTGTTTGAGGCAACAAGGATATTGGAGCCGCCACCGATCACCTGCCAGGGAATCTGCTCCTGCTCAAGCCAGGGCAACAAGCTCACCAGCTCGTTTTCGCTTTGCACCTCCACCAGCGCCTCTACCCTGTTGCCTGCCCGAAAGGTGGAATATGCCGCCATATCGGCATCCCATGTGAGCCGGGGAGTAAGCGTCTGCAGCTGCTGGCGTTGCCGATTATTCATGCTCATTGCGTGGCTTTTGTAGAGAGCAATTGAAGAATATCCTCTCCGCATTTGACGATGTTGCCTGCCCCCAGAGTCAGGAGGAGATCACCTGGTTGCAGCAGGGGCAGCAATGCGGACGAGTTGTTCACCAAGTCAGGAATATAATTGGTCTGCCGCTGGCCATGCTGCTTGATCGCCTCCTGCAGGGATTGTGCGCTCACGCCCTCTATGGGCTGCTCACCCGCCGGGTAGATATCGGTGAGCACCAGGACATCTGTACGACGAAAGGCCGTGGTAAATTCTGCAAACAATCCTTGCGTTCGACTGTAGCGATGAGGTTGAAAGGCAACCACCACCCGTCGCTCGGGGTATCCCTCGCGAATGGCATCCAGGGTGGCACGAATTTCTGTGGGATGATGACCATAATCATCTATGACAAGGATATCACCCAGCTCACCTTTCACCTGCATTCTCCGCTGGACCCCCTCAAATTGTTCCAGGGCTCTGGCAATGACCGGGAAGTCGATTTCAAGCTCCAACCCCACACAGATCGCAGCCAACGAGTTATAGACCAGATGTTTGCCCGGTCTGTTCAGACAGATCTCTCCCAGCTCCTGCCCAAGATAGCGCACAGTAAAACGTGAACTCCCGTTGCCGGTGGTTATCTTGACCGCCTGAAGGTCGGCCTGCTCGGTCAGGCCATAGGTCACAATACGCTTTTGAATGCGGGGCAGAATCTGCGCCACGTTATCATCATCAATACAGACCGCAGCCACACCGTAAAAGGGGAGGCGGTCAATAAATTCAAGGAAGATATCTTTGATGTGTTCAATATCCCGGTAGTAATCAAGGTGCTCCAGGTCGATATTGGTCACAACCTCGATCACAGGGGAGAGCTTGAGGAAGGAGCCATCGCTTTCATCGGCCTCGGCAACAAGAAATTCCCCCTCACCCAGTTTGGCATTACTCCCGAGCCCATGCACCTTGCCGCCGACGACAATGGTCGGATCAAGCTCAGCCTCGCCCAGCACCGCTGCCACCATGGAGGTGGTGGAGGTCTTCCCATGGCTGCCGGCAACCGCGATGCCGTAATTTTTGAGCCGCATCAGCTCCGCAAGCATCTCCGCCCGCTGAATGACCGGGATATGGGCATCAACAGCCGCCCGCACCTCAGGATTTTCAGTGGCAATGGCGGTGGAGGTCACCACCACATCAGCCCCTTCAATCCAATCGGCGTGGTGCCCCTGATGGATACGTGCGCCGAGCCCCTGCAAGCGCTGGGTTATATCTGTTTCACGCAGGTCAGAACCACTGACCCGATAGCCGAGATTCAAAAGCAGTTCTGCTATCCCGGACATACCGATGCCGCCGATACCGACAAAATGAATGTGTTTTGTTTTTCTATACATGAAGGTGCCTGCTGTCGAATTTGTCAGAATGTCTTAATGATCGCTGCGGGCAGCAAGCCGCAAGCACTCATCCACGATCCGGTTTGCCGCCTCCGGCATTGCCATGGTCTTCATGTTGGCCGACATATTATGTAACTCTTCAAAGTTCTGCAAGTATTGGCTGATCTCCCCGGCAAGAATTTCTCCGGTGAGTTCAGCTTCGGGCAGCACCTTGCAACCGCCACCGTTCTCATAATACTTGCCATTTTTTGTCTGATGGTCATCCGCTGCATAGGGAAAAGGGATGAGCAGTGCAGGCAACCCCATCACAGCAAGTTCAGCCAAGGTGGTCGCTCCCGCCCTGGAGATAACCAGATCTGCCTGACCGTAGACATGGGCCATGTCTCGCACAAAGGCTGATACTTCTGCTTTGATGCCAATGCGCGCATAACCTTCTCGAACCGACATCGCATCTGCCTGACCACTCTGATGAATAAGCTGAGCCTCTTTATGCTCCCCCACCAGGATCTCCATGGCCTCGAGCATGAGCATATTCAGACGATGCGCTCCCTGGCTGCCACCAAGGACAAGAAGAGTCGGTACCTGTGCGGGGACATGTTCCTTTTGTGCTGCAGCCAATATTTCCTTTCGAACCGGGTTACCTGTCTGCACCGTCTTTTTGGGGTCGAACTCAGGTTGACAGGGCAGTGAAATAAACACTCGGTCCGCCAGAGATCCGGCCAACCGATTGGCCAACCCCGGCACGGAATTCTGTTCATGAATGGCGATGGGAATGCCCAAACTTTTGCCTGCCAGCAAAACAGGGCCGGTAACATAGCCCCCAACTCCAAAGATCAGATCAGGTTGAAACTCTCTGAGCATACGCCGTGCTTTCAGAACGGCCTGTGGCAGTTGCAACAAGTTGCGCATCTTGGTTATGGGTCCAAGCCCTTTCACACCGCCACATTCCAGCGCTGACAATTCAAAGCCAAGCCCTGCGAGCGTCTGTTGATCAAGCAACCGGGAGGTTCCGATAAAACGCACCTGCGTTCCCGGGACACGATTTCGCAGGGCCGTTGCCACGGCGATGCCAGGAAAGAGATGCCCACCGGTGCCGCCTCCGGCAACGATCAAGCGCATGCGTCCCCCCTGCCGAGTCCTCTTTGTTGCTGAACTTTGCCGCTCTTCATAGCCTTGTTGTTTCCTTTGTACTTCAACACCACCAGCGCCTGCAACTCAAGCATGACAGCCTGAAAACACTCGGGACAGTACCCATGGGTGAGCTGCTCATTCTCTTTGATCGGAACATAGCGCCAAGCCCTTTTTTCCTCTATGCGTTGACAAACGCAGCACATACGTCGCATAGCTGCCACCTCAGGGCTGCTCTTTTTTGTTGTTCAGCCCACGCACAGCCTGGGCAAACACCTCGCCGCGCTCGGCATAGCCAGAAAACATATCAAAACTGGCACAGCCCGGAGCGAGCAGGACCAGATCACCGGGACTTGCCGCTTTAAATGCCTGGATAACAGCAGCTTTCATGGTTGCGGCCAGGTCTGCCTTGGTCACGCTTCCCAAGGCCTCCTTCATCAGCGGTGCGGCTTCCCCCAGCAGGATCAATGCTTTTACCCGCCGCCTGACAACGTCTTGCAACAGGGTAAAGTCACTTTTTTTGTCGCGCCCACCGGCAATGAGAATAACCGGAGCTTCGCACCCATCCAGGGCGGCCTCAAGGGCACCAATGTTGGTGGCTTTGGAGTCGTTGATAAAGCGAACACCATCCACAACGGCCACCTCGGCCATACGATGGGGGGGCGGCTGGTAACGGATAAGCCCCCGCGCTATTCCCGCCTGATCACAGCCGGCCAGGGTCGCAGCCAGCACCGCGGCTGCGGCATTGAGCTGATTCACCGAAGAAGCCAGCTTGGTATCCTCCAAGGGATACACAACGGGCTCATCCCCCCCGAAAGTCGCTCCGATAACTATGCTCCCTGCCTCCACACGGGCAGCACACTGCTCACCGCGCCCAAAACTCAAGGCTGGGACACCGGAGGCAACGGGCGTGGCAAGGGCGGTGGTATCATCCCCACCCAGAATTGCCAGATCACCGGGCGTCTGGTGGGCAAACAACTTCTGCTTGGCCCTGGTATAGGCGGTCAGCGATCCATGACGATCAATATGGTCCGGTGTTATGTTGAGCAGCAGTCCAATATTGGGCCTGAATTCACCCGCCAGATCCAGTTGAAAACTCGAAAGTTCCAAAACAGCGCAGTCGTAGGCTTCAGGCTTATCAAAAAAATCAAGCAGTGGCGTACCGATATTCCCCCCCACAAAGGGGCGTCTGCCCGAGGCCTGCAACAGCTCGCCAATCAAACTGGTGACTGTGGTTTTCCCATTTGAGCCGGTCACAGCAATCACCGGAACCGAAAAACGACCGGCGGCCAGAGCCAACTCTCCGTAAAGAGGAATATTCTGCCCCCGAGCAGTCTCAAGCACAGGCAGATCAAGGGGAACACCGGGGCCAGGTACCACCAGATCAGCCCCTTGAATAAATTCAGCTGAATGAGCTCCAGTCTCCAACACAACCTGATTGTCTCGTAAGAACGCAAGCGTTTGAGGATCAATTGCCTCGATAGCCCGTTGATCAGAGACTTTCACCCTAACGCCCTGGCGCAGCAGGTCTCGCAGAGTCGCCATACCGGCAGTGCCCAGTCCAATGACGACAGCGGTAGTTTTTGAGCTAAGCTGCAGCATTATCGCAATTTCAGGGTTGCCAGGGCAATCAGGCCCAGGATAATGGAGACGATCCAGAACCGAACTACAACCTTGGGTTCCAGCCAGCCCTTTTTCTCAAAATGATGATGAAAAGGAGCCATAAGAAAGATCCGCTTGCCGCCGGTCATCTTGAAATATCCCACCTGCAAAATAACGGACAAGGCCTCCATAACAAAAATACCGCCCACAATGACAAGCAGAAATTCCTGTTTGGTAATGACCGAGATCACACCTAAGGTTCCCCCCAGAGAGAGTGAGCCCACATCCCCCATGAAGATCTCAGCCGGATAACAGTTGAACCAGAGAAACCCCAGGCAGGCGCCAACGATGGATGCACAATAGATAGTCACCTCGCCAGCCCCGGAGACAAAAGGAATTTGTAGATAGCTGGCCACAACAGCGTTACCGGCCACATAGGAGAAAATAAGATAGGTTGAGGCAGTGATGACAATGGGGCCAGCAGCCAAACCATCCAAGCCATCGGTAAGGTTCACCGCATTGGAAGCCCCCACAATAACCACCACGGCAAAAGGAACATACAGCCAGCCCAGATCCGGATGAAAGGATTTAAAAAAAGGCAAACTGAGCACCCCGTCATAGCCTGGAGCCAAAACAAGGAACACCCCGACGACCAAGGCACCAAAAACCTGCAAAATCAGTTTTTCCCGGGGGGTCAGCCCACGGGAATTGCCCTTGCGAATCTTTTTGATATCGTCCATTGAGCCGATAAAGCCAAAAAACAGGCTGATCGCAATCAAAAGCCAGACAAGACCACTGGTGAGATCGGTCCATAACAAAGAGGCCCCGGTCATGGCGCTAAGGATGAGGATACCTCCCATGGTGGGGACGCCTTTTTTTGAAAAATGGGACTCCGGACCGTCATCGCGGATAACCTGCCCAAAGTGTTTTTTCTGAAGCCAGGCGATAAAATACGGGCCTAAAAGCACTACCAATAAAAAGGCAGTTACCGCGCAGCCTATCGAGCGAAAGGTGATGTAACGGAATACATTGAGCCAACCCAGCTCCGTATGATAGGGATAAAGAAAGTGATAAAACATAGGTTCCGTTACAGGGAGTTATTGTTCCAGGTTCTCGAGCAAACGTTCCATACGCATGCCCCGGGAGCCTTTGATAAAAAGCCAATCATCTGTGCCATAGTGGCCCTGCTCCATCAAGGTTGCAAGCCAGGTGGCCATGGCTTTGTGATCAGTAAAGATTTTAATGGTTTCCGGTCGCATTCCAGCGACATTGGCCGCCTTGGCCACGACCTGTCCATACTCCCCCACAACCGCCAGAGCCGTATAGCCAAGTTCCGCAACCAATGTTCCAATTTCGGCATGCAGCTGCTCAGCAGAACCGCCGAGTTCAAGCATGTCGCCCAGTGCTGCTATATGTCGGCTTTCAGGGTTTCCAAAGGAGGCAACGGTTTTTAAACCCGCTGCCATGGAGGCGGGGTTTGCATTGTAGGCATCGTTCACCACCTTGACCCCACGGGCGAGCGTGCCCACAGCCAATCGTTTGTCCACGGCTGGTTGATAGCTGCTCAGACCAAGGGCTATACTCTCCGGCGGTATGCCGGCAGCAAAGGTAATGGCGGCGGCGGCAGCACAGTTACTCACATTATGCTCGCCCAAAACAGGCACCAGGACTCGCTGTTGCCAATCGCCGACATGGAGGACAAAACGCATCCCCTCCTCGCCCAGACTTTCTATCTGCGAGGCCTGAACAAGGGGGCCAAGTTTACGGCCGGATGGACTTACAGCAAAACCGATCTGTTTGCCACCGAATTTTTTCGCCTGCTCTCGCACGAGCCTGTCATCGAAGTTGACGATACGAATGGCATCGTGCCGCATCTCGGCAAAAAGTTCCCCCTTGGCCTTCGCCACCCCTTCCACGTCCCCCAGCCCCTGCAAATGTGCGGGGTGGGCGTTGTTAATACAGCCAATATCCGGATCAGCGATACGGGCCAGACGGGAAATCTCTCCAGGCGCATTCATTCCCATTTCAAGTACGGCAAATTCGTGCGCGTTTTCAAGCGGCAACAGGGAGAGGGGAAGCCCCACCAGATTATTAAAATTCCCTTGGGTTTTCAAAACCGGGTCAAGTCCACTCTGGGTTTGACCGGTGGCCAGATCCAAAACGGCAGCGACCATCTCTTTCACCGATGTTTTCCCTGAGCTGCCGGTAATGGCGACGACCTGCACCTTGGGAGAAAGCAAACGCCGACGGTAGGCGGCCAGCCCACCAAGAGCTTGCAGGCTATCGGGCACCTCTATTGCTAGCACATCTTGTGCCAGCCCTTCTGGGATCTGCTCTCCGATGACGGCCTTTGCCCCTGCGGTGATGGCTGTGTTGATATAGGCATGGCCATCAAATGCCTCGCCTTTGAGCGCAACAAAGATATCATCCTGCCCAATGGTGCGAGAGTCTGTGGAAACCTGGCCAAGCATTCTCTGTTGCTGGCCGGAATGGAGCCTGCCTCCGGATGCCGCCAGGAGGTGACGTGTGTTCCAGCGCATAAGGCCATTGACCGCCTCATGGGTATCGTCAAAAAAATGCTTGGTTGTACCGATGATCTGGTAGTCTTCATGGCCCTTGCCGGCAATGAGGATGGAATCGGTCGGCCCAGCCAGGCTACAGGCCTTGCAGATAGCCTCATGCCGGTTTCTTATGCGGGCAAATCCCTGAGAACGGGCAAGCCCGCTTAACAGTAGCTCCGCCTCTATCTCCGGCTTTCCACTGGAGGCAACTGCCGGAACGACCTCGTCAATAATGGCATCGGCATCCTCGGTCCTGGGATTATCCGAGGTCACGATAACAACATCGGCGTACTGGGCTGCCACCGCTCCCATCAGGGGGCGTTTGCCCCGATCACGATCGCCCCCACAACCAAAAAGACAGATCAGGCGCCCAGGGGCCAGGGTCTTTAAGGTTTGCAGTACATTTTCCAGAGCATCGGGGGTATGCGCATAATCAACAAAGACCGAGGGAAGCTGCTCTATTGCAGCATTGGGCAATCGCACCCGCTCCAGACGCCCGGGAACCCGCTTAACTTGGGCAAGCCCTGCACGAATGATGGATGAGGGGAGTCCAAGCCCCAACCCCACGCCAGCGCTGGCCAGCACGTTGAGAATGTTGTAGCTGCCGGTCAAGGGCGAGGTAAATTCTGCTATCTCCCCTTGCAGGTCAAGGTTGCAGCGAAAACCATCGACTGTCTGGGCGCAGGCCTGGGCATTCACCTCGGCACCTGCAGCCAGCCCGCAGGTCATGGTGGCGACATCCTCTAATTCAGCACAGAGTTCTTTGCCCCAGTTCCTTCCTTCCGCATGGGGACCAGTCACTACCACCGCGATGGCATTCTCTTTAAGATGACGGGTGAACAGTCGCTTCTTGGCAGCGAAATACGCATCCATGCTCGTGTGATAATCGAGGTGATCACGACTGAGATTGGTGAAGAGGGCCACATCAAAAACCGTTGTTCCCAGTCGATTTTGCTCCAGGGCATGTGAAGAGACCTCCATAACCACGTGGGTCACACCGTCGTCGGCCATGGTACGCAGCAACCGTTGCATGGTAATGGCGTCGGGCGTGGTCAAAGGCGCATCCTGAATAACGCGTACGCCTTCGCGTCCATGATAACGGTAATTCACCGTGCCGATCACTCCGGGCCGAGAGCCTGCAGTCAGCAGCATCCCCTCGATCAACCAGGAGGTTGTGGTTTTGCCGTTGGTCCCGGTAATACCTATGAGCTGCAGGGCGTTGGCTGGATAATCATAAAAGGCGGCGGCAAGTTCTCCCAGGGCCTGATGGGCATCCGCCACCAGCACCAGAGGGAGAGAAGCATCTTCAAGCCCGTTGATATCCTCAACCACGACAGCCACACAACCACGTTCCAAGGCATCGGCAATATAGGTGCGGCCATCGATTTTTTCACCGGGGATGGCAACAAAGAGACTTCCGGACTCAACCTGCCTGGAGTCAAGCACGATTGAGGTGACCGGTTCGCGCAACGATTCCGGTGAGAGTCCACGGACCTCAAAGGGGGCAACCGTTCGTATTAATGTTTCCAGGTTCCGCATGGATTTTTCTCTATCGGGACTCCAAAGTGACTACGCACTCCTTAATGCCAAGCAGCGGCTGGCCTGCCAGGGGATACTGGGCCACAATACGCCCACTGCCGTTAATACGTACTTTCAATTTGAGCTTATCAATCTGTTGCAGTCCTTTTCGCAGACTCATACCGTGCATCTGGGGCATCACCCCAACGGGAGTGACCTCCTTGTGGAGAGTCGTCTTCAGACTCAAGCGTTTACTGATAAAAAACTGACGAAGATTTTCCGGGCTTTTCAGCGGTGGTGCCTGGGCAACCAGCGGCGCTTCCTCGCGTTGGACAATATCAGCAAGAAGCCCACGTCCCAGTTTCTCCAGACTGATTCGCCTTCTTCTCTGCCCCGCCGGATCAGGTAGCAGATGATCCTTCTCCGTGGCAATCAACAAAAGATACCTGGGCTGCTCGGCAGGGGTGAGAGCGACAAAGAGATTCTGCATGGAATACTCGGAAAACTGGCCCTCAGGGTGAATCTGCAACTCCTTCCCCGTGAAGATCACACCGTTTTTCTTTTGCCTCTTCCAGGTAGAGAACAACTCACGTCGAATTTGAATACCGAGTGCCGGTGCAAGCACATAGAGTTTGTCGGTTGCATCAGGGCTACGTCCATACCGGGACGTGGTGGCATGATCATAGACCGAATCCACCACATAGGGAGTAATCCTCCAACCACCATTGGCAAGACTTGCCAGGGTGACACCGACCTGTACCCCTGTCACCTCCGATGCTTTTGCCTGGTTCTGCTCTTTAGCGCCTTCGAGGGTCCAGTTGCCGACAACAGCACCATTAAGTTCTATCTGCTGCTCAAACGCCTCAAGCTCTTTCCCGGAAAAGCCATAATCCGGTGCGGCCACAGTGGGGGGCAAGACCTTGGTCCCGTCCAGTCCCTGTCGCTCTATGGCGGCTGCCCGAGCGACAATAGGGCGAATCAGATCCCTTTCCAACTGGTGATTGTAGATCCGATTCACTCGATTGCTCTCATTAGCCTTCCAGAAATAGTTGGGGTCAAAGGAAGGCTGATTCATAAGCGCCAAGATACGACCGGTTTTGGGTTCGATCACCAACCCCATTCCCTTTTCCGTACCACTTGCACTCAAGTACTCGCGAAAGCGGCTCTCAAGCATCTTTTGCAGATCAACATCCAAGGTCAGCACAAGATCCGCCCCATTCTCGCCGAGGTGATCCTGTCCCTGAAAATCAATATCGGGGATATTTCCCTTGCGGAAAACACCCTGCAAAACGGAGTCATACTTGCCTTCGATACCGGAAAGACCAACCCCCTCGCCCATGAATCCGAGGACATGTGAGGCTACGGTATGGCCCGGGTAGAACCGAACCGTATCCGCCTTGCAGGTAATGCCTGAGAGATGAAGGGATTCGACTGCTTTGGCCTGCTCCTCATCGAGATTGGTTGCCAGCATGGTCGAATAGGGAGTAGCCTGCAGACGGGCCTGCAGCTCTGCTGCATCAAGCCCCACCAACGGTGCAAGGGCTTTGGCAATCTGCCCACGATCTGCCATTTCCACCGGATTGGCAAACAGCGAATACAGTTTGTAGGAAACCGCCAGCTCGCGGAGATTACTATCGTAGATGGTGCCTCTTAAAACAGGTTCAGCGGGCTCCGGGCCCGCTGAAAATGACGTAATTTTGCCGACAGCAGACTGTACAATCCTGCCGATATCCTGGAGGGAATGGGGGCATCTAAACAGAATGGCGCCAGCCGCTGTCAGCAAAATTGCCAAGACTGGAAAGAACCACCGTCGTTTTTTTCTCTTAGAGCGTACCGTTCTAACCATTGCGGTCCTACATCCGGCGGACCTGCCCTTTACTCGGCTCAAAAAGATCCAGCCGAACCGAGGCAACCGCGACAATATGCTCTCTGGAACTCAGCAGTTCCTGACGCTCGACCAGCCCCATGTGGGTACTGGTCATTTGAGCATGGAGTTCACGCATCTGTTCTGCCTGGGCGCGCATCTCCATCATCTGTCCGTAGAAATACTGCGTTACAAGCAGACCGGCAACCAGTGCGACCAGACAGCTGATGGCAAGAAATCTTCGTACTGTTTGAGACAGGCACAAAGAAATACGTCTTTTCATTCGTCGGGTTCCTTGAAACGTTCCCATCTGCCGTGGCCGATATGTTCGCACACCTACGTTCGGTACCATGGTTGCCTCCTGCGCCACCTGATCTCTTGTATTGGCACTCACACCCGTTCTGCAACCCGAAGCTTTGCGCTACGGGCACGGGGGTTGTGCTGCATCTCTTCTGTTGTCGGTTCGACCGGCCGTTTGGTGATAACCTTGTAAGCCGGATTTTTTTGAAAAATTTGTTTAACGATCCTGTCTTCCAGTGAATGGAAGGTGATAATTGCCACCCGCGCGCCAACGGCAAGAACCTCTGGAGCCGAGTTCAACAGCTGGGTAACATTGTCAAGTTCGCCATTAACGGCAATCCGCAGGGCCTGAAAGACCTTGGTTGCCACATGTATCTTTGGTGGATGAAAACGTCGGGGTACAGCCTCTGCCACAATGGATGCCAACTGGCCAGTGGTGGTTATCGGTTCCTGCTGGCGAGCGTTGACCACAAACTTGGCAATACGCCTGGCCTGTCGCTCTTCGCCATAGTGGTAAAAGATGTCAGCCAACTGCTCTTCCGGGGCCTGTGCAACCAACTGAGCTGCATTCAGAGGGCGCCGTCGGTCCATGCGCATGTCCAGCTCACCGTCCGTGCGAAAACTAAATCCCCGCTCTGCCCGGTCAAGCTGCAACGAGGAAACCCCCAGATCAGCAGTCAGGCCGTTAATCGGATGCAAGCCGCGTTGCTGCAACTCCGGCACCAGGTCTGCGTAGGAAGCATGAATCAGGGTAAAACGATCACCATAGCGGCTCAAATTCCCGGCACTCACGGCGTCTTCGTCCCACTCAAAGCCGACAACACGACCAGCAGGCCCACTACGCTTTAAAAGAGCTTCGGAGTGTCCACCAAGCCCCAAAGTGCCGTCAACGTAGAGGCCGCCAGAAGCTGGCAAAAGGCCTTCGAGTACTTCTTCGAGTAAAACAGGCACATGGATGGGATATTGGTCTTGCGGCATGCTCGTCTTCGAGGTTAGATACCCAATTCGGTAAGCCCTTCGCTGTAATCGTCAAAGCCTTCGCGGACAAGTTCGGTTTCAGCTTCCCAGGCACCTTTATCCCAGACTTCAAAATAATTGAGCATACCGACCACAACGACTTCTTTCTGCAGCTTCACGCTTGATCGCAGTGCAGGAGTCAATAAAACGCGCCCTTGTTTATCCGGGGAGCACTCGACAACGCCAGCAATGATATAACGGACAAACCGACCTAAATTCGATTGGCTTTTTCCTTTGGCCAGCAACGTTTCCTCAATGGATAACCATTCGGCCATGGGGTACACACGGAGGCATTCTTTCCAATGAGTGACAACCAGCATCTCGGAACCATACTGTTCCTTGAGCACTTCACGGAATCGTGCGGGTATATTCAAGCGCCCCTTAGGGTCAAGACTATGATCCGAGTGACTCCGAAATCGTTGCACGCTGCCTCATCCACCACTATCCGCCACCCGCGTGACGGTTAATCCATAATTTTCCCCTAAACACCACTTTGCACCACCTAGTAACAATTAGTATACGAACCCCATACGGGAGTCAAGGAAAAACACGGAAAAATAAGGCAGATCCATGCCCTGTTGCGACCACTTGCCCAACCAGACAGAAAAACAGCAAAACAGGAAGTTAACCAATCAGTGGCGTTGATTTACAAAACTGAAACTCATCATCTGCGAACACAATCTGAACAGAGGGGGAAAGGTGGGGGAAACACCCGGAAAGGATTGGCAATAGCGAGAAATTGGCAAAACAGGAGAGAAAGGACGCTGAAAAAAAAGCAAAAAAGAAGGCTGTTTCATCAAATGAAACAGCCTTTGTTTACCAGTGACTGAAAAAGAAAAATTCTTTTCAAAAAAAGCGTGTTACTTCGCTGGAGCGGCTCCCTGACCGGAGGCGGCTTGTTCAGGAAAAAACATGGAGGTCACATCTTTTCCGTTAATGATCACTTTCCCTTGAGGATCCAGTTTGGCATCAATTCGATCAACGGTCTTGCCTCCTTCCTCGGTCCGGTTTGCAAGTGCGGTCAACATGCCAAAAGCCTGTTCAATGCCAGGATCCTGACTGTAGGTCTGAAGAACCCGCTTCAACTCCTCGGGATTTTCCAATGCCAGGTTCAGTGTACCGGTCGACATATACTGGGAGCTGGGATTCACTTTCGCCAACAGAGCCAGCGTTATTTTAGTTGCCGGAAAATTGACAAAGGTATCTGAGAGGTTGAGCGTGAGTCCACTCTGCATCAGAGCCCCCATGCCATTCATCATCACCTGCCCCTGAATGGCATCCATATTCCCTTGGGCCAGCGATGCAGGATCAGAAATAAGGTTCAAGAGATTAGGGATTTGACTCAGCTCAAGATGTACTCGCCCGGCATCGGGCACACTGTTCGGGGGGAGCGGCAAACCTTTGAGCCCGGAATAATCAACCAGAGTGTGAATGGTTCCGCCCTGTCCGTCACCAACATCAAAACCAGCGCCAACACTGGCCTTATCCAGGCTGATAGGGGTGGGGAGTGCGTTTGCCACCAGAAGCTCATGAACGCTCACCTCGCCTGAATAACGCTGGAACAGTGACAGAATTTTCTTTCCTAAGGCATATCCTCTCTCTGCTGCAAATTTGTCAGCCTCGTTTGGATCGAGCTTCTGGTACTCCTCAACTCCGGCAAAAATTTCCGCAAAAAGGTTGGGTGGCAAGGCATCCATGGCGCCATCGCCTTTCAGGCCAATCTTATGAAGAACAACGGATACCGGGTTCTGCTTTTTACCTGAACTGTTTTCGTTAAAGGTGAAATCGTTAAACTGGCCATCCGAGGAATAGATAAACTTGCCTGTCGCGGCCTCTTTTTCCACACCACCACGCATGGTGATCGAGGCCAGGGTGGCAACTCCGTCCCGGGAGGAGAGGTGGAAATTTTTCAGATCTGCGCTACTCGTATAGCCGTTAAACAGCTGCATGTATTCATCAATATCACCCATCAGCGGCTTGAGTTCTTCCATGCTCAGCTCATCCAGACGCCCCAAAACCTCCTGCATGCTGGTACGCAGTTCCAGAAAACGCTTGGCATTGGTACCGCTGGCAACGACCTGCCCTTCTATGGAGTCAATCCCAAAGTTGGCCGTCTTTTCCACAAAGGCCAGCTGTTTGAGAGCGCAGTGAATGTCTTCGGTCCAGTTCCCGCTTTCCTGCTCAGTGCGACCTCCTTTGGCGATCAATTGTGCCAGCGAGAGACGTCCTGTTTTCTCAACGTCTTCAATGGCAAGCTCACCCAGGTTCACGTCAAATGCATCGAAGTTCATCAGCTGACGGTTCCACAGAGCAGAAAAATCCTGAGAACCGATGGTCAACAGAGCCTCTTCTTTTCCTCGGCTGGTGATGGGGGCGGAGCTGGCAAGCTGCATACGTACCGCAAGCAGGTCTGGACCTTCTGGTTGCAACCGAAATTTCAGCGGTCCAAGGGCCAGAGTGTCGTCGTTATCGATGAGCAAGGTAAATGGATCCAAGACAACCTCATACTCGGGTCCCACCTTGGTAATGGTGTACTGGCGGTTGGTTTGCAGGCTGAAATCACCTTCCGGATCCTCCGCCGGAAATAAATGAATAAACCAGTCGGTAAAGGCATAGATCAGCTCTTCTTCAGGGCCAGCCGGTATCCTGGGCACCACTGGTGGGGTAACCGCAATCGGAGGGACAGGCGCTCCGCTGCTGTCCAGCTCCGGTGGTGTCAGCACCTGCACAGGAGGATCCTGCCCCTCTGGTGTATCAACTTTCACAGAAGAGGGGATATTTGGGGAGGGCTTGGGGGCAGCAGGATCTGTTGCAGGAGCGACCGCAGTCTCTGCTTTTTGCCCGTCCACCTTTGGCTCCAATCGCTCAATAAGGTCCTCTAATTTCGGATTGGGCTTTAAGGCTACACTTTCACGATATTTCTCCACAGCCCCTGCAAGATTCCCCTGCAGTTGCAGCTTTGCCCCTTCGAGTTGCAGTTTGCGAGCAATAGCTGCGCTATCGCTCGTTTGCTCGACCGCCTGCACCTGAGGTGCCCCAAGGGCCATCAGACTGCAGAAGACCGCACACGCCAGGATTCCGAGAATCCTTCGCTGCAGGCTCACCTTATGCCTTGTTGTTTGTTGCCACGTTTTGTTCATACTCCCTCGCTTCAGTGATAGTAGCAAAGACGCTCCCCACAGGGGAGCGTTGTCAAGACGCCTTCCTATACAAACGCCTGTAATCCATAATATTTTCAAGCACTTTTTGCACCTGAATTCGTGTCACCTGAGTCTGTAGCATTCAGCAGTGCGTCAGATTTATTATTTGTAACATGTCGATGGATGCTCACTGTTTTATTCATCACGCAGTGCCTCAGCCGGATCCAGTCGGGTTGCCCGCAGTGCGGCAAAGGTCGCCGCAATGATACTCAGGCTCCACACCCCCACGAAGAGCAGGAAGAAATGACCTGCTGAGAGGGTGCAAAGGGATTCGGTGCTTCGAAGTTGCTCTTGAAAAAGCTGATTGATCACCTGGGCCACGCCCTGAAAGAGAGCCACGGAAAGCACCAGTGCCCCACTTGAAAGCAGCAAGCCCTGGGCAATGGGAAAGAGCACCAGCTCCTTTTTCAAAAGCCCCAACAACCGCAAGACATTGAGCTCTTTTTTCTTCCGTTCAACCGAGGCATAAAGACTTGCCGTCAGTGCCGAGATTCCGCCGACCACTCCCACGGCCGCGATAAGCCAGAAGATGAGAGAGGTATAATGATCAAGCTGTTTCACCTCGGCAATACGCTGTCTTTCGGTATTTACTGCAATGCCTTCCGCTTCAAGTGCACGTTGCACGGATTCCACCGCATCGATAGTTGCGGTATAAAGCCGGAAACCGGCATAACCCTGCCGGGAAAGCAGCAGACTGCCACTGGCGTTATTGTAGCTGAGATCTCGATAACGAAAAAGATCAAGTGCACCGGCAAATTCCACTTCTGCCAGCGCCCGATCTGGCCCAATGGCATGTTTTTCGACTCGTACCGGGAGCTCAAGCTCTCGTCCATCCATCTGCAGACGCAGCGTTGCTATCCCCGCTGCAAGCGGTAGCTGATCTGAAACAAACAGTGTCCCCACGGGTTGCCCCCCCGCAGGGTTGGTGCCGGTCGTCTGCTTTCCCATCGAAGCACCGGGCATACCTTCTGGCATAACAGAAAGACGAAGCGCATAAACATCTCCCTGCGTGGTGTGTAATTGCACGGCAAGAGGGCGGATCCAGGGGAGGACCTTGGCCCCTTTTCCCCGCAGTTTATTTTGCACGGCCCGCAGATTTGTCTGGGTAACAAAGCGGTGCTTGACCTTTAAGAGATAGGCATGCCGAGAGAGAGACTGGGACGGGGTCAGTTGCTCGGCCTCTTCTGGAGAGAGAGGCTTCACCTGGGAAAATCCGGTGTTGTTAATGAGCAAGACCTGGTCAAGCTTATTTAAGGGGGCTTGCACCAGAACCACGGCCCCCTCGTAGACCGGATAGGCGGTGGGTAGCTCCCCTTTCCAGCCGAATCCAGGCACAGCCCGTCCATCTTTAAAATCCTCCACCGCCTCAATCACCGAAAGGGGCACATAGGCGGTTTTCAGCCCGGATGCCCGTTCATCAAGAATGCCAGCCAGTCGCACGGAAAATCGACCATACTCATACTTGCCGCCTATAATGCGTTGAGCCGTTATCTCCAGCACATCCCCCACCTGCAGCGACAATGACTGGGCCGCTGCCGCTGTGAGCACGCAGCTCTTTGTATCCGGGACGGGGGCACTGTTTTCCATCAGCAAGGGGTCACCGGGCGCGGTGGCCATGAGCGACAACGACTCCTGGAGCTTGGCCTCTTTATTAGCGGCAACCACGGATGAAGAAATCTGTCGGGTCATGGGCACAACGAATTGCACCTCGGGCAGCCGCTGTTGCAACTGGGTAAACCAGTCACGATGAAAGGTCTTGGTGGTCATTGGCCGGATTTCCCGGTTTTGGGGATCTTCAACCAGACGGCTCCGCAGCGTTTCAATGGTCCCGAACTGCAGGCCAAACAAAATGAGCAGGGGGGAGATGATTGAGGCAATGGCCAGTACCAGACAGATACTGAGCAGCCGATCATGAACAACATCTTTATACGCAAGTTTGAGGATCATACGGCCTGCTCTCTTTGGGTAAGGGAGGTCGTTGCCTCGATCTGATTGCGTTTGATCCGACTCAGTGCAAAATGAACCTGAAGATCTGCCACCTCCTCCACCAGAGAACGGTCATGGGTGACCATGATAACAGCCGCATCCATCTGGCGTGCCAAGCTCTGCAACTCATCTCGAATGTCCAGTGCGGTGGGGTAATCCACCGCAGCCGTGGGTTCATCGGCCAGGATGATCTTCGGCCGGTGGATCAGGGCCCTGGCGACAGCCACCCGTTGCCGCTGCCCGCCCGAGAGGTACTGCGGCTTTTTCTCCAACTGATCACCAAGCCCCAAGGTTTCGACCAGGTGCTCAAAATCATCGGTGTCAACACGCAGACGACTTATCTGGGCGGTCAACATGATATTTTCTCGCACCGTAAGAAACGAAAGTAAGCCGCCGCTTTGCAGGACGTAGCCGATATTATGGCGGCGAATGCGGGCAGCCGTATTCTCGGGCAGCCCTTCAACATCACAGGACTGCACACCAGCCAGACTGGGCACATTCAAGCGGAATTGCCCGACCTGGGAGGGCTCCAGCACCAGGGCCAGCATATCCAGCAGAGTCGACTTTCCACAGCCCGAAGGACCGACTACCGAACAAAACTCCCCCTTGTGCACATCAAGGGCAGGTACCCGCAGCGTAAAGGAGGCACCTCCTTTGCTGCGGGTTTTGACCACATCACGAAGTGTATAGACGACATTTCCCATAAAGCTCAGGGCAAAAGCTCCAGGCTGATGGGGTAGACAAAGTCGCCGGGTTCGTCGGATTTGTTCAACTGTACCCAGCCCTCGGGACCGTCATGAATGGTCTCGTAGGCCATGATGCGGGCCTCAAGATCAGCAAGAAACATATCCTGCTCATCCACAGACCAGCTCGACCAGAGCTCGTTATTCATATCCATAATACGACTGGTATAGGGCAGCCCCACCAGAAACTCCGGCACGAGCCCGGATTGGGCCAGCGACTTGGCCCGTTTGATCATTTCCGGATCACGGGCAGTGGTGGCGGCAGCCGCCTGCAGTGAGGAGAAGAAATCCTCTCCGCTGATCTGCCCCTTACGCCCTGCTGCCAGGATTGTTTTCAAGGTTTCCCGCAGGGAATCCAGCTGCTGTTTATTGATTAACAAACGCACTTCCAGAGCCTGAATATCCGTGGTCAACAGGTCCTTATCCGTTACCCAGGCAACCACATCCCTTGGGGCCTGAGCACCGGTCTGGGATCCGATCCACTGGACAAAGGCCGCCTTAAGCGCGGCATCTGTCTTGCTCTGGTTTTCACGCTGCCCGTCTTCTTCCGTACCTTCTCCAGCCTCCTGGCCCTCTGCAAAGAGCTCCAGATTCAGCTTGCCAGCATCGCCAGCGGATTGTTCCGGGACATCAAAATCTGAAACCGGGGCTTTCGTGGAAACGGTGAGCTGAGCTGGGGGAGCGGTTTTGACCGGAGCCTGAGCTGCGGCCACCATTTTTTCTTTTTCCTGCCGGACTTTCTCCAGCAGGTCAATGATTGAGCCTGTGACCATTTTGGTCATTTCCTCAAATCCGGCCAGATTTTCCGAGGAGGTGGCAAAATAGGCGGGCTCCCCTGCAACACCCCGATTGGTGGAAAGGGTCATGAACTGATCTTCAGCCGTGTAGTGATATTCTTCAGCCCGGGGATCGGGGTCCTTAATATGAATGGTCAAGAGCGTAATATTGCGATCATTGGCAAGATTACGAAGCGTTGCCGCGCCCTGGCCGGAGCTGTTCCACTTATGGCCAAGCTCATGGGCAGGCGCATCACCAACCAAAATAACAAAACGAAGCGCGTTGGGGGTCCAGGATGTTTTATCCACGGCGCCATTCACACCGGCATACACGTCTTCGGCATATCCCTGCGAGCCAACCTTGGTCACATCCACGCTCTTAAGGGTGGTCATGAACTGCTCAATATTTTGCAACGCAGGGGTGTAGTTGTTGACATTGTAGCCAATATCGGGGATCTCCACCGAGTCGCGGTAGCCCCAGATGCCAAAACGCACGGCCTTGGCCAGATCAGCGTTGGCTGAAATCTTTTTCGAGGCATCCTGCACCACCTTCATGGTCTGGTTGATGTAGGGCATCATGGAGTTGGTGGTGTCCATGACCCAGACAATATCCACAGCGAGCTTATCCAGGGTCTTGGCATCGACCGCGTTTTTTTCCTGAACAGCCTTATGCAAATACTCCTTATTCTTGCGAATATCGGAGCTGATTCGAGCATCGGCCTCTTCACCGGTCACCGCTGCCAGCTTCAATAGCCGCGCTTCCCGGTTATCCAGCTCAATCTCCTCGAACTGGAGGATGGGCAACAGATAAAACTCTTTGGTGATATCAATGGCCTTTTTGGGTTCAACCGTAACAATGGGAAAATCAGACGGCAGATCCCCCATGGCGATGTTGAGGTAATACTCTTCCACCGCTGCCTGACGCGCTTCCGGGTCCATTGCGGTCAGCTTTTCCAGCTCCGTCCGGTGATCAAACATCAGAACCGGATAGCGTCCCTCAGGATGGGTATAGGAAAGACACATGGTCTGTTTCCATTCAAAGACATCATCCGAGGACATCCAGCCAAGCACTGTTCCCCGGTTATCGGAGCCAACCTCATACCAGATTCGAGTATCAAGATCGCTCTGGCCACCTTTTTTCTGATAAACAAAAAAAGTCTGAAAGGCTGGCACATTTTCCATGACTGTACCGCCTTCTGTATTGGCTGATTTATAAATGGTGGAGAAAGCACGGGATAAAACGCGAAGTGGTAAAGATTGCTTGCCTTCAATTTTCATGGGCAGACGTTTTTCGGCAGCTCGAGCTGGGGTGGACCAGCCCTGCCCTGCCATCACAACCGCTGCAGCCAACAGCAGGCTCAAAGCCCGCCGGATTCGTCTTCTTTGCATACATTTCCCTCCTCTATCAATTATCTTCTACCTGCGCGTAGTTCAGCAGGCGCTTTATCGTGTCCTCCTGAGACAGATCAGCAGTCAACATTTCCTTGGGGAGTTCCCGATCAGGGAACAGTCCCCGACCGTGGTAGCTCACCCCATCTGCAGCTAGAATTTCAGCATAGGTCAAACGCAGTGCCGAGCCATCAGCAAGGGGCAAAAAACGCTGGGCCAGCCCTTTGCCGTAGCTTTTGGCCCCCAGAGACAGAGCGCGATGGTTGGAACGAAGGGCCAGAATAAAGGCTTCTGCCGCGCTGGCAGTCGCCGCATCCTGTACAAGCAGAACCGGATTTTCCACCAAGGCTTGCTGGTTGGAGACGATCAGTTTTTCTTGCTTGCGTCCACGAAGGCAAAACAGCACACGCCCTTTGGCAATAAAGAAATCTGCACACCGCCTGGCGTTCACCAGGCTGCCTCCCTGGTTTCCCCGCAAATCAAGAATCAAAACCACATCCTTTTTGAGCTGGGACAGAACCTGTTCAAGCTGGTCAGCCGTATCCTGGGTAAAACGCGTGATCTCAACAAGCGCGACCCCTGCGACCATCGTATATAAAACGGACTGGTAATGTGCCCGTGAACGCCTCAAACTGAGGGTTCGGCCCAGAGATTTGCCGCTTCGCAGGGTCAGCTGCACCGTTGTCCCCTCTTCACCACGAATATGGGATCCCACCACATACACCGACTTGCCATACACCGGCATGCCATTCACTGCGAGCAGTTCATCGCCCGCACGAATCCCACTTTTAGCCGCCAGCCCGGCCTTAAAGGGGAAGAGCAGAAGCCGCCCCTCTTTTTCCTGCAGATCCATCTGCACGCCAAAGTAATCCGAGCTGGTTGATTCCTGAAAGCCACGATACTCAGGTGCAGAGAGATAATCGGAGTACGAATCAAGCGAACGGCTATAGGCACGCAGGATATCACTGCGCACTGTATTTGGTGAAGCTGGAATCCGCAGACCGTGCTCACGAATCTGACCGATGGCCTCATTCAAAAGCTGCAACTGTTCCTGGGGCAGTCCCTGCTCCTGGGCACAGAGAGTAGCGTAGGGAAAAAAGAGCAGCAGAAGTCCTACTGCATGCAAAATTCGACACAGCTTACCGACATGCCCCAATGCACAGCCCCTTTTACTGGTGAGAAATAACACAGATACGGCCAATTAAAGAAACATCAGACTGGCCGCCTCTTTTTCCAACTGGTCGCGCCTTTTTTGCAAACGCTTGATCTCCAATCGCTTGCTCGCAGGATCTTCAATAAAATCTGAATTGCGTGATGAAGCCTTAAGCTCTTTGAGCTTGGCAAGGATATGCGTTCGCTTCTGCTGCTGGGCAACACTGGTCGCCTCTTTGGCCAGGACATCCTTTTCCAGAGAGGCTATGGAAGTATTGAGCTTGCGAACCTGACGTCGCAGAGAGGCCATCTCTTTTTGGCGTGTGGCCCGCTCGGATTGCAGTGCTGTCGATTGCGCCTGTTCCTGGCGATTGCGCTCCTCAACCTGATCCAAATGGGAACGACGGTCTTGCAATCGCTGCTCATAGGCATTGGGGTTATAGCTAAAAAGCCCCCCCTGGTGTGGATCGGTTGTTTGTCCGGCACACCCGGCCAGCAACAGGGTGCAGCACACAACCACGATCAGTCTCGTATTCAGTTTCATAGCGTTTCCCCTTAAACAGACATGCTCGCGGACATGGAGGCCAGCTCCTCAGTCCGTTTTTCAAGCTCTTTGATATTGCGTTTGAGTTGAACGATCTCAACGTCAAGCTCTTTAGCATAGTCGTCCTTGCCACTTTCAACCGCGTCGGTATGTACGGATTTCTGAGCTTTGAGCTCATCTTCAGCAGAGGCCAACTCCTTATTGGCCGATTCAATCAGGGAATCTGTGGCCGCTTTTTTATCCTTAAGCTTGACGGTGCGAACTTTTTTATCCTTGTACTGCTTTTTCAAGAGCGCGGTTTCCCGTTTGAGCTTGCTAATTTCTTTGCTCAAATCCTGATTATAGGCGACCATTTCCGCATTTTTCTGCTGCGCCTGGGCGATGCAGGCATCAAGCCAGTCTTCTTCCTGGGCATATTTGGCTTTTTGATTGGCCACATGATTGCCGTAGGCATAGCCTCCTGCTCCCCCCACCGCGGCACCAATGGCTGCCCCGACCAGAGTCCCCTGTGTATCCCCACCAATGAGCTGGCCAAGAATACCTCCGGCAACTGCGCCAATGACCGCGCCTGTTCCAGCTCCCTCTGCCCGGGTTCTGGTTCCGTCATCCTTAATGTTGGCGCAGCCGCTCAGGGCTAACAACGCACAGAGTACCACAACGATTATCGATCTTTTCCCTCGCATATCCACTCCTTTTGGAACGCAATACATCAAAAAAACGCCCCCTCGCACCGAGACTGTGGGGCGCCTGTTTCACTTGATCACACGTTTGTTAATTTTGAGTTGTGGACCACTCAAAAAACTGGTTTTTCCACAATTCATCATTGGTTCGTTTTATTTTGAGATACTCTTGTGCCTGCTTCCGCACAAGTGTGAGCAGTTGGCTTTGCCGCTTGGCTTTTCGCTTGCTGAGAAACTGGGTATAGCGTTTAAACCCTCCTTCAATAGCCAGCTCCGATGCTGTGCCCAACTGACGGATGGAGTCGGTATACGAAGACATGGCCTGGTCAATATTCTGCTGAATCTCTGCCTCCCGTTGCCTGTATTTGTCAACAATGGGCTGACGGTTCGACTTAAGTGCCGAGGCGATCAGTTGCTCGAGAATTGGTAACTTGCGCGCCTCTTTTGTAATAAAAAAGGCCTGTTCAGCACCGATTTTAACCCAGGAATAGGCTGAATCCTGCTCAGCCTGTTTAATGGTGAATTGAATATCTGCAAGAGATGTGGCCAATAAATCCAGTTCCTGCTGAACAGGAGCGGAGACCGTCCCCCTGCGGGAAAGTTCGTCCTTAAGCCGCTTGAGATGCGTCCCGGCATCTGTTTTCGAAACTTCGGTTTTGGCACTGGTCGCGCTGGTAGAAACTGCCGCTGGCAGACTTTGTCCTGCCCCCTGACGATAGTTTTCCCACTCCTCATGCATACGGTTGGCCACCTGCCGATTGGGAAAAACCAGTGAGGAGAGTACGGGACGAAATCCCAGGGTCTGTTTTTTGGCGGGCTCCACGGTTTTGGTTGCACCATTGAGGGAATAAAACTCCTGTTCGGTGCGCAGGGAAGAACGAAGACCACGGGCATCGGAGAGATAATGCCCGCCTTTAGCGACATACCCGCCGCTGCGCCCCTGGTAATATTCAATTTGGTAAAGACTCGCGGTCATCTCGGCCACGTTGCCCAGCATATCGTGAACCCCGAGGACATTTGGCTTTAACAATCCGATTTTTTTTACCTTATTATGCGATGATTTCGGTCCGGAAAACCATTCGTACTGGGCGAGCTTTCTTCTCTTGTAGGGCAACTTTCGATCAAAGGCACCGCTGCTGACCTGCGCGCCCCCGCGCGCTGCAAATTCCCACTCGGACTCGGTGGGTAATCGCAAAAATCCGGGAACACCGCCGTAGGCGGGAACCTTTTCTGAAGCGTTTGCATAGAGCCATTTATTATAGCTGCGCAAAAAGTCCTCTGCCTCAAACCAGGAAAGATTTCTTGCCGGCAGTTGCGAGTTTTCATACTCCTTGGGGCCGCCAAGCACGGCAAAAACCTGATCCTCTGATATTTCGTATTTTCCCAGGTAATAACACCAATCCTGCTCCTCGCCCTGCCCTACTTCAAAGGCACCACCCAGGGCTACGCCGGTTGGCGACTCCTTATAGCCACCGGCGGGATCACCGAGTCGAAAACGTTTCCAGGCATAGGCGGTGTTGCCCTCCCCCAAACAAACAGGGCGAAGTGCCAGTACACGACCACCAGGCATCGGCAAGACCACATCATCCTTCAAGGGCTGCGGATTCCCCGTTGGTGCCTTGGCCACGGTGGGTTGGGGCAAGAGACTTATTGCCAGCAGGCAAACCGTTGCGGTAAGCACAGAGGTCAACTTCATAAGGCTACCAATCTCCAGAACGCAAACATTTGGGTATCTTGAATAATTAGATTTTTCAATCAAGGCCAAGGATTGGCAGAAAAAGCAATTATTCAAGATGCCTATTTGATACTCAAGCCGCCCCCGTACGCAGAGGCTGTTCGACTCGAGAGTGGTTTTACTTTGGCATTGTACGAGGCACGCAAAACCTGCCCCACCGAGTTCACCACTTCAAAAAAGCAGACAAGACTGTAGAAATTAAAGAGGTTCTCCCAAGAAAAATCAAGATGTTATCAAGATTTTTCAGCAGGAAGGAGATTTGTCAAAAGAGTTGGATACTTCGGCAGGGAACCATTCTATTGGTGACAATGATGGCAAGGCCAGCTGAGCGCGGCCAAGTCTCTCCGGTTCTGCACATAAAGAGGATCAGGCTTTGCGACCACCGAGTTCAAAAAGTCCCGGTTGTTCCTGGGGCGGTGCGGAAGGAAGGGGAAGCTGAAAATGTTCATAGGCCGCGGCGGTGGCCATGCGACCTCGGGGAGTACGGATAAGAAAGCCAGACTGAATGAGAAAGGGCTCGTAGACATCTTCAAGCGTGGTTTTCTCCTCACAGACGGCCGTAGAAAGGGTTTCCAGGCCGATGGGACCACCTTGAAATTTTTCAATCAAGGTCAGAAGGATGCGACGATCCATCTCATCAAGGCCAAAGGGGTCCACATTGAGCATGGTCAGGGCGGCATCAGCGACCTCTTTGGAGACCACATCATGGCCTCCCACTTCGGAAAAATCGCGAACGCGCCGCAATAGCCGATTGGCAATACGAGGGGTTCCTCGAGAGCGACGCCCCAACTCCATAGCGCCCTCGTGATCGATCTTGATCTTAAAAAGCCCTGCTGTCCGCTGGATAATATTCACCAATTCTTCGGGGCTGTAATATTCCAGGCGTAAAATCACGCCAAAACGATCACGAAGCGGCGGTGTCAGCAGGCCGGTGCGGGTGGTGGCTCCAACCAGGGTGAAACGGGGCAAATCCATCTTCACCGAGCGGGCTCCCGGCCCCTGACCAATCACCAAATCAAGCTGATAATCCTCCATGGCAGGGTAAAGGATTTCTTCGACCACATGATTGAGGCGATGAATTTCATCAATAAAGAGCACATCTCCAGCCTGGAGGCTGGTGAGGATGGCAGCCAGATCGCCGGGTCTCTCTATCACCGGACCGGAGGTCACCTTGATGCCTGCGCCCATTTCATTGGCTATAATATAGGCCAGAGTGGTCTTGCCCAGACCGGGAAAACCGTGAAAAAGAACATGATCCAGGGGTTCTTTTCGTTGCAGCGCGGCCTGCATAAAAATCCCCAAACTCTGTTTCACCTGCTCCTGGCCAATGTATTCTTCAAGCCGTCGGGGACGGACCTCCACCCCAAGGCTGAGGTCTTCAGCGCGCTCATCACCAGTGACCAATCGTTTTCCCGTGAGTTCTTCTTCCTGTTTCATGATCAAGATTCCTGCACGCCTTCCATGGATTAGGCTCAGCTTCGCGTGGCCAGTGATTGAAGAGCCAGGCGAATTAATTCCTCAACCCGCACAGAGGCAGCGTCTTTGCCCAAACCTTTTTCAACCGCCCGCAGGGCTTGCCAGGCCATTGACTGGGGATAGCCAAGATTGACCAGCGCGGAGGCAGCATCTGCCAGCACATCGGCTTCAGTCACTGTGACCGGAGCAGAACCCGCGCCTGCGACTTCTTGATCGGCCTCAAAGGAGCCAACTTTTTCTGCAAGCTCCACACAGAGCCGCTGTGCTGTTTTCTTACCGACCCCGGAAATGGAGGTCAACTGGGCGATATCCTTCTGGCGGATCGCCTGGCAAAGTGCGGCAACCCCTATGCCGGAAAGGATGGTCTGGGCCAGTTTGGGACCGATGCCAGAGACGGCCACCAGGAGGAGGAAGAGTTCTTTTTCTTCGGGTTGATGAAATCCATAGAGAAGGATCGCATCTTCACGCACCACCGTCTGAATGAGAAGAAAACAGGCTTCCCCCACCTCGGGCAGGACATCAAAGGTCCGCAGAGAGATATGGACCTCATAGCCGACCCCACCGACATCAAGTACAAGCACGGATGGATTTTTTAACTGAAGCTGACCACTAAGTGAGGCGATCATGGGCAATATTGAAGCTAAGCTGGTTATTCATGAGGAGCAGCCCAGACGGCTGTAGGCACTCTGATGGGCATGACAGATGGCCACCGCCAGGGCATCGGCGGCATCCTGAGAGGGGATGGCGCTGAGTTGCAGCAGGCTCTGCACCATGTGCTGCACCTGCGCTTTTTCAGCCTGGCCATAGCCAGCAACAGTCTGTTTGACCTGGCGGGCAGGATAATCAAAAACCTGGAGGTTATGATGGAGAGCAGCGACCACGGCCGCACCGCGCGCATGCCCAAGTTTCAGGGCAGAACGGGGATTTTGGCTGATAAATATATCTTCAACCGCAGCAACCTCCGGTTGATGCGTAGAGATTACCTCGCTCAGATCCTGAAAAATGGTGAGTAAACGACGGGAAAAATCGGTTTCATTGCCAGTCCGAATGGTACCGCAGGCAATAAAACCGATTTCATGCCCATTGGTTGCGATCACGCCATAGCCTGTGATCCGTGATCCAGGATCTATGCCGAGAATACGCATGCAACAAGAAGATCAGTCAAGCGAATCCATCAATGCATCATCGATGTCGAAGTTGGCATGTACTTTCTGAACATCGTCATGATCTTCCAGGTTATCCAGAAGACGCAACAACGAACGTGCGGTCTTCTCTTCACTGACCTCAATGGTATTCTGGGGAATCATGGCGATGGTGGCCTCGGAAAATTTCACCTCAGCCTTTTCCAACTGATCAACCACATCATTGAAGGCCTCGGGCTCTGTCAGCAACTGAAAGCTCTCCTCGTCATCCACAACGTCCTCGGCTCCGGCCTCCAGGGCAAGATCCATCAGCTCTTCTTCATCAACCCCTTCTTTCTCAACGGTGATGGAGCCCTTCTTGTCAAACATCCAGTTCACGCAGCCTGACTCACCAAGGTTCCCGCCGCTTTTGGCAAAGTAATGACGGATATCGGCAACTGTCCGATTTTTATTGTCGGTCATAGTTTCCACAAGAACCGCCACACCACCGGGGCCGTAGCCCTCGTAGAGGATCTCCTCGTAGATGGCGCCGTCAAGATCACCGGTTCCCTTTTTAATAGCCCGATCGATATTGTCCTTGGGCATATTCTCGCTTTTGGCAGCTGTGATGGCACTACGCAGTCGGGGGTTGCCATCAGGGTCACCACCGCCCATCTTGGCAGCAATGGTGATTTCCTTGATCAACTTGGTGAAAATTTTACCGCGCTTGGCGTCATTGGCCCCTTTCTTGCGTTTAATCGTGCTCCACTTTGAATGTCCCGACACGCTCCGACTCCTTTTCTAGTTCGTGCCCATCCATAAACGGTCTTTTTGCCCAATTTCGGCGTTATGCTCAAAATTTTATCCTCGGAATATTGTCTCTATGCCTGTGGTAAAATTTTTCGCGTGCCTTGAACTTGAACAAAACCCCTCAGTTCTGGACGGACACTAATTCAATAATTTCTTGTTTCTACTATTTTTTGCGAGTCTGCCTGCGAAAACCACGTCCCAGTACAAAGACCTCCCGGCTCTCATGGCGCGAACTCTTTGGTTTCACCACTTTCACGTTGTTAAACAGCGGTTTGCATTCCTGGAGAAATTCGGGGAAGTCCTCCCCCTGAAAAACTTTCACATACAGGGTTCCGTTTTCATGCAGGAATTGGGCGGATAATTCGAGGACACGCCGACAGAGTCGCAACGAATGCTGATGGTCGGCGTACTGACTGCCGGTGGTTCGCGGTGCCATGTCACTGAGCACCACATGAAAGCCCGGCCACTGTTTTTTCAGATAATCGACGAACTCCTCCGAGTAGACATCATAACAGAGCCAATGAATTTCGGCATTGGGTTTTTGAACCGGTATATCAGTCCGCTGCAGATCAGCGGCAACAACCACCCCTTTGGGCCCCAGAATCTCAGAGGCATAGATACTCCAGCTGCCGGGATGGCATCCTAAATCAAGAACCCGCTGTCCGGGTTTTAAAAACTTGTGCTTCTGCTGCGCTTCCTCAAGCTTGTACACCGAGCGCGCCGGGTAGTTGTCCTTTTTTGCCTTTTTAAAATAAAAATCCTGCTCTTTTCGCATAACTCGCTCACTCGTGAGGGCCTGGTGTTGAGTGCCCTTTATTCATCTCTCTGGATCGCAGAGGCTATATCTATTGCAAGCTGCAACCCCTGTTCTTTTGAATGCACCCTTCCTTCCATCTGGGCCTCCTCAATACGGCGGAGTATCTGTTTGAAAAGGGGGCCAGGCGTAAGCCCGAGTTGTGCAATCAGATCATGCCCGTTTACCAGCGCTTTAGCCTTCACCACCGGAGCGACATGATCACGATGCACGGCTTGCAAATGACTGTAGAGAGCGCTGAGTTCCTCTTCCATTCCGGCAACGCTCTTCTCTCCCTTTCCCGCCAGACTGTCTGCCATGGCAAGCAGGAAAAGGCCGGGAAGACGGGTGCCCATCTTACGCAACAAACGGATAGAGGCCCGCAGGGTGAGCTGCCCGTCACGAACGACATTGGCCAGAAAAAAAGGCCGCATATGGTGCTTGACCAAAGAACTTATATATTCCCGATCATCATTGCTCCAGCGAAACCGCACAGCCAGTTCTGCAACCATGCTTGCTCCCACATGGTCGTGATGGTAAAAGGTGATACGGTTGTCCTTATCCGCCCGCCTCATATAAGTTGGTGGTTTTCCCAGATCATGCAGCAGTGCTGCCCAGCAGAGCCTGGTGCGCATATGCGAAGATCCACCATACATTTGCAGTTCAGCAGCCCCTGTTTGAAACCAACTCCCAGGAGAGGCAAGGATTCGCTCCATCTGTTTGAGCGCCTCCAGACTGTGGCCAAAAACATCAAGGTGATGGCTCTGCGGCTGCTCCATGTCAACACCTGCCACCAATTCTGGAATCAGCTCCCAGAGCAGGCCGCTTTGGGCCATGGAACGCACGGTTGTCCATGCATTGCCAGAACTCATGATAGCGTCAAGCTCATGGGTTATGCGTTCCGGGGCGGGTTGCACAATCAACCTGCGTTGCTCTCGAATGCGAGCAAAGGTCGACTGTTCGATTGCAAAACCGAGGGTCGCTGCAAAACGAAAGGCGCGAAGCAACCGGAGAGGATCATCGGTGAAGCATGACTCCGCCGCGGCTCGAATCAGTCGTGTCTGGAGATCAGGTAGGCCTCCGATAGGATCAAGCAGCGCCAACTGATCAGTATCGCTCGGATTAACCAACCAATGATCGATCTGCACCGCCATAGCGTTGCAGCTGAGATCACGCAAGCCGAGATCCGCTTCAATGGTTGCAGCCCCCAAACGGAAGGCGGAAAAATCGACACTGAGCCCACCACGCACCACACGGGCCGCATCCTCCTCACGGCCAAGGGGAACATAGGCCCCACCGGTGTGTTCGGCCAGCCTCTGAGCCCAAATGCGCGCGCCGCAAACAACGGTACAGTCGATATCTGCGGGTTTCTTTGCAAGCAGCAGATCACGGACTACACCACCAGCCAGATACAGAGGGCCACCCAGTTCGCTCAAAAGAAGTCGCAGTTCCGCCTGCAGCCACCTGGGGACAAGTGATGCGAGCTGCTTTCCTGTGATATGGCATCCGGGCTTTGTCAAATACGCCAGTCCTCTATTTCATCACCGAGCAGGGGTTCCTGCCACTGAATCTCGGTTTGCTCTCCCCGATCAATCAAGACATCCGAGCCCAGCGGCCCTTCTTTGACCTTTTTCCCATAGCGAATGACAATGCCCGCCAAGCGCTCAAGAAGAAGTTGTTCCTCCGGGCTTCCCGACTCAAGAGCCGGAGCATGGCGAAGCAGGCCGAGAGGGCCGGGACGAACCGTCATGCGCATGGTCCAGTCATCCGGGCCGCGCATGGCCTCCAGCCGTTCGTTTTCCCGCTCATCACGGCCTATGATAAACCAGACATGCTCACTGAGGCGAAACTGGCGGCCAATACTCAAAAGACGAATATCGTCAACCGCCCGCTGTTGATCAAAGGCAAAGAGACCATGGTAAAAATGTTTGATGCGTGCCGCCAGGTTGGGATCGGTGAGCATACAGCCGCCGGCGGGTGCCGGATAATCCTGAATACCAAAAGCGGCGGCGAGCTTTTTCTGTTCCTTTCTGCCCCGACCAGAAAACCGGTGCAGTTGTTCTCGATCCACCAATCCTTGCGTTTCCGCCAGGGTTGGATTCATAAGTTGGGCGCAAAGAGGCCGCAAAAGCAGTCCCTCACATCCCGAATCCCGCTCAATAACCCGCAGGGTATCACGACGCTGGGACATGGGCCGCTGACCAAGCACCTCTCCCGTAAGAATAAATGAAGCCTTATATTCGGCCATCAGTTCTCGTGCCCTACGCAGCATGAAAATTTTGCAATCCACACAGGGGTTGAAATTTTTACCAAAGCCGTGCACTGGCTGTTCCAGCATACGCACATAGCCCTCGGAGATATCAACCACACGCGCGTTAATCCCATATTTGCGATGCATCTCCTGCCTATAGGCAACCTCATCGGCCAGAAGATCATGGTCAAAAAAGGGGGTCACAAATTTCAGTGCTACCACCTCAATGCCCTGAGCCATAACAACCCGGCAGGCCAGGATAGAATCCAGCCCTCCGGAAAACAACCCGATGGCACGCACATCACGCATGGGGTTTTCTCCCACGACTGCGACTGATCAACTCTCCGGCAAAAGCCAGAGTCTGGAGGGTAGGTTTCTCTCCTCCCAGCATTCGGGCCAGCTCCTGGGGTCGTTCCTGTTCATCCAACGCTTTAATCACTGTTCGGGTACGTCCGTTCTCTACCTGTTTTTCAACCTTGTAATGCAGATCCGCCCAGGCAGCGATCTGCGGCAAATGAGTAATACAAATGACCTGATGATGTCCTGCCAGCTCACCGATCTTCTCGGCAACTGCTTCCGCTGCCTGCCCACCAATACCGGCATCGACCTCATCAAAAATTACAGTATCCACCTGGTCGCGCCGCGCCAAAAGGCACTTCATCGCAAGCATTAAACGGGACAACTCTCCCCCGGAAACAATCTTTGCCAGAGGCTTGGGGGGCTCACCGGGGTTGGCGGAAAAGGTAAACTCTATCAGATCACGACCGGTGCTCTGAATTCCATCAAGCCCCAGCCCTTCAGGCGTCGACATGGACACCTCAAAAACCGCCTGATTAAAACTCAGTGATGCCAACTCCTCCTCCATCCCCGCCTTGAGCCTTTGGGCAACCTCGCGTCTGGCCTGACTCAGCTCCGTTGCAAGCAACAGGGCCTCTGTGGAAATTTCCTCCAGCCGCACCTCAGCCGCGCTGATCTCCGCATCCAGACTCTCCAGTACGGAAAGCTCTGCCTCTGCCTCCTGTGCAAAGGTAAGCACCTCTTCCAGAGTTGGCCCGTATTTCCGCTGAAGTTGTTTCAGCTCGGTCAACCGCCCGGAGATCCATTCCAACCGGGAGGGATCCATGGGAATGCTCTCCCGGTACTGATCAAGGACGGTTGCCACGTCCTCAAGTTCATAGCCTGCTGAACCGATGCGCTCGGCCAGGGGGGCCAATGTATCGTCAATAGTGGCAGCCTGCTCGATATTTTTTCGAATGTCCACCAATGCGTTGGTAATGGAGCCAGAAATTTCTCGCCAACTCTCTCCCACCAGCCGCACGAGCACATCGGAGGACTTGAGCTGATCCCGCTCCTTAATAAGCTGCTCATCCTCTGCGGGCACCGGTTTGCATTTTTGAATTTCATCGAGTTGAAATCGTAGAAAATCACGGTGTTGCTCTTTATCCTGCTCCTTTTCCAACAGTTGGCGCAGCTCAGAGGAAGCCTGCTGCCAGCGACGAAACAACTTGGAAAATTGCTGCCGCATCCCTCGTAAATCGCCGTACAGATCTAAAAAATCAAGATGATTACGATTACTCAACAACTGCTGTTGATCGTGCTGACTGGCTATGTTGATCAAATTTGCACTCAACTCCCCGCAAAGACGGGTGGTGACCGTTTGATCATTTATGTAGAGCTTGGAACGTCCAGACTTGGAAAGCACCCGGCGAATGATGCAATTTTGCCCATCTTTCAGGGAATGCTCATGCATCAATTCATTGATCTCGCTGTGGTTGGGCCGCAGTTTAAAGGTGGCTTCGATCAAAGCCTGGTCGCAATCGTTGCGTACCCAGGAGGTCGCGCCCCGGCCTCCGGTGAGCAGGTTGATTGCCTGCAATATGATCGACTTACCAGCACCGGTTTCACCTGTGAGGACAATTAATCCGGAGCTTCTTGCAGACAGGTCCAGATTAAGAGCATCAATCAGCGCTAGATTTTGTACACGAAGTTCCTGAAGCATGGCATATTACAGGTAGTGAGAGGAGGAGCAAGCGGGGACATTCTTCTTGACGCCCCACATACAAAATTGTATCATCCCGAAGATACATGAAAAATTCATTTATCTGGAGCAAAACGATGGCGGAGACGCAACAACTCAGCGCAAGCCTTGAAGATTATATTGAGACAATTTATCATATTATCACCGAAAAGCAGGTTGCACGCGGCAAAGATATTTCAGCCAGACTGTCGGTCAGCGGTGCCTCTGTCACAGAGGCCCTGCGTGCGCTTTCTCGAAGGGGATTGATCAACTATGCCCCCTATGAGGTGATCACCCTCACCGACGAAGGACGACTTGTCGCCGAAGATGTCATTCACCGCCATAACTCGCTCAAGCAATTTTTCACTGATGTCCTTGCCATAGAAGAAGCGTTGGCCGAGGAAGGTGCCTGCAAAATTGAGCATACGGCTCCACCTGAAATCATCAATCGCATGGTCGAGTTTATCAAATTTCTCGAGGTCTGCCCACGGGGTGGCGATGAGTTGATCAACGGCTTTGCCAGTTTCTGTCAGCGGGGCGGCACCACCGCCAACTGTGCCAACTGTATTTCCCAATGTATGGATGGCAACAATCCCTCGACACGAAACGAATAAGACGTACCTGAAGCCCATCTGCTGAGCACGCATGTAACCCGGTGTGTATATTAGCATATCCAACAAGCGACGCAACGGATACCTCTGCAATTCCTTCCCTTTAGCAAAAGGCTCGTTATCATGCCCGTCTTTGAATACACCGCGCTGAATGGATCCGGAAAAAAAATAAAAGGGATCATTGATGCTGACTCGCTTGCTGCCGCCCGCCAGAAAATTCGTGGTGGTGGCAACTATCCGGTCAACATCAAAGAGAGCGTTGCAAAGAAAGAAGGTGGCAAGGGATCCTTCTTTACCCGGCAGCTCGGCACAAGCATCAAGCAGCAGGAGATACACCTGGCCACCCGCCAACTGGCCACCCTCCTTGGTGCGGGTATTCCCCTGGTGCCTTCTATTGCCGGACTCATCGAGCAAACTTCAAATCGCAGCCTGCAAACGGTGCTCGCCCAGATCAAGGATGCTGTCAATGAGGGCAACTCCCTAACCTCGGCGCTTGACGAACATCCCCGGCTTTTTTCCAAAATTTATATCAATATGGTTCGGGCCGGGGAAGCCTCTGGTTCCCTGGATGTGGTTTTAGACCGCCTGGCCGAATTTGGTGAAAATCAGCATGCTATTCGCAGTCGCGTCAAGGCTGCCATGCTCTACCCTATCTTCATGGCTCTTGTCGGGGTTGCCGTCCTCTTTCTTTTAATCACTTTTATCGTTCCCAGTATTACCTCTGTTTTTGAAGGAACCCAACAGGCGCTGCCTCTGCCCACAATTATTCTGATTAGCCTCAGCACCATTCTCAAACAGTTTTGGTGGGCTGTACTTGCCTGTATTTTTGCCTCTGTAGCCCTGGTTCGCTGGTACATCGGAACAACTGCGGGACGACGCAGCTGGGATCGACTTAAACTTACAGCTCCCGGCATTCGCGATTTAACCATCAAAACCGCATCAGCTCGCTTCAGCCGCACCCTGTCAAGCCTTCTCCAATCTGGAGTCCCCCTCTTTAGTTCCCTGCTCATCGTCCGGAATATAGTCGATAATGTACTTCTGGCCGAAGAGATTGGAGCCGCGGGAGAAGAGCTGGAGAAAGGTGCAAGCCTTTCACATTTCTTCCGTGGATCTGAATACTTCCCCCCCATGTTGGTGCAAATGATGGCGGTGGGAGAGCAGAGTGGAGCGCTGGATACAATGCTTGGGAAAGCAGCTGAGAGCTACGAAAAAGAGGTGGAAGCCAAAATTCTTGCTTTGACCTCAATGATTGAACCGGTGATGATTCTCACCATGGGGGTGGCGGTCAGTTTTATTGTTGTATCAATCCTCTTGCCCATCTTTGAGATGAACCAGTTGATCAGATAAAACCGTAAAAAACCAGGTGCAGGGGACTTACGGATTCAGGAGCTCATTATTCAAGCCCCCCTTAGGTGACGCGAAAGACCTCCTCGAGTGTTGTCAACCCTGCAAGGACCTTGCGCAGGCCATCTTGCCGCAGGGTCAACATTCCCGTTGCCAGAGACGAAAGAGCCTGCTTCTTGATTTGCCCAGCGTCTGAGGTGGTCAGAATCAAGCTCTTCATGGCTGGTGTGAGTGACATCAACTCAAAAATACCCACCCTGCCCTTGTATCCGGTCTGGAGACATTCAGGGCACCCCGCCCCTCGATACAACTCGCGCTCGGCAAATTTAATTGGCGAGAGTCCAACTTTTTCCAGATAAGCATTGGAGGGCTGGTATGCCTCCTTGCAATGGGGGCAGATTTTACGCACCAGTCGCTGGGCCATTATAGCGTTGACCGCAGAAGAGACCAAAAATGGCTCAACCCCCATATCGATTAACCGTGTAATTGCACTGGCGGCATCATTGGTATGCAGGGTGGAAAAAACCAGATGACCGGTCAGCGCCGACTGAATGGCGATCTCGGCAGTTTCCAGATCACGAATCTCCCCCACGAGTATAACATCAGGATCCTGACGAACAATGGTTCGCAGGCCATTGGCGAAGGTCAAGCCAACTTTGGCGTTCACCTGGACCTGGCTGATGCCGTTCATCTGGTATTCAATGGGATCTTCCACCGTGATAATATTGATATCAGGCTGATTGAGCACACCAAGCGCGGAATAAAGGGTGGTTGTTTTACCGCTACCGGTGGGGCCGGTCACCAGAATAATGCCATGGGGAGCTTTGATCATGCGCAGGAAATGATCCATATCCTCCTTGGCCATTCCCAAGGCTTGCAGGGGCACCAGCGAACTGGATTTATCCAGAAGCCGCATAACCACACGTTCGCCAAAAGAGGTTGGCAGTGTAGAGACACGGATATCGATATTTCGATCTGCCAGACGGATCTCTATGCGGCCATCCTGGGGAAGCCGCTTCTCGGCAATATCCATCTTGGCCATAATTTTTATACGTGAGACCAGCTTGCTCTGCACATGCCGAGGCGGTGAGTACATATCATAGAGCACCCCATCAACACGTTTACGGATCTTGACCCGATCTTTATAGGATTCAATATGGATATCCGAGGCATTATCACGTACCGCCTGGGAAAGGACCAGGTTTACCAGCTTGATGACCGGCGCATCACTGGTATCGTCCAGGAGGTCTGCAGTCTCTTCAATTTCGGTGAGGATACTCTCTGGATTTTCCTCATCCATATCCTGCATAACCCGGTCGGCAGCATCTTTTCGAGTGGTATCGTAGGCCGCATTAATGGCGACAAAAATCTCATTTGAAGGGGCCAGTACATTGCTAATGCCTTCCCATTGCAGCAGACGGGTTAGATCATCAAGCTGTTGAAAGTTGGCTGGCTCGGCAAGGGCAATATAGGAACTCTCCGGTGTTGCCACGGGAATCATTTTAAATTTTTTCAAAAAACCAATGGGAACCCTGTCGACAAAAAACGGGTCCGGCTCGGCAGGCAAATCATAGACGACCTCCAGACCGCACTGCTCGCTTCTGGCCCCTAGGAGATCCTCTTCGGAGATTTTACGCAGTTGGGTTAAAATCTCACCGATCCTGCCTCCGCGCTCACGTTGCAGCTCCAGTGCAGCCTCTATACTCTCAGCGGTAACACCGTAATTTTCCATAAGGATTTCACCAAGTAGTCGCATCAGTGAAACTCCTGTCTAAAAAAGGATGGTGAACTGGGGCCAGCTGATTTCATCTTACAGACCTCGCTGGTTAAGCCTTTTCAGCGCAGTGCTGGCCACATCTTTAAGTGGATTGGCTGCTTCTGCATTTCCCATTTGCTCTTGGGAGACAGGAAGGGTCAATACACGCTGATAATAGGCTGCCGCCTCCTTCCATTTTTGTTCACGCTCGCAGATCACCCCCAGGTTAATTAAAGCGGCTCCATTCTGCGCGTCATTTTTCAGCGCCTGAACAAAAAACTCCCGAGCCCGCAGCAAATCATTTTGCATCAGTTTCTGCATGCCTATATCAGAAAGCGTACTGGACTGAACAGGATCGGATTTTGGATGAAAAAACTGATCTGCAATGTCACCGGCTTCGCGATGCAGCTTCTCCATCCCAGAACGCTTCTTATGATACAAATCCGCAAGTTCAGCCGGATTTTCAACAATATGAGGCGTGATAAAGATATAGAGATTTGTTTTTTCCAGGCTGTTACTATGCGATTTAAACAACCAGCCCAGTACTGGAATATCTCCCAAAACAGGGACCTTGTACTCTCCTTTGGTCGTGTCCTGACCAATCATACCGCCAATGACCACAGTTTCCTCATTATGGACAATAACCGTGGTATCGGCTGTTCGCGTGAAGGTCGAAGGAGTGGTGGTCGTTTCCGTATCCTTGAGTTTGACTACCTCAACGCCAATTTCCAGACGAACGATATCGGCCTGGTTGACCTGCGGAGTGATGGTCAGGCTGGTGGCGACATCCTTATACTCGTAATTGGTATAATCCTGCTCGGAATCAGTCGTGTTTTTACTGGTGATATACGGCACATTCTCCCCCACCTTGATGGAGGCCTTTTTATTATCCGTGGTTAAAATCTGAGGGGTGGCAATGACATTGACATCATCATCACTTTTATAGGCGTTCAGCACCGCTCCGAGATTGGGGAAGGTCACATCACCGATAGTGATTCCGCCGCCGAGAACGCCCAGAGTAAATCCAGAGGGGAGACTGCCATTGTATAGGGTATTGAGAGCATTGTAGCTGTAGTCGCCAGCCCCCCCACTGAAGCCGCCAATAACCGAGCCATTGCCGTCTGACCAACTCACCCCAATGTTGAAATCCTTGGAAACCTTGACCTCCATGATCAATGCTTCGAGATAGACCATGCGCCTGGGGATATCAAGCTGTTTGATGACGTTTTCAACCACCTCGTAATCTTCGCGGGGACCGGTAATGATCAAAGAGTTTGTTTCCTTATCCGCAACAATTTTTATTTCCTTGGAGATGGGGGGAGCCGAATTGTTTCTCAGCTTCCCGCTTGGTGCAGAGGTGCTGCGCGTCGAGGAAGAACTCTCGCTGGGTAAATTCATCAGCACATTGACCAATTCTTCAGCATTGGCATGTTGGAGATACACCACATGGATGTTGCCTTCTCTCCTTGGAACATCAGCATCCAGTTTTGCAACCACGCCACGCACGCGTTCAACTGAGGACTTGGAGGCAAAGACAATGAGGGTGTTGGTTCGTTCAAAGGGAATTATTTTCACGACCTCAGCCCGGACCCCTCGTTTGGTTCGTGTGGTTACAAAAAGTTGATTGAGTGCCTTGGAAACGTTTGCGGCAGAGGCATGATACAGAGGAATGATAACCATCTCCTCACTATCAGGCGGCACATCGACGGCCTTGATAATATCCAGCAAGCGATTGATATTGGATGAGTAGTCGGTAAGAATAATCATACCCGATTTGGTGTATGTCAGCACGACGCTGGTCTTGGAGACCAGGGGATTGAGCATGGCTTTGATCTCATCGGGGTTGGCATATTTAAGTTCAATTATCTGGGTGACAACTCTGTCTTCCCCCGTCGCGCGCTGACCTTGTTGCAACGTGGCGATAGATTTGGAACGGGCTTGTACGGAAGGGACAATTTTAACCACCGTACCACTGGGAACGGCAGCATATCCATGCACCTCAAGGACGGATTCAAAGACCCGGTAAGCATCCTCTGCTGATACCTGCGTCGGCGAGATGACGGTCACCTTCCCTTGCACCTGACGATCAACGATAAAATTCTTTTTCGTCAGTTCACTGATATATTTGATAAAGAGGTTGATATCCACATCATTGAAATCAATGGTGACAAAGCGCTGCGCCCCTTGGCTGGGTTGTGAAATTTTGGGATTGGCCGCATGAGCGGGTAGGAGCCCCATTGACCATATCACCATACTCACCAAGAGCAGCAAGCTTAACTGTCCAATTTTTTTCATGCGCATTCTCATCATCAAAAATCACCATTGAAACAGGCGGTTTGCATTTGTGTTTTCATACTCCTAAATCCGGGGGGAACAAAAAAAGCTCGTTGTTGAGCAAACGTCTGGTTTCACGAATTCAGGGAAAAGTGCCGTTTTAAAGCCTGACACAGTAAGGCTCACATTTCCATGAGCGGGAAAGCTTGGTCCAATCTGAATCTTCAATCTGGATCCGTGAATGCCCCAAAGGGCGGCGGGTGAAACTGAATAGCAAATAAATTAGTTTGAAAATTTCTGCATTATCAACTGAATATGTTATTCAGAGACCATCCGCCGTCACGGATTCAGGTTCAAGCCAGCAAGCCCTAATCAAGAACATCCCCTTCTTCCAAAGGAACGGTGGACTCCAGCTCAACGGGCGTATCATCAATTGCATTATCAACAGAGTTATCGAGCACGTCATCTCCCGGCTCTACATCAAGGGGTGCCTCAATCAATTCCCGAGGATCGGGCCGCGGAGGTGTGCGACGAGGACTACGGAAACTTATTCTTCGTCGAGGGACGGCTCTGGGGACGGAACGAACTGATTGTTCATCCGACCTCTTGTTCAGTGTTACGGGAGTTCTTTGACGCATAGGAATCGGTGAAGGCCCAGTATTTTTATCCCTGTCTTTTATTACCAGGACCTCCTCTCGACCGTTGACCAAGAGGACCACCTTACCTCGGGCAATACGATTGATGATTGCGCCTTGGATTTCACTCCCCACCCGAAAAAGGTCCTCGAGACGAGTTTTATCATCACGAATGATCGCTCGTGCATCTTCTCGCTCTCCGGATACGGTTCCAAGAAGAGAGAGGCTGAGTTGAGTTTTCTCCAACTGGTCAATATCGGACTCAGCCTCTTTGCTGCTCTCTGCTGCTGCGCCTTCCTCACCCGCCTGAAAGATATTTCGTTGCAAGATTACCTTACGCTCATCAACAGGAGAGGCCTCGACGACCTCCTCTTCCTGGACATTTTTTTCCTGTTCAAGCTGTACAGTCGTCTCTGGTGGCGCCTGCGGCTGAAGGCGCTTTTCCACATTCCCGTACCACAACTGAACACCAGCATAGACAGCCAGGGTAATGATGAGTAAACGAATCAATAAGGTACGCACAGCCTTATTCCCTCTCCTTATCCAAAGCGTAGATCTGCATGGCTAAATTCTCAAAATGAATTGCCGGAGACTGCACAGTTCCGGAAAGGTCAAACGTTAGCGGTTCTTCCTCGAATATTTCTTGAAGCTCACTCAGCACTGGAGACGCCTTGATCCCCTGAAAAAAAAGTGGCTCGGGGGAAAGTCCGCCACGCAGCTGCAACTGCGACTGCAAAAATGGACGTACCAACTGAACACTCCCGTTAAACCAGCCATCTCCCAGAATCGAGGCAATTCTCCCCTCGGTAATGCGGACACTATTCCCTGTGCCGCTGACAAGCATACGCACCTGGGAAAATGGTAATTTCTGGTGTCGCAAAATGGGGTGCAGTAAAGCAAGCTCTCCCTCTTCAACCCTGCATTGCATTTTCCAGGAGCAATCAGCACGAGAATAGACATTTCCCTCAAAGGAGGCATTCACTGTTCCTTGAAGAGAACGTCCAAGCCAGCCTGCAAATAATGGCATGGATTGTAGGCTAACGCCTTCCATACTTCCCAAAATTTGAACGACCCGGTTTGTTTTCTGCCAACACATTTGGCCCTGGACAATGCCTGATTGTATGTTGAAGGTATATCCAGAACAAAACCTTTTTTTCCGAATAGATGCGTCCCAATCCGGCCAGAGGGTGAGGTGCTTCAACTCAATTGAGGCCTGGGTTGCATGTTGCCCCCTGTCCCCTTTCAAGTCATCCACCCCGAGCGCAAGCGGAAACTGTAAATGCACCCGACCAACATGCCAGTCTACGCCGGGAACCACTTCTGCAAGAGTGCGCTCAAAATAGTCTTGCAAACTTTCCCGCGGAAAAAGAAACCATAACGCGAGAACACCAACAGCTACAATATACAGCAGGTAGCCAAATGTACGGCGAAACCTTTTGGCCCCCTCTCTGAATTGTGACTTTTGCCTGAATCCGTGACGGCGGATGGGCACTGAACAACGTATCCTTTTAAAGGGGCGAATATTTTTAAACAAATTCATGTATTGTTCAGTTTCACCCGCCGCCTTTTGGGACATCCATCAGCACGCCACCTTCATTGTTCGTAACAAGCCGATAAAGTGCACTTTAATCGGCATGCCACAAACAACAAAACTGACGCACTGATGAATGCTCACGGATTCAGGTTTTGATTAACGTTCATCCCCAAGGGCCGGTTGATCGACAGAGATCATACTAAAGGTCGCGTCCAGCGTGCCCTTTTCTTTACCGTTCTCTTGAATTGTCATCTTAGCGATGCCCACCAGATGGGCAGGCGATTCTATTTTTTCAATAAATTCGAGAAGTTGAGACAGAGAAACACCTTGCAGTTTCATCTCTACCCGCGTTTGGGAAAAAGCCTCCCCTTCTTTGGACTCGGAGGGCTTCATATAGGCAATCTGCTCTTTCACAGAACTTTCATCGGCATTTTGTTCAAGAAAGGCAAAAAGACTAAAACCTCTTTCACGTCTCTCAAGTAAACTTGCTATAGACCCCGACTGCTGAGATAGCTGTCGATACTGCTTTTGTAACTGCTGCATATGTACAAGGGACTTTTTCTGGGTAACCAACCTTTGCTGCAGTCGACCTCGTTGCTCAACAAGGGGGGAGAGAATAAATTGGAAAAGTATATATAATACCAGTGCAATACCTGCCCCGATCACCATGTTTCTTTCTCGACCGGTGAGTTGCATTAGATATTCTCCAGTTGCATTTGCAGCTCAAACCGAATGGCACCATCTTTTTTCCCTTTATCTGCTGTTGCCGAAACAATACGTACAGCATTCAGCTGCTGTGAACCAGACAGAGCCGTTTTCATCATCTCGACGCTATTAAATGACTCCGTGGTGCCCTTCATAGTCACAGCTTTTCGGTCAATGGTAAACCGACTCACCTTGAGTTTGAGAGAGGAAGGAATCCTACCAGAGATATCTGCAAGCACTGGTAGGATCCAGCGATCGGTTACAAAATAAGGGAGAGGGGACTCCGGCCCCTGCAGAGTCCTCAACTTTGCCTGCATCTCAATGTAGGGGGCCTGAATTCTGGTTACATCAGGAAAGGTTTCTTGATAAAGAGCCCGCATTTGACCATCAATGACTGCATTCTCTTGCCTTAATTGATAGGTATTTATGCCCAGGTATCCCAGTCCAAAAACAAGAAGGATACAGACGGCAGCAACAGGCAACAGTAATTGCCGACGTCTGGAAAACAGGCTCTTTTTTTTGGCAAGATGGTGCGTGCGGAGCGTGAGGCCAGCTTTTTTCTTTCCGTCAAGCGCCAGAGCCAGGGCGCGGTCCATTTGGTTTGCAGACCATTGGTCTCGCTGTTCATCAGTGAAGACTATCTGCGCCTGCTCAAGTAAATCCATTCGAGTGACCGACATCTGCAACGCCTGCGACATGTGGGCAATGAGTTCATCATCCATACCTGCCAGTGGCCCTGTCAAGACGACAGTTTCCAGTTCAGCACTGACTCGATTCTCCATTCGGAAAAAATCAAGACTCTGTAGAATCAATCCAGCGATAACGTCTACACACTCTTGAGCGGCCGGCATCTCGCCTTTCACCGTATCCCCTTCTACCTCAAAAGGCGGATGAAGAATCATGGTCTCGGGATGGGACAAGCGGCGAAAGAGCATGGGGCGCCCGTCAATCACCAAAGATATACTCATAGAGTGCTGATCGGCATGCACCAGCAAAAAAGGATCGTCATCCGGGCGGTAACGAGAACACTGCTCAGCCAGAGATAACATGGCAGGAAGAACACGATCCGGATCCACAGCACTGGTCGTTTCTGCGAGTAATGCTGCAAGCCAATCTTGAGCAACGGCAAAAACCACCAGTAAACAGCCATTCCCATTTTTCCGGGCAATACGATAATCGTAACAAAGCGAATCAGGGGGCGTGAGCACCTGCTCTTCCAACTCAAAGGGAAGCGCCTGTGTTATTTTTTTGACATCTGCAAAGGGGAGAATAAGGTTACGAATACTTAATAGTGACAGAGGCAAGCCGCATATACAAACCTCTCCACTCCAGGATAACTCATTGCACAGTTGCACAATTGCAGTGGCTGGATTTTCACGCTCCTCTCTGGGAAGGCAATGATAGGCCTGCAATACGGTGGCCCCGCGTTGCTGTTCAAGCACCACTCCGGCAATGTGGCTATCACCAATATCAATCCCCAGAGTCCTTCTACCCATAAATTAGTATTCGTTTGATTTTATTGAATATTGACTAAAACCTGTATCAGGTTTGTCAGAGCAGCTGCCAGGAAACGACCTTGAGTCCCTTCTCCGAGCGCACTATCCGGGCAAGGCCTGTCCGCTGATAATTATTATGCGATGCCCGTATACGGGCAAAAAACGAGGAGGATTGTTCCCCAAGCTCAAGACTGCTCAAATCAATTCCCGAAGGCACTCCAGGAACACGATTGTACCAGTCTGGAGAGGCGAGTTTCTCTCGATTGTTTGCATTCTCCCGATAATCAATCAATTCCTGTGCCACTTCTGCAGTCATGTCAGGATGCAGAGCCATAAGTACAGGGAGTGAGGCTGTATTGAGATTAATTTTGACGTCCTTACCTGTTACATCGATGTAAGCAAGCAGCCCCTCATAAGAGTGGTCGCCGTAGGCAATTTCAGGAGTCATCCCCCTGACAAGAAGGATTTCTTTTTCACTGAGCATGTTTCCATTCCGGCAGCTATACGGTGATTCCAACCCCTGGTAATAACCACTTTCAGCCCCCATGGGATTTTCTTCGTCATCCTCATCTATCCAGTCGATCAGGGCATCGAGAAGCGATTCAGCCTGCTCCTGGCTCTTGATGGCAAAACGCCCTGAGGTGAGCAGCCGTAACCATATCGCCCGATAGTGACTGTCGCTATCCCCCAATAATGTACTCAAAGAAAGCTTTCCGGAGAGATCCTCGACCGAAATTTCAAGCTGTATATCTTCTGTTAATTCCTGCAGTTTTTCCGAATCAAAGGTTCCCCAAAGATCTTGTTCGGAATCAAAATGATTTTCCTTTTGATCTGCCTGTAAGGCAGCCAGCACCAAATTCAAGCCGCCAAGGACCATGCCATCAAGTCGCACCCGTTCCTGAGAGTTTGCCGCGACAGTCATTTGACGATCAGCGCTCATCATTACCTGCAACGTCAAAGCAACGAGAAAGCTGATGATAAGCAGCGTCATCACCAGGGCCATGCCTGACTGGTTGTGCACAATCGATTTAACGCTCACTCCCCACTCCTACAGGGACAACAACCCGAGTACTGAAAAGCACTGTGGAGGTGTGCTCGGCATCTTTCCAGAATTCGAGGATACAATGGACTGCTGCCGGAAGTCTGCCGACAGCCTCTTCTCCTTGCTCCCCATCCTCCTGCTGTTCTTCTTCCGTCCCCTGCCAGTTGTCAAATTCCTGACCGCTGGAGTCAAAATAAGTCAACTGCAACGAACGAAGGTTGTCAGCAAGAATAAATCCAGGAGCTTTGCTCTCCCCATCCTCCTCCTGTTCCGGAAGCAGGAGTTGATCGGAGCGCAAGAGACGGTACGATTCGTCCAGATCCTCGTTGAGTTCCACCCTGTACCTTATCAGTGCAGGTCCATCCTTTTGTTGTTTTGGGTTAAAGACGACATGGGCCAACGAACAAAACTGGAGAGTATCGGCTCGATGCCCGTTTTCCAGGCCACTTTCTCCCTCAAAGGAGCACTCCTGAGTTGCAAAGGCCCCGGCCAGATCCTCTGTTATTCGTTCCATGGCGGTTTGCGCCATGGTGTATATTTTCTCTTCCTCTTCTGTCCCCTCAAAAACTCGAATTGATCCAGAAAGAGAAAGAGAGAACATGGCGACAACAACGGCCAACACGGTCATGGCCAACAGTAACTCAAGCAGAGTAAAGCCATGCCTATTGCTCGACATTGTTTTCCTCTACAGACGACTGCTTTTGGGCGGGATCCGCTTGCTCGTTCAAAGGCTGCTCTTGCTGGGCAACATTGGCAATAAAGGTGCGAAGACTGTATGAAAGTGCATTTTCCTGACTTGCGTAGACTATAATATCAAGCATTTTGATCTGATCAGAGGTTCCGGTTAAACCGGTGTCATTTTCGCCCAGATCAGTGACCCGCAGTTTCCAGCGATACTCCGGATAGTCCTCGCCAAAATTTCCTTCATCATCGACAAGCCCTGTGAATTCCTGGAGTTCCAGGTCAGCCATCTTCCATCTGGCAAGCAGGGAAGCCCTGGTATCAAATTTTGCGCTGGCTGCAATGGAGACACTCTGCGATTGAGCCCCTAAAAGCGTCACAACCGCAATGGCGATGATGGCTACAGCAATCATTACTTCAAGCAGGGTAAAACCGCTGCAGCGGCATCCCTGCTTCATCACCTGCCGTTCACTGAGCAAAAAGGGAAGCATCGGGAACCACATGGCTGTCCAGCACGCGAACGGTTGCTAAAAATGGTGAAAGAACGAGGGACATCTCGTGCCCATCGTCACGCTGCAGGTAAAGGACTGTGGGTTCAATATACCCCTGTGGACTGAAACGGATACTCCCTTCGTCATTTCCCTGGACACCACCATACCAGGACCAAATTTGCCCGACCATGACTGATTCCGGCACAGAAAGCGACAGGGTTTTGTCGTTTTCTTTCTGCCCTGCCCCTTCCGCCATTGTCTCTGGTACTGCTTCAAAGCGATTTTCCACTGCCTTGTAGCGCAACAGGTAGGCGACCTGTCCCCGTCGAGCAAGCTCAGAGGTCTGGTACACAATCCCCACCAGTCGTCGCATGGTGGTTTTCATCTGGTCGGCAACAAGAAATCCACCGAGTTGTGGGACGGAAAAGCTCGCGGTTATGCCGATTAACACCATGACCACGATCAGCTCCAGCAGAGTAAAACCACTTTGCCTTAGAGGGACCCAACATTTCACAATGGGATTACTCCAACTCCCAGTTATTGATATCAGCGTCCATCCCCTCACCACCGGCCTGGGCATCGGGGCCGTAGGAACTCAAATCAAAATCTCCATGCAGGCCTGGGCTGATATACATAAATTCATTTTCCCAGGGATCTTTAGGCACCTTTCCCTTTTCCAGATACCCACCACTTCGCCATTTTTTTGCCAGATTGCCCACGGCCGGTGGCTCGACCAAAGCCCGCAACCCCTGTTCAGTGGTTGGGTATCGACCATTGTCAAGCTTATAGAGCTGAAGGGCTTGTTCAATAGCCTGAATCTGCACCCCTGCCTTGGTTCGGCGAGCCTCCTCCGGCCTATCCATAATTCTCGGGACAATCAAACCGGCCAAAATGCCTAAAATCACCATAACCACCATAAGCTCTATCAGGGTAAAGCCGTGATGTGTACTCATTTTCCATCGCAAGAAAGAAGGTGATGTTTTCATAAGGGAACTCTCATAATTAACAGATTATTAAAAGGGTGGCTCGCAGCGGAGCTGGAGCTACCTGTTGATTCTTGAGGGAATCTTGAATAATTGCTTTTTCTGCCAATCTCCCGGTGTCTAGCGCTTATCTGACCTTGATTGAAAAATCTAGATATCCAAGACACCTTTGACTAAATCCGTGACAGTGGGGGGGGGGCACGGAACATCGTCCCCGATTAATAAGACATATATTTTCAAACATATGTACTTGTCATTGAGCTGCACTCGCTGCCGCTTTGGCAACATAGAGACGTCGAGCAACAAAGGGAATTACAACAGCAAGGATCAGAGCGGGGAACAGGCCCAGATGCAAAACCAGCCATGCAAAAGCGATACATGGCAACAGTAAAATGCGAACAACTACGGCAAGGCCAGGATGCTCAGCAATTGACGCGGCCACCGGTGGAGATATCGTATAATAGAGATGAACAAGTTTTTGTCCCCACACTGTTGGCATGAGATACGCATCACGGAAATTTCGGAGCGTTTGTACGCAGGGATGCAGCAGTGAGCCAAAAGAGGCGGTGGCTATGAAACAGGCATCGGCTGTACGCACATATATCTGATCACCATAATAAATGGCTCCGTCTGCAGTCATGGCGTAGGCGCGTATAGAGTAAATACTGCTGGGGAAAAGGTTTTCAAGCCGGGCGTAAAAAACACCTGTTCCTCCCCCGTTATCAGTAATCCCCTCTTCAATCGATTGCGCACTGGACACCTTCTGCTTGACCGGAAGGGGAGATTCGGCAGCAACCGCCACAGGAAAAAAAATATCTGCCAGAAAGTCTCCACCAGAACGGAGTACGTCGGCTGCACCGTCGTTGTTATTTGACCGGGAGGACTGACTCGATCTGAGACTAAACAGGACCCCACGCCGAACGACCTCTTTGGGAAACTGCGCACTGATCTCGCCGCCTGTGGTCAAAGAGGTCTGGGTCACATCCATAGAGGGCAATGTAATAATTTGACGGGATCGATGCCCTGGGCTATCACTCACCTCATCAATCACCTCATCGGCAACATAGCGCGTGGCAATGACTGTACTTAAGTCGGCATCCCCTGCTATCCCCACTGCAAGCAACTGGCCATATTGGTCGATTGCCAAAGCGTAGCAAACCGCCTCTAACCCGCCAAAATCTGTAGTCAAAATTTGTACTTCAAATTGATTCTGCTTGCCCACAGCAGGAGGAGGGTCTTCCAAGGTGGCTGCATATGCGGGTTTAGGTGTCAGCCAGTTCTTTAGAGGAAGAAAAAAAACATTTTCTCTCTGTTTATGCTCTTTTCGTCTTTGCGCCGATGGTTCTTGTAAAATAGACTGTAGTAACTCCATTTTCTGGAAGAGCAACGCACTCGTCCACGTTTGCATTTTGCGTATCTGGACACGAGTATTGCCGTTAATACGTATCTCCTGAATAGGGGCAACATCCTGGTAGCTGAAAAATCTTTTCCTCTTTTCAGCCTTCTGTATTCTCGGCTGCAGGGAAGCCAGAAGAAAATGCCGAGTACCGTTTGTTGTGGTAAATCCTGCGACACGGATTGTTTCACGTTGGACAACAACATCGTAGAGGACATCATCCTCAGGACTTTGCCCAATAAGCATGGCACCGTTTTCCCCAAAAGCAAAATCCAGTGAACCATTGGTTGTAAAACGAAACAAAGCGCCGGTCCGCTCTCCCATCTCGCCGACGGATCCGGCAAGATACAGCAATCCATGGCGGTCCTGAGCCAGGGCATAGCCTTCGCTGGTGGCGAAAGTATCCATAAGGCTCACCACCCCTTGGTCACCAAAACGCGTATCTAAAGATCCATCACTGCGCAGCCCGACCAACATCGCAGCCTGCTTGTGCTCTTCGATATACGAGCCGGATAATATGATGCTCCCATCCGTTCTAAGCAAAACGTCTTCAACATTGGCATCATCCCCCACTCCAAGAAGAGCAATTCCTTCCTCTCCAAAGCTGGAATCAAGCTTACCACTTGGCAGGTAACGGGCAGCAACAAGAATCTTCCCCACTGTTCCCTGACTGGCACCGACCACGATGATATTATCAGCGGGATCGACTGTCAGGGCTGTTATTTCCTCATGCCCACTGCCAATGGCACTGAGCGTCGCCCCGTTATCCCCAAAATCGGTATCAAGCTTCCCGTCAGAAAAAAAGCATGCCAGGGCAAAATCTCGATCTTCGCCGTTAGAACTATACCCTCCGACGACAAGACGCCCATCACTGAGCTGGCCAATAGCCAAAGCTTCGTCATCACCATGCACCAGCGAACTGACTGTGTACCCTTCCTGGTTAAAACCGGGATCAAGCTGTCCGTTCTGATCCAAACGCAGTAAAGTGAAATTTTGAGGACCGTTTGGTTGCCCAGAAGAAGAACCGGCAATGATTACCGTTCCATTGGCCTGTGGCAGTAGGGCATAGCCACGGTTTTTCTGTCCAACCTCAACCGCGACTCGGCCATTTAAACCAAAGGTACTGTCAAGCAGGATTGAGGCTTCCGCCCCACTCCAGCCAGCAACAACGAAAAACCAAATCCATATTGCGGTTATGATGCGATACAGATCAAGCATGATTTTTTTTGGGGTGAGAGAGACATCATATAAGGAAAACGACATTAGTTATAATATCCTATATTTCAATCAACACCATTGACGAGTTTTCCTCAAGTGATATTCCTGCTAAATAGTGTCCGTTCAGAAATGAGGATTTTTGTTCAGGCTCAGGTAAGTCCCGGCTCCGCGGTATTGGCAGAAAAAACAATTATTCAAGATTCCCTTGAGACATGTCCCTCCAAAAGCAGTGCGCGAATCTATAGGGGCTTTGTTTCTCAACCATTTACGATTTATTAATTTCAAATCATTACCTTGTTTGAATTGTTTGAGTTTTTTGTTTCAGGCCACCTCAGGGGCAGGTTAAAAGGGCAAAAAAAACCGTTTATTTCCTTCACGAGGAAACAAACGGTTAAGAACGTCGTACATACCGGTTGCTGACTGTTTTCTGGATCCGTGACAGCGAGTGGTCACAGAACACGGTCGCCTATTCATGAGGCGGAAATTCTTAAACTAATTCATTTATTTAGTTTCCCCCGCCCCCCCTGAGGACATCCATCCGCACGCCACCTTCATCATTCGTAACACGCCGATAAAGTGTACTTTAATCGGTATGTCACAAACAACGAAGCTGACACACCGATAGATGCTCACGGATTCAGGTATTCGTTTTAGCCTTTGCCGAAACTGCAAACGGGATACTGGCATTTCGGACAGTTGCGGCACAAACCGCCGTGGCCAAGTGCTGCGAGTTCTTCTCGCCCTATTTGCTCTCCGATAAGCACCCGGGGTAAGATGAGGTCAAGTACGGTTATGGCGTGAAACATACCGCAGGCAGGAACACCCAGCACGGGAACCTCTCCAATTTTCCCCACGAGAAACATAGCTCCGGGGAGAACAGGAGTACCATACTCGGTCATTTCAGCTCCAGCTTCTTTTATGCCCATTCGGGTAAGATCATCGGGATCCACCGACATCCCACCGGAGGTAACGATAAGTTCCGCGCCACCAGCGATACATTTTTTGATTTCCTCCGCAATCAATGAGACATCATCCGGGGCGAATCCGACCATGGCCACCTCGGAGCCAATCCCCTCCAGTTTTTTGCGGAGCACAGCTTCGAACTGATCCTGAATGCGCCCGTAGAAGACCTCACTGCCGGTAATTACCAGACCAGCCTTCACCTTGGGCAACTCGACCACCTCAACGATCGGAAATGACTCCTGTGCCAATTGAACAGCCTTCTCAACCACGCCACGCTGGCCAACCAGTGGAATCAAACGCGAAGCTGCAATCTGCTCGCCCTTTTTCACAGGCGTGTTGTCCTGCAGGGTGGCGCACATCACCTCGCCGAGCAGGTTAAACTGGTAAAGCGCCTCCTTGTTGATTTTCAATAGGCCATCAACGGCCGCATGCAAGCTGACCTTGCCCTCGACCACTTCTTCTGAATACTGCACTCCGCCGCCAGCAAGGGCCTTGGCCATAAGCTGGGCCGCCTCGTTTTCATGAATCTCTTCTGGCCCGAGTTTGAGCACATAGATGTGCTCTTTTCCCAGTCGACGCAAATGATCAACATCCTCAAAACGAATCACGTGCCCTTTTTTAAAGGCCCGCCCTTTGAAGCTGTCTTTGACAATCTCTGTAATATCATGCGGCAGCACCATGCCTACCGCCTCTGTTACCGGAACACTTTTTCTCAGTGACACTTCAGCCATTGTACCACACCCAGCTCATTCATATTGTTCGTTGGTCGCAGGGAGAGCATCTTCCCTCTCCTCTGTGCCGGCAGTTTGATTCTCCGTTTTATCTTTATCAAAATAACGTTGGCCATACAATCGTTTTCCCCACTCTCAGTGGATTTGCCGACGCTCAATACTTTACCCCAGCCACCTCGTGGAGTACTATAGCCCCAAATCCGTGACGGCGAGTGGTTACTGAACAACGCCCCCTCTTAACGAGACGAAGATTTTTTACACAAATTCACGTGTTGTTCAGATACATGCGCCTGTGCGATGGATGCATCATATCTCAGGCAGCAAAACGCTCTACCAAAGAACATACTACAAAGCACCCATAAGGAAAACACCATGATTAAACAGGAACTTGTTGAGATTCTAGCCTGTCCCAAATGCAAAGGGCCGGTGGAGCAACAGCAGGACCCGCCAGGGCTTATCTGCCGCAGCTGCCAGCTACTTTATCCTGTGCGTGACGACATCCCCATCATGCTCATCGATGAGGCGAAACCGCTTCCAGAAAAGGAGCAGTAATTCAGCCGATCGCACCACATCCCTTAGAACAAAAAACAGCCTGACAGAAACGATTCTGCCAGGCTGTTTTTTTGTATTGTTCTTGCTTTTGCAAGACTCAAGGAGTGATGCCCAACTCTTGCTCCTTGGCAGCAATAGCCAAGCGGGTTTTCACCACGGTATCAGACACAAGACTGATGGAGTCAATTCCCTCTTCCACCAGGAAGGTGGCAAAGTCAGGGAAGTCAGAGGGCCCCTGACCACAGATGCCAATCTTGCGGCCACGGCGTTTTGCAGTGCCAATGACCATGCGGATCATTGCTTTCACAGCCTCGTTGCGCTCGTCATAGATATGGGAGACAAGATCGGAATCACGATCCAGCCCAAGGGTCAGCTGGGTAAGATCATTGGAACCGATGGAAAATCCATCGAAGACATCACAGAAGGCATCGGCGGAAATCACGTTTGAGGGAATCTCGCACATAACATAGAGCTCAAGACCATTCTCGCCCTGAACCAGTCCGTTTTCGCGCATAACCTCGACAACCTTGCGCCCCTCTTCCGGTGTCCTGCAAAAGGGAACCATCAGCTTGATGTTGGTCATGCCCATCTCGTTACGTGCCTTGATCAGCGCCTTACACTCCAGATCGAAGGCCTGCCGGTAACGCGGATCATAGTACCGGGAGGCACCACGCCAGCCAATCATGGGGTTGGATTCCTCCGGTTCATATAAATAGCCACCGATCAGGTTGGCATACTCGTTGGATTTGAAATCAGAGAGTCGAACAATAACATCCTTCGGATAAAAGCCAGCCGCGATCCGACCGACCCCTTCCGCCAACTTATCGATGAAGTACTGCTCCTTATCATCCGGGTAGGCTGAGGTACGGTGATCTATATCCTCGATCACCTCACTGATTTCTTCGTCGCTGCCGGCCTGTGCTTTCAGTGAGGCATAGTTGATCAACGCTAGCGGATGGATACCGATATGGGAGTTGATGATAAACTCCTCGCGGGCAAGCCCGACCCCATCGTTGGGGAGCTGTCCCTCAACAAAGGCTTTCTCCGGCAGCCCCACGTTCATCATGACTTTGGTACGGGTGGAGGGGATATTATCCAGATCCAGGGATTCAATTTCAAAATCGAGCAGGCCGTTATAGACAAAACCGGTTTCCCCTTCGGCGCAGGAGACGGTGACGTTCATACCGTCTTTGAGCATCTGGGTTCCGTTTTCCGTACCGATAACACAGGGAATACCTAGTTCGCGGGAGATAATCGCTGCATGGCAGGTCCTGCCGCCACGGTTGGTGACGATAGCCCCAGCCGTCTTCATGATCGGCTCCCAGTCCGGGTCGGTCATATCGGTCACCAGGACCTCGCCAGCCTTGAAGTCGTGAATCTGGCTCACATTGTGCAATACACGGGTCACACCCTGACCAATTTTGGCACCAACCGCCTGACCGCTGGCCAGAACATCACCCGAATCTTTGAGCACATAGGTTTTCATGGTGCGGGTGGTGACCTGGGAATGAACCGTTTCCGGGCGAGCCTGGACGATGAACAGATTCCCGGTGCCCACTGTTTTGCCGTCGCCATCTTTGGCCCACTCGATATCCATGGGGCGACCGTAATGGTCTTCAATAATGCAGGCCCAGCGTGCCAACTGCAGAATCTCATCATCACTGAGGATGTAGGAATTACGTTCTTCTCCAGTGGTGTCGATATTTTTGACCGGCTCTTCTGCTCCAGGATCGGTGTTATACACCATCTTAATTTCCTTGGTGCCAACCCGCTTGCCCACAATGGGGCGTTTGCCTTCCTTGAGGGTGGGCTTAAAGATGTAGTACTCATCGGGGTTCACCGCCCCTTGCACCACGTTTTCTCCCAGCCCCCAGGCGCCGGTCAAAAAGACCGCATCTTTGAAACCGGATTCGGTATCAATGGAAAACATGACGCCCGAACAGGCTGAATCGGAGCGCGCCATTTTTTGCACGACAATGGAGAGATAAACATCAAACTGACCAAAGCCCTTGTCATGGCGATAGGAAATAGCCCGATCGGTAAAGAGTGAGGCGAAGCAGCGCTTACAGGCATCGATAAGAGCATCTGGGCCGCAGATATTGAGATAGGTATCCTGCTGACCGGCAAAGGAGGCATCAGGTAAATCTTCAGCCGTTGCAGAGGAGCGGACAGCGACATCGACACCTGCACCATACTCCTCTTCCATTTTATTATAGGCGCTGATGATTTCCTCGCGCAGTTGTGCAGGGAATTCAGCGGTACGAATGATCTCACGGACTTTGGCTCCCCGCTCCTGCAGGTTGCGAAGATCGTGGGTATCGAGCCCCTCCAAAGCATTGCGAATAGCTTCTTCAACACCAGCTTCTTTCAGTAGATAACGGTAGGCATAGGCGGTAATGGCGTATCCGTTGGGCACGGCAACCCCTTTGGAGGTCAGCTTCTGATGCATTTCACCCAGGGAAGCGTTTTTTCCGCCAACCATCGGCACATCTCCTATGCCGATTTCATCAAACCAAAGAATAAGTGCAGTATCATGCCGGTTTTCCATCTATAACTCCCGTGTGAAATGAAAACGTCGGATGAGTCCCCCTGCGCAACAATTCGTCTGTTACCGGAATCCGACGTCTAATAGGTAAAAAAATACTGAAATATAAAAAAAATACAACCCCTGGTCAACCCAAACCTCTGCCAATTTTTTCTGCAAAGATGAAGATATACACGGCCTCCAGCAAGAGCTTGCCAAGGGGGAAAACCAAGGCTATAGTGATGGAATACTTACTTTTTGCCATCTTTACAAAATGCCCCCACCTCAGCGTTTTCAGTTCTGCAACCCGTGGGCAATCAAATCTTTTTACACGGCGTTTCTGCCCCAGAGACAGAGAGCCCCGGCACACCGATCGCCAGCCAACCCCCTACCCCGATGGAGCGAACATGAGCATCGCACAAGAAATCCTGGATATACGAAGCCGGTACATAGTCGATAACAACCATCCCGCAAGCCAGTATTTTCAAGCCATCAAAGCCCTGGTCCAAGGCCGGACCAATGCGGTGAGCACAGACAGGCAAAGCTGGCAGGAGGCGATAGACGATATCTACCGCCTCATCGAAGATGAAATTCGCACCAATACCGCCATGCCCCTGCAACCGATCAAATTTGGCACCTCTGGCTGGCGGGGCATGCTGGGCAAAGACCTGTATATCCATTCTGTCGCAGTTGTAACGGCCGCCATTCTCAGCCTCTATCGTGATGCGGAAACAAGCGACGACCTGCGCCAAGCTCTGGGCGTCAACAGCTTTGCCGAGATGCAGCGCCGGGGCTGTGTGGTCGGCTTTGACAACCGGTTCGGAGGCCCTGTTCTGGCCCTTGCCGCCGTCAACATTCTCAGCGCCAATGGCGTGAGTGTTTTCTACGCTGGCGAGGCAACCACAGGTGCGCTTTCGGCCTCGGTCCTCATTCGTAACGCAGCCTTCTCCATCAACCTGACTCCCAGCCACAACCCCCTGGAATACGGCGGCTTTAAATACAATGCTGCAGACGCTGGTCCGGCAGCGCCCATTCTCACCGACAGCATAACCCGCCTCTCTCGAGAATATATTCAGACTGCAACAGTCCCCTTTATCCCCAAGGAGCTTGACCTGCAAACCCCTCTTGCGGATTTACCCAATCTCGTGCTCGAAGATGCCCTGGCAAGCTGGCAGCAACTGGTGCGCGATGGCGAGGGTCTTCATGGGCTGCAATACGATCGACTCCTTGAGGACTTTGTCCGGAACGATGATATTGTCGTCTGTGTCGATACAGTGCACGGTGCCTCTCGACGATTTATTTCCCGACTGCTCAACAACCCTCCCGAAGAGCGCCTACTCCTGCTGCGTGAGGACAAGGACCCCACCTTTGGCGGCATCGCTCCAGAGCCTTCATCTGCCAACATGCAGCCCACCATTCGCACCCTGGCTTCCCGCAAAGAGCCTTTAAAAATCGGGGCCATTATCGACCCGGATGGCGACCGCATCCGTTTCACCGACGGGGAAGTCGAGATCTCCATGAACCAATTTGGGGCGATGGCGTATCATTTTCTCCATGAAATCAAAGGGAAACAGGGAATGGTCGCCAAAACCGTTGCCTCCAGCAATCTGGCAAATGCCCTGGCCAAACAAATGCAGGAGGAGACCTTTGAGCCCAAGGTTGGTTTTAAAGAGTTTAAACCTGTTATCAACAAGGCGCTTGTCTATTTTGAAGAATCTGATGGAATTTCCATCATCGGCCATACCCCGGAAAAAGATGCCTTTATTGGGCTGATCCTGGCCATAGACATGGTGCAGAGCTTGAAAAAATCCCTGGGCGCGTATCTCGAGGAAATTGAGACCACCTACGGGCATTACTACCCTGATCGTGACAGTGTCACGGTTTCAGCGCAGGGAGAAGCGCTGCTGCAAACACTGAGTCGGCTTGAAGCTTATGGTCCGGGAACAACGGTCCAGGTGGGAGATATGCACAAGCGGATTGCGGAGGTTATCGCTATTGACGGACGTAAAATGATCCTTGAAGATGGCTCCTGGCTGATGATTCGGCCTTCGGGCACCGAACCGAAAGTACGTTTTTATGTTGAGGCTCGAACGCCCGAAGAAACTTCACTCCTTGTAAAAAGTGCCAAATCGATGCTTGCCGAAATAGGACTCCTGGCATAATGTAGCAATCTAATTATACCCCGGCTTTCCTCATCTGTGAGGGAAAGCGCCTATAACAGCTTATTTTTATTACTCTAGAGAACCGGTCATGTGGGAATATACAGATAAAGTCCAGGAACACTTCACCAATCCGAAGAATGTCGGCGAAATTAAAAATGCCAGCGGTACCGGTAACGTAGGCTCTATAGCCTGCGGCGATGCCCTTCGCCTGACCATCCAGGTCGACGAAAACGACATTATCACCGATGCCAAATTCAAGACCTTTGGCTGCGCCTCAGCCATTGCCTCCTCGTCCATGCTTACCGAAATGCTCAAAGGGATGAAACTTGAGGACGCCAAAAACCTGACCAACGATGACATTGCACAGGCTTTGGGCGGTTTGCCTAAAGAGAAAATGCACTGTTCGGTCATGGGACGCGAAGCCCTTGAGGCGGCAATCGCCGACTACACCGGCGTCATGTTGCCCATGGCTCAGGGTGAAGTGGTCTGTGAGTGTTTTGGCGTGACTGATCTGGAAATTATTCGCGCTATCAAGGAAAACTCCTTGGCCTCTGTGGAAGAGATCACCAACTTTACCAAAGCCGGAGGCGGTTGCGGGAAGTGTGAGGGGCGTCTTGCGGCCCTGCTGGTTGAAAGCACAGATAAGCAAAGCAGCCCGGCTACGGCGCAGAAAAAGAAAAAACGCATGACCGCTCTGGAAAAAATCAAAAAAATCGAAGAGGTCATTGAGCGAGAAATCAAGCCGACCCTGAAAAAAGATGATGGTGACATCCAGCTCATTGATGTGGATGGCGACTTTGTCACCGTTTCCCTGCGCGGAACCTGTGCCGGCTGCTACTCCTCCCAGACCACCCTCAAAGAGTATGTGGAGAAAAAATTGCGTGAACAGGTGCTTGACACCTTGATTGTTGAGGAGGACAAGTAATGGCTTTCTCGTTAGACACCGTTATCTACATGGACAACAACGCCACCACCCGGATTGCCCCTGAGGTGCTGGATGCTATGATGCCCTACCTCAGCGATTACTACGGAAACCCTTCTTCCATGCATACCTTTGGCGGTCAGGTGGGCGAGGCTGTCACCCAGGCGCGTCAGTCGGTTGCCGATTTATTGGGAGCGGATCCCGGTGAGATCGTCTTCACCAGCTGCGGTACAGAGAGTGATTCGACCGCGATTTTTTCCGCTCTGCGTACCTACCCGGAAAAAAACCATGTGGTCACCACCCGCGTCGAGCATCCCGCGGTAAAAAATCTTTGTGACAACCTGGAAACACTCACCGGTCGCAAATATCACATATCCCGCCTCCCGGTTGCCGAAGACGGTACTCTGGATATCGAGCGCTACAAGGAATGTCTGACAGACGAGACAGCCATTGTCAGCGTCATGTGGGCCAACAACGAGACCGGCGTCCTCTTCCCGGTTGAAGAGATGGCTAAAATCGCCAAAGAACGTGGCATCCTCTTTCATACCGATGCAGTCCAGGCAGTGGGCAAAATCCCGATTAACCTCAAAGATTCCACCATCGACATGCTCTCCCTCTCCGGCCATAAGCTGCATGCACCCAAGGGGATTGGTGTTTTGTATGTCCGTAAGGGAACGCCCTTTGTGCCGTTTCTCAATGGCGGACATCAGGAAAAAGGACGCCGGGGCGGTACGGAGAATGTTGCCTCGATTATTGGCCTGGGCAAAGCCTGCGAGCTGGCTGCAGCCATGATGGACGAGGAAAACACCCGCGTGCGTGCCCTGCGCGACAAACTGGAAAAGGGATTGCTCTCTTCCGTGCCGAAAGCCATCCTCAACGGTCATCCGGAAAAACGTTTACCCAACACCGCCAATATCAGCTTTGAGTATGTGGAGGGCGAGGCTATCTTGTTAATGATGAACCAGCACAATATCTGCGCCTCATCCGGGTCAGCCTGCACCTCGGGATCGCTTGAGCCCTCACACGTCTTGCGTGCCATGGGTGTTCCGTTCACTGCGGCCCATGGATCGATCCGCTTCAGTCTCTCGGTCTACAACACCGAGGAAGAGGTTGATTTCATCCTTGAAAAGATGCCTCCCATTATTGCCCGCTTGCGAGAGCTCTCCCCCTTCTGGGAGGAGGATTAATTCTTTTCTGCACGTTTCGCGCCGCTTACACTCCTGTGAGCGGCGCATTCCTGTCCCTCTCTTTCCTTTCTGAAATCCTATGCGCATAATCGAGCCGAGCGTCACCATTCTTGATGAACTTGACCAACAGAGCCTCCCGGTCCGTATCGAATTCTGCGGACGTATCTGTTATAAGAGCGAAGACAGGATCGATACTAAATCTGCAATTCCTTTTGTTCGTAAGATGGCAGAATACGGTCACAACTCTGTGCTTGAAATGGGCGTCACCACCTTTACCGTGACGGCCCGGAGCAAAGATACGATCGCTGCTTTTTTTCTCCATCAACCCAAGTATCTCTTTATCGATCGGCTGGATGAACAATCATTGCTTATTTCAGGCTCTGTCCGTGCCTTGACCGAAATGGCGCTTGCTCACCCCAATGACCCCATTGCCCGTGCCCTTGTGCAGAAGCTGGAGACGGCACATCCCTATTTTTTTGAAACCATTACCTGGGGCCCCTGTCAGCAGGCAGCTGAGGTGGAGGTTCAGCGGATGTCGCTGGCCCAGGTCGAGGCGCTTCCCCGAGAGCAACTGATCAAACACCGCTACCTTGCCGTTAAATTTATTGTCAACCGGGCCGTGACGCACGAGCTTGTTCGCCATCGCCCCTGCACCTTTCTTCAGGAAAGCCAGCGGTACTGTCGCTACTCCGCCGATAAATTCGGCAACGAAGTCACCTTTATCAAACCGGTGTTTTTTCATGAGGGTAGTGCAGAATACGCTCTTTGGGCAGAATCCATGGAGGCCATGGAAAAACAGTATCTACACCTGCTTGAAACCTCGACCCCGCAGGCAGCGCGGACAGTGCTGCCCAATTCCTGTAAAACAGAGATCATCGTTTATGCCAACTTTCAGGAATGGCAGCATATTCTCGCATTACGCACCTCCCCTGCAGCCGAACCCTCCATGCGCGAGGTAATGATGCCCCTGGGAAAAATGCTCGCGGAAAAATATCCCGCAATTTTCACATAAACCCCACAGTGGCCAGACTTAGAAATTTCTTAACAATCTTTTTTGTATTATTCTTCATCTATTAGGAAGATTTTCTTCTTTTTGACCCATCTTTGCGTTTATAGTACACTATTGAAAAATTTCTCATTCCTCGTCCCAAAGGCCTTCTAACTCCATGGCAACACGAGCAGGACAATCAAAATCAGATACGCAAAGAGGCTCCCTGAAACGAACTGTTAAGGATCAATCAGGAGCCGGTAGATTAAAAATTGGCGAACTGCTGAGTAAGGCCGGTTATATTACCGCCAACCAGTTTGAGGAAGCCAAGGCCATCCAAAAAAAATCCGGTGAACGACTCGGTCGTATCCTTCTGGAAAGCGGAGCCATTGAACGGGATACCATCGCCAACTTCCTGAGCAGGATGCACAACTACACCCTAGTTGTCATCGATCAGGAATCCCCCAGTGAAGAAGCGCTTCAGCTGGTCCCTTATGAAACAGCCAAGCAGTTCATGGCCTTTCCCCTTCGGCTTGCTGGTGATACCTTACAGATCACCATGGCCGAACCCACCGACTCGCTTGATATTGAGCAACTGCAGGACATTGTCAAAAAGAACCTGACTGTCTGTGTCTCCACGGCTAAAAATATCATTGACTCGTACAGAAAATACTACAAGATCAGTGAAGAGGAGCATCTCTCCTTTTTTAAATTTGAGCCGGAAGGTGAAGAGGAAACCGTTACCCAGGTTGATGACTTTGGTGCCCTGGTTTCTGATGCGGCTGAAGATTTTGAGATAGAGAGCACCACGGCCGAGGAGAGCACCTTTGAGCAGTTTTCTGCCTCAGATGCCCCAATTATCAAATTGGTGAATGGTATTCTCGTTAAGGCAGTTCAGGAAGGGGTCAGCGATATCCATATCGAGCCCTTTGAAAAGAGCATGCAGGTTCGCTATCGCAAGGATGGCTCGCTGTTCAAATCCATGAACCTGCCGCTGACAATTAAAAATGCCATGGCCGCCCGTATGAAAATCCTGGCGGGACTCAACATTACAGAGCGGCGCATTCCCCAGGATGGGCGTATCAAAATTCGGCTGGGTCGAAATCGGGCTGTGGATTTCCGTGTATCCACCCTGCCCTTGCTGCATGGCGAGGGTATTGTTCTTCGTATTCTCGACAAAAACTCGCTCAACGTCGACCTGACCAAGCTCGGTTTTACCGTCGCTACCTTTGAAGCACTGAAACGCTGTCTCTCCAGACCACAGGGCCTGCTGCTGGTTACAGGCCCCACAGGTTCGGGTAAAACGGTTACCCTCTATTCAGCCCTGAACTCACTCAACACCGAAGATATCAAAATTCTCACCGCTGAAGATCCTGTTGAGTTCAACTTCAAAGGCATTAACCAGGTTAATGTGAACTCCGAGGTCGGCATGACCTTTGCTGCGGCGCTTAAGGCCTTTTTGCGCCAGGATCCGGATATCATCATGGTTGGTGAGATTCGTGATATCGAAACGGCAGAGATTGCCATGAAAGCGGCAATGACAGGTCACTTGGTCTTTTCGACCCTGCATACCAACGACTCTCCGGCAACGGTCGGTCGTATGGTCGATATCGGTATTCCTCCCTATATCCTTGCCTCTTCTCTGACCATGGTGCTCAGTCAGCGACTTGGCCGCAGACTCTGCACACATTGTAAAACACCGGCACAGTACGATGCAAAAGCTCTGATCAGCGCCGGGTTTAAAGAGGCGGAACTGAGTGAACTCAAACTGTTTAAGGCTAAAGGCTGTCCTGAATGTAACGGCTTGGGCTACCGTGGCCGTGTGGGTTTTTTCGAACTGATGGAGGTCACCGATGCCGTGGCTGAGGCCATTCAGGCGGAGGTCCCGGAAGAGCAGTTACGTAAGGTCGCCATCCAGGAAGGCATGTACACCCTGCGCGAGGCGGGCCTGCAAAAGGCGAGAGAGGGGGTCACCAGCCTCGAGGAAGTACTGAGACGAACCGTTGCCCATGAGGACAGCCTCCCCGCCTATCTGGTGAACCCGGATGTGGAAGAATACGAGGACGGGGATGTCATCATTCAGGAAGGGAATAAAGACCGCGATTTCTTTAAACTGATTCGCGGAAAACTCGCTGTTTTGCGATCGGGTAAGAAGATTGCCGAAATCACCGAGCCTGGCGAATATTTCGGCGAGATGGCTTCCATTATTGAAGAGCCCCGCTCGGCCTCCATTATCTCCGTGGGCAGGTGCACCATCAAGCGCTACCCCGGAGATAAACTTGGTGAGTTGATCGAAAAATATCCGGATGTCTCCCAGCATTTGTTTCGGACCCTGGTCGAGCGACTCCACAAGACTGACCGTATTGTTGTCCAGCTCGCCAGCGCGGGAAAACCACGCCCTCCGCACCATGTGATCCGACAGGCTTAACCCCTGATTTTCAGTGAAAGATTGTAAAAAAAGCTCGGTCTCCTATGAGACCGAGCTTTTTTTACGCTTACTTCTTTCCAATCCCTATTGTGAAGAACGTAAACAAGCAGAGTAATCGCTTACAGGTTCGATGATTCGCTGTATTTGAGGGGATTACCCCGTGACCGGTTACGATCATTGTCTCGAGCACAACTGGTAGTTGAGCGTGTAGGAGATGTCAGAGGAATACAGATATGGTTCCTGCAGCGCTCCAGTGCTGCAAGCATAATCCAACGCCTGAAGTCTTTGCAACACTTTTGGTTCCCTCTTGGTATAGAAGGCAAGAATAACGGATTTCTTCTGAAGAGCACTGTCCTGAATCTTCGTGACCACAAACCGCTCCGGAAAAAGGTGACGAATATTCCCCCCCAAAAAGTAGTTCTCCGCATACACCAAAGCATCCTCAGAACGAGCCATAATCTGCCCTATTTTGGGCTTCAACTCAACAAATGGTGTCTGAATACGACTGGCATGCTTCGTTAGATCAGACAGCCTTGGAAGCCCCAAATAACCTCCTGCTGAAAGGACAGCAATTGCAATACAGATGCCCCCCATTTTTTTTATCTTCGCTGAAATCACCTCTTGCGAAGTCGAAAGGGAGAAAAAAAGAGGAACATAGATCAAATACGGCAATAACCAGCGCTCTTTGATACTGGTTATGTTCAGGGCGACAATGAGCACCAAAAGCAACGCGTACACGGCTGCAAAGAAAAGGGTAAAATATTTTTTCCAGAGAGTGGACAGGGAAAACTGAAGCCCCTTTCGATACAGCACTCCCCAAACCACAAGCAGCAAGGCCGTAAAAGTCAAGGTGGCAAGAAAGAGGTCTGTGAGCCCCCCCAACATGGCAAATGAGGTCTCCGCAGGATTGTGTTGATGCATTCGCGCAACCGTTGATTTGGTTGCAGTCAGCACATGACCAAAGAACCAGATCACGTGGGGCGCTGTTATTAAGGCAAAACTACAGGCAGCCCAGAGCAGTTTTTTCTGCAAAAAGTTGCGCCGCAGTTCAGCAAAACACAGTGATGAAAAAAGAGCGGGGACCAGCAATAAAACAATATTATACTTTGAGAGGATCCCCACACCACAGGCCAGGCCAAAAAGGAGGAAACGTACAGCGGAGGTTTTTCCCGTAACGATCTGCACCAGGCTGTACATGCACAGTACCGAGGCCATGGTCACAAGAACAGAGTGGGTCTGATCGACCTTGGCTTCCCAGAAAATTTGCGGGATCAGGTACAAACCAAGGGTGGCAGCGATGGCTTTTCCCTGGCTCCCTGTGAGCAATTTTCCAAGTTTATAATAGAAAATAAAGGTGACACAAAAGATGAGGTTTTTAAGCAGAGAGAGCGAGAGAACATTGTCACCGAAAACCTGCATGGCAAACATCTGTAGCCAGGTATAGAGCGGCGGTTGTTCATTGTAGCCCCAGGCAAAAGATTGGGACAAAATAAACTGCTCGGCTTCATCCACCGAGAGCGTTGGTGAAAGGAAAAGTCGCTGAATGATCTGCGCACCAAAAAAGAGAACAATGAACAGGGTAAATGCATCCACCGGCCCGATCTTGTTTATTTTCTGGTCCGTCACAGATTAATCTCCAAAAGAAAACTTTTTCGTTAAAAAATTATAAAAAAAGATAACCACGACCACCAGACACTTTGCAACAAGGGGAGCATCCTCAAGCAGGGTCTTGGTTGTCAAAAGAAACACAAGCAAGCTGCTTAAAAATACGCCAATAACAGAGAAGATGGCTGAAAAAACAAAGGACACATACCATCTGCGGGTTGCCCGAAAAACCCAGAACCACTGCATCACAAAGTTAGCGACCATGCCCAAAGAGGCACTGAACATATTTGCACAATACGGCTCTAAGGTGCCAAGAAGCAGTGTATAGACACCCATATCCAGGGCAGTTGCCACGACAGAGGTTGAAAAAAACTTAATTATTTTCAAGGGGAAATATCTCAAAAACTGCTCAACGCAGGGACACTGTTTTCAGCGGGAAATGCAGGAGACATACAGGGTTACTCACCAGTCAGGTTGGGTTCCTGCTCCAGATTCGAGCGCAGGATCGCGTAGGAGGCTTTTCCCCGTTTTTCCTTGTGATGCACTAGAAGTTCAGCCAGCAGGCCACCGGTAATGATCTGAAAACCAATACCAATGGCAAGAATAGAGAGTGCAAACAGAGGGCTGGTCCCAATGGACTTGCCCATAACCCAGCGAAAACAGAAAAGATAAGAAAAAAGTCCCAAACCGGAACAACAAAAAAGTGCTCCAACAGGTCCGAAAAGGTGCAGGGGCCGCGTCAGGTAATTGGTGATAAAGATGACAGTGAGCAAATCGAAAAAACCACGGGCATAGCGCTCCAGACCAAATTTCGAATGGCCAAATTTGCGTGGATGATGGAGAACAGGAACCTCAGCAACCCGAAAACCTTTTTTATGGGCCAGAAAAGGAATAAACCTGTGCAGTTCACCATAAATATCGATTTCTTCCAAAACCTCCCTGCGGTAACACTTGAAGCCACAGTTGTAATCATGCAGCTTTAAACCACTGAACTTGGAGGTTATGAAGTTAAAAAATCTGGAAGGCAGTGTCTTCTCTATGGGATCCCGCCTATTTTCCTTCCAGCCGGTGACCACATCAGCGCCATTTTCTATCGCCTCTAAAAATTTTGGAATTTCAAGGGGATCGTCCTGCAAATCAGCATCCATGGTGAAGACTATCTCATGACTGACATGCTTAAAACCAGCGTTTAAGGCTGCAGACTTACCAAAATTTTTACGAAAGACGATGTATCGGATCCCTTGGTATTGACGAGCCAATTCTTCAATTACAGCCTGGGTACCGTCAGTACTCCCGTCGTTCACAAAAACAATTTCAACCGGAATGGAAATATTTTCAGAAACGGCAATAATGCCAGCACATAATTCCTGTAGAGAATCCTCTTCGTTGTAGACTGGTATAACAATAGAAAACATAAACTAACCTTGTTAGATAAAGAGATGAACGTTCACGGAGTCAGGAAAAATCAAAACAAAGCTACGATACCACCTGATCCTGCCATTCATATTGCTCTGTAAAAGGCTCTTCGAAGATGGTCTCGAGAAAAAACCGGGTGACTCGACATTCGTTATATGAAGTATGGGCTTTTTCATACCCACGTTGTGCATGCAACCGCCCTTTTTCCCAATCATTATGAAATGAAGTTACCTTAACAACGAGATCATCCAAGTCTGTAAAGTAAACGACCTCATCGTCTGAAAAAAGGAGGTCAAGGTCGGGGACCTGAGGAGTAAAAGTGAGTAATCCGTTACCAACAAGATGAGCCAAACGGTCCGATGAATACAAAGAGACGTCGTTATAACAACTAAAATTCAAGCCCATCCTTGAGTTGGACAACTTGTTTATATAGTTCTTCCCGAAAATTTTGGTGTCTTTACTTCCACCATACATACCTATATTAAACTGATGGGAGAGAGAAGATAAAGTCTGCAACATAAAGCGTCGTTCAGGAGTTGCGTGACCAATAAAAATGAGATCATGGATGTGTTGGCTGACATCAAAAGCTCGTCCGATCTCAACAGTTTTATCTATAATATTAGGGAAATAAGCAACAACCGTTTTTTTCCTATCGCCAAGTGCTTTTATAACGGGATCAACACCAACGGTTGTAAACAAGACATCGATTACCCCCATTCTCTCTTTCAAAAGAGCAATACGATCTGCTGGAAAAGGATCATCAACCCACCACATGGCTATTTTCATGTGAGGATTTTGTTTCCGAGCTGCTACAAGGTCTTGAGGCCGCAGTAATTCACTATGTCCCAAAAGTAACAGTTGAGGTTCTACCGATTCAATTGTCTTTAAAAAGGCTTTCACCATGGACTGACGTCCATATTTTGAAGAATGAAAAAGATTCAGACTTCTGGCAACATCACGGTAAGAGAAGTTGTACACATAATGCCCGTTTCGAATTAATCCATTACTAATTTTTCGGTCAGTACTATAGAGTGCGTCTCCAAATTTCCCTTCGCTAAAATTGGCTACATGTAAAATTTTCATAAAATTCAAGAAGAAAGGCTTCAACACATGCTTTCAAACAAGGCAATATATCGAGGAACAATCGATTTTGAAGAATATTGATCTTCATAAATTTGCATAGCCTTCTTTGCTTTCTTCACAGCCTCTTCAGGTGAATTTAACGCCAACAGAATGGAATGAGCCAAATCTTGAGCGTTATTAATATCAAACAACCAAGCCGAGCCAGGATCCAGGACTTCAAGAGGCCCTTTTGTTTTGGAAGATACAATAACCTTCCCCTTAGCCATGGCCTCTAAAACAGCAATACCAAAAGGCTCGTCGAGTGATGGCAGGACAAAGACATCCCCCTTTTCCAAAAAATGGCCAACATCATGAACCCATCCAACGAGTTCTACTTTTGACTCAAGCCCTAAGGCAGATATTTTTTGTTCAATATGTAATCTCTCAGGGCCATCACCACCAAGCAACAAACGAACATCTCCCCCCTGATCAGTAATGAGTTTTACCGCAGCAAGAAGCAGGTCAAATCCCTTTTTTTTGACAAATCGGCCATAGCTAATAATTACATTACTCTTTTTGTATTGCACTTCAGTACCACTATCTAACAAGGAGAAATGCGGCACAATTTCAATATCGACAGATTTAACCCCAAGTGACATCAAATATTTTTTTTGATCAGCAGTCCCTGGAATAAATTTAGAAATATTTTTATAATATTTCAGCTTTATGTAATTATGTATATTTGCCGCCACTGGGATTCTACACTTTCTCCCAACACGCCCTCCAATCATCGCCGCCCTGCATAAATGGGTATGAATCACATCGGGCTGATATCTAGAGACGATCCTTTCCAACCTAATTGTAGCCAAAAAACTATAATCGAAATGGACTTTTAATGTTGCGATGGTAATTTTATCATGGCGTAATTTATCCATTTCGACAAATTGAGGGTGACAGACAGCAATAACGTCAACTCCTGCTTCAGCAAGCGCAAAGCAACAATCAACAAACAGCCTCTCCGCCCCGCCGAACCCCTCAGAGAGCATTATCTGCATTACCTTCATAAATATTTATTCCTGTCCCAGCGGGTAATTTTAATACTACAATTCCCTTAAAAGCGAGTTACACGTCTGAAAGAAGTCCGATACTTCAAGGACGATACCGTATGATCTGAGCTGGTGCTCCCCCCACGATGGCATACTCCGGCACATCTTTTGTCACCACCGCATTCGCACCAATTATAGCACCACGAGAAATAGTGACCCCCTTTGTGATAACAGCACCATGACCTATCCATACATCATCGCCAATTTCAATCGGTGAGGTAGAGACTCCCTGCTGATTCATGGGCATGTCACGGCGTGAAAAGGCGTGGTCGGTATCCCGTATTGACGTACTTTGGGCTATCATGCAGTTATCACCGATAATAATTTTCTCGTTGCAGCCAATCACAGAAAAAGAGCCAATATAGGTATTTACTCCCAATTCAAGTTGCCCACTCCCCTGAATGATCACGTCATTCATCAAGACGTTATTCCCTTTAAAGAGGATCGTAAGATCTTTATCATTAAAAGGAAAACTCCTAACAAATACGCGCTTTCCTACTTGAAAGTCGCTTCCTACGATGTTTTTTTTATAGCGCAAATAAAAAAATATTTTACGAAATGACATTGCAAGCAAATAATTACGAACAAAAATTTTTAATTTTTTGTGAAATATTTTCTAAATAATTCTTCCACCAAAACTGCAGCGAAAATTGAGAATCAATTATTTCTTCCAAAATAATTTTGTATTCGCTTTCTATAGTCGGAATATTCTCTGAATATAGCTTCCCCCCCTTATCAAATACCTGTAATATTTTCTTACCATTAAAATATTCTTTATTGACTCTATCAATGTCCCCAGAGAATGATTCAGCTATATGTTGTTCCACTTTTTTATCATAAAAAATAGACACAGATTTCTCAGGGCTATTTTTTATGAGTTTATTTGTTATTTTTTCAGGAAAATCATAATTCTTTTTATAAATTTTTTTATTATAAACCATGTTAACCATTCGCATAAGTTCGATCTCAAAAAAATTTAACGAACGGTTAACAGTAACTTTTTTCATAGGTTGGATTAAACACTCATTTAACCCGAGCACTTTAGAAAAAGCGCTATCCAGATTTTTTTTATTTGAATTATAGTGCAATACATTTATTTGAGAAAAATGCCGTGACCACTTATCAACTACCGATATCTGCTCAACTTCCTTTAAAGAGTAAATATACTCCGAAAAAGATTTTTCAAAAAAATGCCTTTTTACAAGTTGATTATACTTGGAATATAACACATCATAAACATCTCGTAAAAATACGATAACAACTGGCTCAATCTCCAAAGATTCAAACAGGTTTTTCAAGCCAACTAATTGTTGATCAGTGAGGGATTGAAACTGCTCCGAAGAAAGCAGCACATCTTCATCTCCCTTTGCAAACAAATGTTCAAAAAACCTCGCCCCCCTTTCTTTATTGATAGCTTTAACAGCTTCAGCCCCATTGCCCGATGTAATTGTATATTGGCCAGTAATTTTACGAGTAAATGTTGGATAATAAATACCGTTTTCCAAAAGACAGGCAGCATTCTGATGGAGCCATAACTGTAATGCACTTGACCCTGTTTTTTCACAGCCAATGTGCATATAAATTTTTTTCATCAATACACCTTAACCAGGAAAAACATACTACTTGAAAGAGAAAAGAAGAAACTCAGATCCACTCAACACCACAAATCTGAAATAAATGGTGCCCCATTTTTATCAAAGGCCGTTCTTCCCTGCATAAAGGCTCTAACCCCTTCAGACTTCACTTTATATAATTTTCTTTTCACTGAATTTAAATTTATGATACTTTGAATTTTATACTCAAAGTACATCTTATACATAGTATTATAGTAAGTAAATAATTTATATTTATTCATAAAATAGCATCGAGACCAAGCATAATGCCATGCTTTTAAACATTCAATTTGCATTGAATCATCAGAGGATGCCCCACCAATATGGTCAAAAAAAACAGATGGGCACAATTTAATCTTCCCTCCTGAATTAATTACATCCTTACATAGACTTGTTTCCTCAAAAAAAAGAAATATGTTTTCATCAAAAAATTGTTCCATTTGCTCTGTGTCCAGCAGCATAGCAGCCCCAGAAACGTGTTCGACATCTTCCGAGTAGTCGTCATCGCCCCCTCTTCTTTCTAAAGATGGGGCCCAAATTCTGGTTGATGTTGCATCATTTTTTGCAATTCCGACTAATTTTACTAGATCATTTAAAGCAAATTTAATATCCGGATTAACGACTAAGACAAATCTTTTGTCTGAATTGTTTATTGCAAAATTAAGGGCTCTTCCATACCCAATGTTTTGTGATAAATTGAATACACGAATTTTTTTAAATTTTTCTCTTATTTTTTTGCCACTTTGGTCAGGGCTATTATTATCGACCACTGTTACTTGAACACAATCTTGATTTAAAATTCCTTCCCATGATTTATTACAGAATGAATCATAGCTATTGTACGATACAGATAGTATTTCTACGTTATTACAGATCTCACCATTAAGCATGCTAATAGTACCCAGGATCTTATTTATGCTTCGCCATAATTGTTTTCTAATTTCATACAAGTCAACTTAATATTTTTTTATATACGTCAACCGTCTGAGAGCACATTCGTTCCAGACTAAAATTACGCATGACATTATCTCGTCCTTTGATCCCCATGCGTGTTGCCCTATTTGCATCCTCGAGAACGAGTTGAATTTTTCCTGCCATGTCTTCATGGTCCCCTGGTTTGACTAAATATCCAGAATTTTCATCAAGCACAGTTTCTAGTGAACCGCCATGGGCAGTTGCAATAATTGGCACTTCCATAGCCTGTGCCTCAATAGCTATTCGACCAAAGGCCTCTGGCTGGCCTGATGATGCTGAAACAATAACACTTGCCAAATTGTATGCCGCAGGCATATCCGTACATGTTCCGACAAAGTGTACTCGCTGCTCTAATCCTGATTCTCTGACAAGGGCATGCAACCTTTCGGTATACCGACTTCCTTTTTCATAACCGCCAACAACAACAGCTTTCCAGGGCAGTTTTTTTATGAGGGCTAAGCACTTAATAAAGACATCTTGACCCTTCCATGAAGAGACTCTGCCCGGAATCATAATCAAGGGGATATCGTCCTGGGGTAGATTCCATCTCTGCAATAATTGTTGCTGTCGATCGATTGCAACATTATTTTTCGAAAAAATACTTGTATCAAGGCCACGGCTAATAACTTGTATTTTCCCCGATGAAATTTTATAATTTTCTTCTATGTGTTTTCTAATAACATGAGACACAGCTATAACGACTTCTCCTTTTGTCATTATTTCGCTATATTTATTTACTGAATAAAACCCATGAAATGTTGTTATAAATTTTGGTCGTTGCGTTTTTTTCATCAATTTTAACGCTAGATAAGCAACCCATGCAGGGACCCTTGACCGGGCATGTATTATATCTATTTTTTCAGCAAGAATAATCTCCTGTAATTTCCTGATTGAAAACAATGTTGCAGGTTTCTTTTCCCCAACGTTGAGTTTCAGGTGTCTGCAACCTATCGCTTCAAGCTGGGAGACCATGGGGCCACCGCCTGAAATAACAAGCGCATTGACATCATGCTCGACGAGGTATTTACTCAAATCAACAGTTCCTCGTTCCACCCCTCCTTCGTAAAGATCAGGTAATATCTGGGCAACAGTTATCTTTTTTTCCATAGGTATTGACGAAGAGTTACACTATCGGTTTCTCGTGAATAAATCTTGCAGTAATTTCTTTTGCACATCGCTTTGCTTCATTCAACTCAACCCCATGTTGCGTGCCGCTGTCCCCGATCTCGGAGGCTATGAGATGACGACTTTTAAGGTCTTGGATACAACGAACAAATTTATTCTCGGTCTTAAAGGTAACAGGGATAGTCGCGACCAAGCATCCGGCAGAGAGTGCTTCAAAAAGCATAGACAAACTGTCTTCAGTGACCAGGACCCAGTTATTGACCTCCAACTGTTTCTCGAGCCAGCCAGGTGGTGTTTCAGAAAAAGGGGCAAGAGTTAAAGCTTCCTTATCTGGACAAAATGATGAAAAAACTTGGAGAAAATCAGACGGTGTTCGAGGAGAGGTCGTCAACGTCCACTGGTATTGTGGATGTTGCTGTATCGCGTCAACAATAGTCTTAGAGATCTTTTCACTGCTCCAGATATGACTTTTTTCGTCAATCCCACCAACAAGGATCAGGCCCTTTTTGAGGTCATGGATCTTTTTATTGCTATTTAAGCCAGGAGGACCATCGGTAAACAGAACATTGTCGCCTTCCTCAACCTCATCATGTCGGGGAATACAGCACAAATCAAACCAATTCCGGATGACCTTCATTGGTGACATGCAGACGACTGTGCGTCCCCCTAAACGTTTTCGTAATGCCAGCATGATAAAGTGTGTATGGCTTCCCGTCCCCACGATTAAATCAGGAGAAAACTTCGCAATCTCCGCTGGTAGAGATCCCACAAGCAGGGATAAACTCCTGAGGATTGCCTTGTAGCCAGGCTTGATAAAGATCTCCCGGACCTCAACGCCATATTCTTCTTTCAGGGCAGCGACAATCCCCAATGATTGCTTTTCGTGTCCAGGTCGACCGTCCCGCACGACAAGGACTTTAAGTACTGTATCAGGCATGAGCTTCTACCATCTTATCTGGCTCTTGAGCATGACTAAACTGCAGCCTGTGAAGAGCGTGATACTCACCCTGCAGTGCCAGCAGACTCTCATGTGTGCCTTCTTCTACGAGGTGGCCATCTTTCAGAACAATTATTCGATCTGCGTTTTTTACCGTTGAAAGGCGGTGGGCAATAATGATCGTGGTTCTGTTTTGCATCAAGTTCTCTAAGGCACGCTGCACTTCACGTTCTGACTCTGTATCCAGTGAGGAGGTTGCTTCATCAAGAATCAAAATCGGAGCATCTTTTAGGATTGCCCGGGCAATGGAGACCCTTTGCTGCTGTCCTCCGGAAAGTCGTGAACCGGACTCCCCTATAACCGTGTCAAACCCCTGGGGAAGATCCTTGATGAATTCATACGCAAATGCTGCTTTGGCGGCTTGATGAACATCTTCTTCCGTACAGGATTTTCGTCCGTAGGCAATATTGTTTCTCACTGTATCGTTGAACAAAATGGTCTGCTGAGTAACCAGCGCTATCTGGGAACGTAATGAATGCAGGGTCAGATCACGTATCTCATGGTCATCAATTTTCAGTGATCCTTCGGTAACGTCATAAAAGCGTGGAATAAGGTTGGCAAGCGTGGTTTTACCGCTTCCACTGGGGCCTACAATTGCCAATATCTCACCGCGGCTCAAACGGAGGTTAAGGCATTGAAGAACAGGTCGATTCGGTTCATAGCAAAAGGTCACATCCTTGAGCACAATTTCCCGCTCAAAAGGTGGAAGTGTTACAGCATCCAAACGTTCTTGTATTTCAGGCTCAATATCCAACAAACCAAAAATTCGCCCCGCTGCAGCCGCTCCCTGTTGAAAAGTCGAGTTTATTTTACTCACTCCTTTAATCGGCTCATAAAGAAGGATGAGGGCGGTAAGAAACGACATAAAGGTGCCTGGCGTTGAGTGCCCGTTAAGGACCTCTCGACCACCAAACCAGATAATAAAAGCCATGCCAAATCCACCGATACATTCTGTCAGAGGATGAGAGAGGGCTCTGTTTTTTGTATCGAGCAACATGGTGTCCATGATCTCCTGCAGCTTGCCCGCAAAACGCTGCACCTCTTCTTTCTCCATGCTGAAGGCCTTGACGATACGGGCCCCTCCAATTGTTTCATGGAGGTTACTTGTCGCCTCTCCTATGTTGTCCTGATACACAACACTGATTTTTCGAAATCGACGCCCAAAAAAAACGATCGGGCCAACGGATAGTGGAATAAAAGCCAGCGAGATGAGAGCAAGACGCCAATCCATATAAAAGATGACTCCCAGTAGGCCGGCGACAGAACAGAGATCCCGTAAAAGCTGAATAAGGGCATAGCTCACCGATCTCTGAAGTAAATTCACATCATTGATGATTCTTGAAATGATTTTACCGGTGGGGGTTTTATGAAAATAACTGAGCGACAGGGTGTTGATGTGGGCATATACAGCATGACGCAAATCACGAATAACCCCGAGCCCGACTTTCTCCAAGAGGTAGGTGTAAAGAAAATAGAACACCCCCTTTACCACGAAAACGACAACCACCCCCAAGGGGAGCAAGGAAAGCAGCGATCCATTTTTATTAAAAAAAATTTCATCCAGTAGCGGCTTGACCATGTAGGCTTGAAGGGCATTGAACCCACCGACAACAATCATTGCCACCATAGCGATGAGCAGGCTACGGATATATGGCTTGAGGACATCAGCCATGCGTCGTAATATTTCTCTATTTGACATGAAGTATTCCGGTCTTTTGACCAGGCAGAAAGAAAATGATTTTTTAGGCCGATAGGCCTTTGTGTCTTGTTTTGCAGCTGGAGTGACAGATATACAAATGCAGGAAGGGTATACTCAGGGAATCTACGCCAACACTCCGGCATAATTGCCAGAAATAACTTCCGGTAAATCACCGCGACCGTGTATTAAAGCCGTTACTGTCATACTCTCCCGCTTCACGGCGCCGTTGCTGATATCAACGACAAAGTAATCAAGTCCCATTCGGGAAAGTTCTTCTGTGTAGGCAAGCAAAGAAAAACTCATATGTGCATAGGCGTAGACAGCCTCAGGTCGACGGTCAATATAATACCGCTCTCCCCTACTGCTGACAAAACTCCTTTGTCCCTGAAAATGGGGCGCATCTAAGCGCGCAGAAAAAAGCGGCGGTCGTCCATAGACGTATAAGCCGACCTGCATTTTCTTCCCCGCGTCATCCCCTCTCAAATCCTGACGGCTGGCAAGCGCCTGCTGCAGTGTCGCACGATCGGTCTCCAAAGAAAACTGGACACCAGCCAGGCCAGCATCCTGATACTGGAGAAGAGCAGGCGAGTTCAGCAGATTACAGCTATAATCTCCAAAGATTTCCAGGTCCCGGTGCGTTTGCTCGCCCAAAAGGGCCATCTGCGCTATATGGCCAATTTGAAAGCCGGTGCTCCCTTTCTCCAGTAACTGCCTGATCGCCTGCTGCTGCCAGGCGAGCTGTTCCTCCTGCATGACCTGGGGGAGTGCCCAGACCAGCTGATACGGCAGTGACTCGAACCGAGCAGCAGCCAGTTGTAGAAAACGCTCCAGGTTCAACGGGTTGAGCTCCAGGACAACACGACTCACCTGAAAGGGAAATCGCTGCCGGGCATGCTCCAGTGATGAAACCTTCAGCCACCATTGGGGCATGGGTGTGGACCTTGTCTTCCCCTGGCTCCCGTGGCGATATCGTTTCTTTTTTTCAGCAGCGTGTACCAGGGGGCCAATGCCAAGCTCCTGCAGCTGACGCTGGATGGTCTCCTGAGGAATCATGGGCTCTTCAAGCGCTGCAATCTTTCGTTTCACAGCCTGACTCTGTTTGTCAGAACGAGCACTTAGATCCACCCGAAACAGGAGCCCATGCCCCCCCTTCTGGAGGCTCAAATCTAAATCTGCAGCCAGAATGGTGACCTGTTGCCCCTTACCAGCCCGTTCCACCCGCCTTCCTTTAAACTCCATTGTACGCAAAGTAAAGCTTTTACGTGCACCACTCTTTTCCTCGTAGAGACGAAGCCGGTCCCCGTTGTTGAGTGGTGCCTGCAGGGTAACCTGGAGTCGAAGGGGACGCCGCTTCGGTGAGCGCCCTTTACTTTGTTCAATTTTTGTCACCTTCCCCACCAGCTCACCGCTGCTTCCGGCGAGATTTGGCTGAATAAGACGTCCCTCCTGGCCACTGATAAAAAAACCGGTCGAGCGTTTTCGGCCCATGGCCTGGTCCAGGGAGCGCCCAGCCTCCTTGAGAATGCGTTTCTGCTCATCTGGTGGCTGATCCAAACCGTCCAAAACCAAACGATAGGCATGGACGACATTGCGCACGTAGGCAACGGATTTCAGCCGCCCTTCAATCTTCAGGCTGACCACACCGGTCTTCCGCACCGAGGAGAGCGCCTCAATACCGCATAAATCGTTCATGGAAAAGAGATGCCCTCCTTTCTTCCCTCCAGAACTGCGCCCCTTTTTTCCCGATGACACCCAATCGTAGCTTCTGCGGCAGGGTTGGACACATTGACCGCGCAGGCTTGATTTACCGCCATGTAAACTGGAAAAACGGCAGAGACCTGAATAACTAAAGCACATGGCTCCATGAATAAAAATCTCAAGCTCCACTCCGCACTGGGCATGAATGGCGGCTATCTCTTTCAGGCTCAGCTCTCGTGCCAGTACCACCCGTTCAAAGCCAAGCTGCTTAAAATACGTTGCGGCCATTGCCGTATTGACGGTCATCAAAGTGGAGGCATGCACCTTGATTTGCGGGAAATACCGGCGGGCGAGGTACAGCAGGCCCAAATCCTGAATAATAAGGGCATCCGGTTTGATGGCAGCAAACTGGTGTAGCGATTCCAGTGCCAGGGGCACCTCGCTCTCTTTGACCAGGCTGTTCATAGCCACGTAGATTTTTTTTCCCTGTTCCTGGGCATACCTGGTCATGCCTGCGATATCCCCAAAGGTAAAATCACGACTCAAAGCCCTGGCATTCAGTCCGGGGGAACCGACATAAACGGCATCCGCCCCCTCACGCAACGCGGCCTCAAAGGCGGCAACACTGCCAGCCGGAGCGAGCAGTTCCATGGATGATCTATCTTGTTGATTCATACAGAGAGAAAGGAAGGAAAAAAGACAAACGACACACCGTCACCGGCAAACCAAATTGGAAATTTCATGCACTGTTGTTTGCTGTTAGTCAACGGTTGTATTGAGCATCAATGGGTAGTCGAGTGGTGGTATGGGGAGGATAAAAAAGAAGTTGTTTCCTTCGGGGGTAGGTTCATATCCGACTTGACCACCGTGCATTTCAACCACCAAACGGATAAAGGACAGCCCATGCCCGGTACCTGGAATGGCCGAATCGTCATCGCCACGCATCCCCTCCTGGAAAAGACGATTGCCCTCCTCAATGTCCATGTTGGGGCCGGTGGTAAAAACATTAAACTTAATCCCCTTTTGGCCGGTACGGTTAAAATTTTCGACGACTTCCCGCCCATAGGCCACAGCTTTGCGCGGGAGCCCGGTGTGATCGATAACCTCTTTTGTATACTTGGCCGCGTTCGAGAAAAGATTGGCATAGACCTGTGCCAACAACCCGATATCCACAAAAATAGGAAACTCTTCCTCATACATATTCCGAGGACGCTCCACCGAAACATTGGCAACCTTAAGACGGCTTGCATAATGTTCCAACTGTGGAATTATCACCTCTTTTTCCACAAAACAACGCCTGGGATGCAGCACCAGGTGCCCGCGCTCGAAATGTTCGCGCCGAAACAGGCTCTCAATAAAGAGGCTCATATTGGCGTGATGTTTGACGATCTCCTGGTAATACTCAAACAGTTCATCCTGAAGCGATTGCAACCTGCCGCAGCAATGCACGCAGGTTCCGGGCAGTGAATCCGGTTCGTGACTTGTAACAATCTCATTTTTCAACTCATCAATCAGCCCGATCTTCTTCTTGAGTTGATTGAAAAGGTGGCGAAAATACATGTTGGGCACAATGATATTGTGCTCAATATCGATCACCAGGGTGTTAATGAATTTCAATCGCTCGATATTCTGGCGGGCAATGAGTCGATTATCCAGGTTATAGCCGATACGGTTTGCAAATTTGGCAAAAAAGAATTTATCAACTTCTGAAAGCCCTCCTTTTTGCCGCACTACATACATTCCCAGGATACGTGAACCGCCACACAACCCGTGGAGATTATTCCACATGCGGATCTGTTCTCTCCCCTTCGCAGACTGAGCTTCCTTATCGCTTCGCTCATAGGGATGCTTGCTGAAGATGGGCACCATAAAGGCCCCGGCCATCTCGTAGGGGGTATCGCTCTGCTGTATGGGAAAACGGGCAGGTTCCGGGTGCTCCAGTACTCCTCGCTCACTTGAGCAGATCAACTGCAACCCTTCATCCCCCCGGCAAAGATACAGTGAACTGGCAACCCCAACCAGGGCCAGTGGCACAGACACACAGATCCGGTAGAAATCGTCCAGGCTGTCATACTCCTGAGCCAGATCGAAAAAAGCCTTGAGAAAATCGTTACGCCCCTGGGAGAAGTTGTACTTCTCGTAGCTCTCTGCCTTCTCCCGAATGCGCTGGCATACGCTTCTCAAGTCTGGGGGGATGGTATTGTTCTCAGCCGGATCTATCATGGAATCGAAGGGAGTAAAAACTCCTGAGAGTGTCTTGATTACTGTGGGGAGAGTACCACAGCATCCCGATCATCATGTTCACGCAACAAGACATCTACCCGCTCGTTCCGAGTGGGAGTCACAGCCATTCCCACATAATCGGGCTGAATGGGCAGCTCGCGTCCTCCACGATCAACAAGGACCGCAAGCCCGATGGAAAGCGGGCGTCCATAGTCCATGATGGCATCCATCGCCGCACGGATAGTTCTTCCGGTGAAGATGACATCATCCACCAGAATGACCCGCTTGTCCTCTAAAAGAAAGCCGATATCGGATTTTTTTACGATCGGATTCTGTGAGATAAGGCTCCAGTCATCCCGGTAGAGGGTGATATCAATAGAGCCAACGGGCAATTCTATATTTTCCCGCTCTTCGATCTTTTCTTTGATCCGCTTTGCCAAATAGACTCCACCAGTATGGATACCAACGATAGACAGATCAGCAACCCCGTGGTTACGTTCAACAATCTCCAAGCTGATTCGATCCAGGCTGCGTTCGATATCACTTTCGATCATGATGGTCTGGGTCGTCATGTTCTCACCTTCTTCCAAAAATAATCAATCCCCTTCTCGGCGACCATGTTGATCGCCTCGGGGTAGACCTCACACTCCACGGCAAAAACTTTGTCGGCAATATCATCGGGCGTGTCCGCGTCCTCAAGTGCAACGCAGCGCTGGAGGACAATAGGCCCCTGATCATACAACTCATTGGCAAAATGAACGGTACAGCCGCTGACCGTGCACCCACGAGCCTTAACCGCCTCATGCACATGGTGCCCGTAATACCCAGCCCCGCAGAAAGACGGAATCAACGAGGGGTGGATATTGAGCACGGCCCTGTTCAACGCTTCCGGAGGCGTATAGAGCTTGAGGTAGCCGGCAAGGGCTATCATATCAACCTTGTAATCAGCCAACAGCGTGTTGATCGAAGCGTTATCCTTGGCATAAAAGGCCGGATAGCCATAGCGGGTAGCCTTTTCCAGCCCCAAGGCTGACTCAACGTTGGAGATAACCACCTGGATCTCGGCTTGGAGGTTACCTGCCTGAATGCGCTCGTGGAAGTTATCAAGCGTTCTGCCGCTTCCAGAGAGCAGGACCGCCACCTTAAGCATCGCCCTCTCCCCGGGTAAAGTATCCATTGGTCTCCGGGTCGACCTTGCGCAACCACTCTATAATGGCCGTATCGTAGGCGGAAGTCAGCTCAAAGACCTTACAGGCAAGACGAAAGCGAGTTTTGAGGGTGGTATTGCCCTGGGCACGGATTTCCTCGAGAACCACCGCATAATCTGCCGGGTCGACAATAACGGTCACATCTTCAAAGTTTTTTGCGGAGGCTCGAAGCATAGTCGGACCACCGATATCGATATTTTCAATGGCATCATCCAGGCTACAGTTGGGATCGGCTACAGTTTTTGAAAAAGCGTAGAGATTCACAGCTATGATATCAATGGGCTTGATCCCATGCTCCGCACACTGCTTCTGATGTTCGGCATTTTCGCGCTGGTTTAGAATACCGCCATGAACCAACGGGTGCAGGGTTTTGACCCGACCATCGAGCATCTCGGGAAAGCCGGTGAACTCGGAAACATCCTTCACTTCCAGGCCACTTGAACGCAGCTTCTGGGCAGTTCCGCCGGTGGAGAGGATTTCAATTCCCAACTCAGCCAAGGCTCTGGCAAAATCCTCACATCCCGATTTATCGGTCAGGCTGATTAACGCCCGCTCAACTTTTCTCATCTTCGCTCCTTCAATAACCTACTCTTTTTTTAAAAACTGGCGGATTTTTCGCCGTTCACGTTTTTCCGGACGCCGCTCGGGCGGTTTGCCTTGCAGTTTGAGTATACGCCGCTGCTCAGCCAACATCTCCCTTTTGGCAATTGACTGGGCGGTCTCTTCATACAAGCTCTGTGCTATTTTGGCAGGTCCCCGCTTCTCACTCAGGGCGACGACCTCAAGGGTAAATTCAATATAATTTCGACGAACCACCAAGATATCGCCCACCTGCACGGAGCGCGAGGGCTTCACTCGGTTGCCATTGAGGCTGACATGCCCCCCGCTGACCGCTTTGGAGGCCAGAGACCGGGTTTTAAAAAAACGGGCAGCCCAAAGCCATTTATCAATGCGAACTATATCCATTTACACACTGTTTTTTTGATCCTGAATCCGTGACGGCGGGTGGTTACTGAACAAGGTATTCTCTTAATGAGACGGAGATTTTTAAGCTGGTTCATTTGTTGTTCAGTTTCACTCGCCGCCCCTTGGGGAATCCATCCGCACGCCACCTTCATTGTTCGTAACAAGCCGATAAGGTGTACTTTAATCGGCATGTCATAAACAACGAAGCTGACACACCAATGAATACTCACGGGGTCAGATTGATTATAAAGCCCAAAATACCACAGTTTACCAGCAGGATCAAACAAAGAAGAATGCTAAAAACGGCCTATTTTTGCCCAGAAACAACAGAACACGAACAAACAGAAGCAGGTCTTGCCCATTGGGTAAAAATCGAGTAAGGGGTGCTTCTTTTGCGCAGCAACCGTGACAAACAAATTTGAACTGTTGTACTATAAGTACTCAGATCGTATGTGAGCTCCCGACTGCTCGTTTCCTATCCACCCCAAAGGACACACAGGCAATCGCACTAAATAGTGTCCATCAAGAAATGAGGATTTTTGTTCAAGTTCAGGTAAGCCCTGACTCCGAAAAGACCGTTTCTGGATGGGTACTAAATAAGTGCTGAAAACCTGTGCACAGCCCCTGAGATTTGCCCATGTCTTTACAATCCGTCGGTATTAGCGACTTCACCTGCCCGGTACAGATTCCTCAAAAAAACGGCGGAATGCAGCAAACCGTCGCGACCATGAACCTGATGGCCCAGATCCCCAAAGAACATGCGGCCTCCGGCGTCGGCCTGATGCATGGAATACTTACCCGCTATCTGCCCAATATCCATTCGGGTGTTTTTCCTGAACTTTTAAACGAGGTACGTCTGCAACTGCAGGCCGATACGGCGGAACTGGTGATGCATTTCCCCTACTTTCTCAAGAAAGAAGCCCCGGTCACCGGAACTGCAAGCCTGATGGAATATCAATGCTCCTTTAGCGCCGATGCCACAACTGGCCCAGAACCACTGTTGACCGTCAGAGTTCCGGTGACCACTCTGTGCCCCTGCTCTAAAGAAATCAGTACTGCCGGTGCGCATAACCAGCGAGCTGAGGTCACCCTTCGGATACGCCCCCTGGCAATGATCTGGCTTGAAGACCTGATAAGCCTGGTTGAGGCTTGCGGGTCCTGTGAAATCTATGCGCTGCTCAAACGGCCGGATGAAAAATTTGTCACAGAGCGTGCCTATGCCCAGCCGATGTTTGTCGAGGATGTCGTGCGCATGGTGGCTGAGCAGGTGATGGCGCTTGCCGATGTCGCCTGGTTTTCCGTAGGCGTGGAGAGTTTTGAATCCATACATAACCACAGCGCCTATGCCTATGTCGACAGCGACGACCTTAAGCACTTAACCTAACGGCCTTCCAAGCTCCAGAATATGCTTACAGAGGAGCGTCCAGCCCCCCCAGACAGAGGTACTTCAGCTCCAAGTACTCCTCTAAGCCGTATTTTGAGCCTTCACGGCCAATGCCCGATTCTTTGATACCGCCAAAGGGCGCAGCCTCTGAAGACATCCGTCCGGTATTGATCCCGACCATACCGTATTCCAGAGCTTCGGCCACCCGCCAGATACGGTTGATATTCTGGCTGTAAAAATAGGCGGCCAATCCGTAGGGAGTGCTGTTGGCCAGGCTTACAGCATCCCGATCCTCTTTAAAGGAGAAGATAGGAGCCACAGGGCCAAAGGTCTCTTCACGGGCAATGCGCATATCCTTGGTCGCACCGAGGAGCACGGTGGGGGCGTAAAAATATCCGGCCTTGCCTACCCGCATACCTCCACAGGCGATCTCTGCCCCCAGAGTCACAGCATCTGCCACCTGCGCTTCGACCTTATCCAGGGCCGCCTGATCGATCAGTGGCCCCTGCTGCACGCACTGGTCAAAGCCACTCCCCACCTGGAGCTTTTGCACTGCGGCAACCAGCTTCTCCGCAAACTCAGCATAGATCCCTTCCTGAACGATAAAGCGATTGGCGCAAACGCAGGTCTGCCCTGAGTTACGATATTTTGAAGACATTGCTCCACGTACGGCAGCGTCCACATCCGCATCGTCAAAGACCACAAAGGGCGCGTGCCCTCCCAGCTCCAGCGATACTTTTTTCACGGTGCCGGCGCAATCGCGCATAAGTCGCTTGCCCACAGCGGTCGAACCGGTGAAACTCAATTTTCGAATCAGAGGGTTGGCTGTCATCTCCTGGCCGATTTCCTGGGCAGGCCCTGTGATCACATTAAAAACACCTGGAGGGAAACCGGCCTTCTGGGCCAAGAAAGCCAGAGCCAGGGCTGAAAAAGGTGTGCGTGCTGCTGGCTTGAGCACTACAGGGCAGCCTGCGGCCAAAGCGGGAGCAGCCTTACGTGTCACCATCTGCGAGGGGAAATTCCAGGGAGTGATGGCGGCGCAGACGCCCACAGGCTCTTTGAGGACAACAATACGTTTCCCCTTTTGGGCCATAGGCATGGTATCGCCATAGATCCGCTTGGCTTCCTCGGCAAACCACTCCACATAGGAGGCCCCATGCAGCACCTCCCCCTGTGCCTCGGCAAGGGGTTTTCCCTGCTCCAGTGTCATAAGGACAGCCAGATCCAGATGGTGCTCGACAATCAGCTCATACCAGCACCGCAAAATGCGGGATCGCTCATCAACACTCAGCCTTTTCCAGGCCGGCCAGGCCCGAGAAGCAGCATCTATCGCCTTCTGGGTTTCTTTTTGGGAAAAGGCCGGTACTGTGCCCACCAAGGCGCCAGTGGCGGGATTATATACAGCAATGCGATCTGCCCCTGAACCATCGGTCCAGGTGCCATCGACAAAGCACTGGGAGCGCAGCAGCTCCTGACAACGTAAATTCATTGCCCCCCTCGCAACGATTCCAAAAGAAAAAACAGGCAGCACGCCGCAAAAGAGGCTGTCGCTGCCTGCCTTGTAACCGGATTCTCGAAGGCATTGGTATTCCTTCAAAGAAACCAGGTATGCTCTATGTAGACTAACAGGTTTGTGCTATCTTATTTTACAAAGGAAGGTATCATACACCGGTAAGCTGTATTTTTCACCCCCCTAAAAATTGTCCCTTATAAAGAACAGGTTGCTATGAGTTCTGACTCCCGCAGATCACCTCGGTTGACTGATTTCCTCCCCCTGGAAATTCAGGTGGTGGAGCCACAAAGCGGTCACCACCTTGCAGGCCCCTTTTCCAGTAGAATCATTGACATTTCACAACACGGTGCCTGCCTTCTAATGAGCCAGGTCATGCGAAATGGCTTCCATGTCTTTCACACAACGCAAGAACGAGACGGCTGTGAGCTTGAGCTGTGCATTAGTTTGCCTCCAAATTTTGACGACTACCAACTTTTTGCACGTCCTGTCTGGCTTGACCTCTTTCAGCAGGGTGAGATTCGAGCCTTTAAAATGGGAGTGGAGTTTATCGAAGATGCGAACAAAAAAAAAATGAAGGCACTTCAAAAGGCCCTGCGCACCAATCAGAAACAACGGGCCAGCTGGTGGCAGAGATATCACCAGGGGGGGCACAAAAACTAGGGAGATCTTTCAGGGAGCCTATTCACAGTGTTGGTTACAGACCGCATACACCGAGATCGTTTTTTCGACACCCCGCAACTGCATATCCCCTAATGGGGTCACACTAAAATCACTTTCCACGGCATCTCGCACCGGCTGCGTTATATAAATACAACATTCGGTGGATTCTGCGGCCAGGCGTTGGGCAAAATTAACGGCATTTCCGATAACAGTATAATCAAGACGCTGATCTGAGCCTATGTTTCCAATAAACAGGGGGCCGCAGGTCACCGCCACCCCCAGGTCAACCTTGGCAAACTCGATCGATTGGACAAGCCATCGTGCCTGCAGCTCCCTGAATCGGGAACGAATCATCCAGGCAGCCTGCACCGCTGCCAAATGAGGGTTTTCCTGCTGAACCGGCGCCCCAAACAGAGAAAGTACCGCATCCCCCATGAATTTATCCACCGTTCCCTGATAGCGGAAAACGGTTTCTGTAAAAATACTGAAGAATTCGTTTAAGAACCGACGCAAAAGGGGGAGTTCCACATGCTGAACCAGGCGGGTGAAGTTACGAATATCGGCAAACAAGACCGTTACCTCCGTAATCTCCCCCAATTCCATCAAATCGGTCTTTTGCGCAAGCAGCAGCTCAGCCACCTCCGGCGCCACATACTGTTCAAACAGTGTTCGCATCCGGGTCGTCTGGGCCAGTAGTTGGCGGGATCGCAAATTCTCCAGAGCGTTAGCGGCCTGACTGCAGACAATGGAGAGCATCTCCTTATCTGCAGAGGAGAATCGCTCTTCCGTGGTTTTTTGACTAATATTTAAGACACCGATAACCCGTTCAGAGATACGCAAGGGAAAAGAAATAGCCGTGACCAGCTCGGGCTGCTGAAGCAGATCAGCAAACATGGAAATATGTTGGTCTTCTTTATTGAGGATGACTGGTTTTCCGTGTTTGTACACCCAACCAGCAATCTGCTCACCTGGTGCCACCCGAATGGACTCAACCAGTCCTGCATCCAACCCTCTGGCGGCAACGATGCGTAAGCGCTCATCTTCTGTATCATAAAGCATAACAGAAATCTGGCTGGCCCCTGTTTGCTCGATGACTGCCTGCATCAACTCCTCAACGAGTTTCTGCTCGTTGTTTGCAGCAAAGAACTTCTCTCCCAACCGGTAGAGAGGAATAAGCGTCCGCAAACGGGTATTATCCCAGTTCAGCTGATAACGCTGCAAAGCCTGCTGAACGACATTTTCAAGCACCTCCGGGGCGTACAGCAACTCGACCAGCCCGGAAAATCCGGCATTGAGCGCTCCTTGCAAATCACTGACCGTCGGTTCCCCTGCCACGAGCAGAATACCGCTGAGCCCAGGTTGCATTGCGTTTAATTCAACAAAGACCTCACGCCCGTCGATACGGGGGGGATCATCTACAATAAGGACCAGGGCAACACTTTGGTTCTGGCAGATCGAGCGAACGTCCTCTACCTGCTGACAGTGGAGGACCCGCATGTTGGACAGGGCGGCACGAATCGTCAACGCCTGTGCTGTGTCGGTGGTCAGCAGAACAACAGGTGCTTTCATACAGCCTCGTCAACATTTTCTCTGTCGTGCATACGCATCACTCAAACAGCGCCATGCCAGTTGATCAATAGGTTTCCCCACATGATGGTTTCGTAAAAGGTCAAAATTTCGAATTCAGGAACGTCGTTCTCATGATATTGACGAGAACGACAAACATAACAGTTCAAAAATTCTTCGTATTCCTTTGTACGATTAAGCATCTGTGGTTGAATCGAATTACAGCAATGTTATCATTGAATCACAGGCAAGGCAAACATTAGCAGGCAAAAGCTCGGTTTAAAACAAGCTGTTGCAAGATACCAGCGCTCTCTCATACTCATTCAACATATACAATATAATGCACCTGGACAAAAAAGACCTGAACATGCCCCGCAATCCCTCTCATTTTTTTCGTTTCTGGCCCCTGTTGGTGCTCCTTTTCCTGGCAGCAGCGCCACAGCTTCTGGGTGCCCCGCTGCGGATTATTTACGCAAATGACACCATGGGGGAACTTGAAGGGTGTGGCTGAGGCCACAGCCGCTTGGGCGGTCTGCCCAAAAAAGCTTCTCTGGTTCGCGGGCTCATGCGTGATCCCAACCGTCCTGCTCTACTTGTAAGCAGTGGCAACATGCTGCTCAATAAAAATTTTACCGCCAGTGAACAAACAGCAGCGCGTATCAGAGCCAAGGCAATGGTGCGGGCTCACCAGACAATGGGGGGACGGGTTATGGGATTGGGGACACTTGATCTAAGTGGTGGAGTATCCTTACTCTCTGCCCTTCATCGTCCCCCCGAATCGACCCTACTCTCGGCTAATCTGTTGAACAGGAAAAGTCGCGCCCCCCTGTTTTCCCCGTATACGATGCAGAAGGTGGGCGATCTGCAGGTCTTTCTTATCGGGCTTACTGATCACAAGGCAATGCCCCCTGATAGGCAACTCAGCATGTCTTCCTGGAAAGAGACCTTGCCGGAATTACTCGTACAACTTGAAAAGAAGGCCGATATCCTGCTGCTGCTTTCGAATTATCCAATGACAGACAACATGGCAATTGCGCGCAGCTTTCCTGCTATCGATTGTATTTTTCAGGCAGGGCATGTGACCGGTAACAAGGCTCCAATCAAAATCGGCAACACCTTGATCAGTCAAACCGATATTCGCGGAAAATTCATCGGCGTTCTGGATATTGAATGGCATGGCCACAGCATATGGCAAAACAAAGAAAGCGCTGGTACCGCAAACAAGGGCAACATGTACAGTAATCGTTTTATGGCTATAAAAGACTCAATGCGCGATGACCCGTTAGTGGCAAATATCATCAAACAGGCTAAGCGGCGCATGATAAAGGCGCAAGCACAGCCCCAGGCACGGTAAAAGACTGGTTGCATCCTTTTAGGGAATCTTGAATAATTGCTTTTTCTTCCAATCCCTGCGTCACGCTTAAAATTTTATCCTCGGAATATCACATATATGCCTGCGGTAAAATTTTGCGCAATCCTTGGCCTTGATTGAAAAATCTAATTATTCAAGACACCCTTTAGCTAAAAAATTTAAATTCGTACGTTCACGATGCGGCGGTCTGAGCTGAATGCGAGACGCCTGCAACCAACTAGAACACAAAAAAGCCGTCGTTACGGATTCAGAAAAAAGAAAAGGCCGCCCGAAATGGGCGGCCTTTAATTTATATATAAACTGAACTATATATAAAAAACTGTCCGGTCTTAGCAGCCAAATGCTTTCTGCAGGTTCGGTACAGTTTGTTTCTTACGGCTCATCATGCCGTCAATCCACATGCAGTTGCCGTCGAGTTTGCCACCAAAAGCCCCCTCAACCAACGCATCGTCATCAGAGATAACCATCAGGTCGGTTCCCTCTTTAACAACGTCGGTCAGCATCAGCAGTACGGTGTGACGCTCGGAACCTTTCTGCTCTTTCATGGCACCGTAGAGAGCCTCGCGCATATCGGCAACCTGATCCAGGGTAGCCAGCTCAAGCTGACCAACACCAACTTTCTTGCCATTCATATCGAAGTCTTTGTAGTCACGATGGAGCAGATCCATGGGGGGTACGCCAGCTACAGCACTCTTAGCTTTCAGCATCTCCATGAACAGGCCATCGGTGTCTTTCACATCAGCGATAGCAGCCAGCTCTGCAACGGCTTTTTTGTCAGCCTCGGTGCAGGTCGGGGATTTGAAGTTTACGGTATCGCTGAGGATAGCAGCCAGCATCAGACCTGCAACTTTCGGGTCTACGGCAATGCCTTCCAAATCATAGAGGGTTTTCAGAACGGTACCGGTACAGCCAACAGGCATGGCACAGAAAAAGATCGGCTGATTGGTGGTTACATCACCGATTTTGTGATGGTCAACAACAGCTACAACCTCGCCAGCAGACAGATTGTCAGGAGCCTGGGCCAGATCACTGTGATCAACCAGAGCAAGCTGTTTGCCGGTAGCGTCAGTCAGGGTCTCAGGGGTGGCAAAACCGAACTGCTTCAATACCATCTCGGACTCAGGATTCAATCCACCGGCGACGGCGGCAACATAATCCTCGCCTTTAGCTTTCATCAACTCAGCATAGGCGATTGCAGAGGTTACAGAATCGGTATCCGGACTTTTGTGGCCAATAACATAAACAGACATAGCGTATTACCTCCCAGAACATGATAAATGACACATTGTGAATGTGCGCTTCTCTTCCATCTCGGCCTTAGAATAGGCCGGAAACAATAAAATTGATCGACCTTATAATGTAAATTTATAAGCGTCAAGAAGAAAAAAAGAGGAGAGCGAAGAAGGTCCAGCTCTTTCAAAAAAAACAAGGGGATCGACAGCATCGATCCCCTGATTTTTTAGCTGGAAAATGAAGGGCGGTTCAGTCTCTACTGCCGCCAAAAAAGCGAAGAAGCATCAAAAAGAGATTAATAAAGTCAAGATAGAGCGCAAGCGCACCGATAATCGCCCCCTTGCGCACGGCCCCTTCTCCCTGCTGCATAATGCCCTCTTCGCCTATTTTTTTTATTTTCTGGACATCATAGGCGGTGAGTCCGGTAAAGACGAGCACACCGATGGCTGAAATGGCCCAATAGACGGCCGGACTCTTGAGAAAAATGTTCACCACCGAGGCAATCAGGATGCCGATCAATCCCATGAACATGAAAGACCCCACCCCGGAAAGATCCCGTTTGGTCACCATGCCGTAGACTGCCATGGCGGCAAACATTCCGGCAGTGACCATGAAGGTGGCGGCAATGGAAGCCTTGGTGTAGGCCAAAAAGATTGTGGAGAGCGTCACCCCGTTGAGCAGCGAATACCCAAGAAAGAGTCCGGTGGCAGTCGCTGGTTGGATCTTGTCAATGCGGGCGGAAAGGAAGAAGACCATCCCCAGCTCGACCAAGAGCAAGATCATAAAGACAGGGCTGGCAATAAGGGCTTGCACCATGCCCGACTGCCCCAAGAAATAGGCAACCACACCTGTTACCCCCAAACCAATGGCCATCCAGTTGAAGACCTTTGCCAGAAAAACGGTTGATGCCTCCTGACGTGCCTCTGCGCGGGTTATCTCACGCGTTCCAATGTGCGACTGCATAATCCTTTGACCTCCATATTCTCGTTTACAAGCGCTTTCATAAGCAAAAACAATGTTTTGGTTTCGTGCTCCACATATTAACCATTCCCCGACTAAAGGCAAGAAATCTCGGGACTGGCTCTCAGCGATTTACCCCACAGCGATGCATCACCGACTTTGCGCCCCTCGTTGACATAGGTTATCCCTTTTACAACAAATGAATTATTCCACATTTCCTATTTGCAGCGTCTTGCCGGCCTGTGCTACAAGTCCTTTTTCGTCCCTAACTCACCCTTTTGGATCTATTTGTAATGCACAGGCATCGCCTGCATTTGGAGAAATTTTATGACAACATCAGCCCATCAGAAAATGTGGGAAGAACTTAACCTTGATATCCCGGCCCACGATGGACTTCTGGCGGTGCTTGGCAAGTTTTATAACGATATATACCTCTCCCAGAGCGGACGCCTCAAAGGGATGGAGTACCTTGACTTTGTCTTAAGCGAGGTACATGGGCTTCGCATCAAGGAATTACAGGATGCCAAGGCTGCTGGCCGTAAAATCATCGGTACCTTTTGTGTATTCGTTCCTGAAGAACTGACCCTGGCAGCAGGGGCTGTCCATGTTGGTCTCTGCTCTGGGGCCGAAGTCGGTTCGGATAAGGCCGAACAACTAGTCCCCCGGAACACCTGCGCCCTGATCAAATCTTTTATCGGTTTTAAACTGGCAAGGCTCTGCCCCTTTACCGAGTCCTGCGACCTGGTGATCGGGGAGACCACCTGTGATGGCAAGAAAAAAGCCTATGAGGCCTTTGCCGATCATGTGAATATGGAGGTTCTGGAGGTGCCCCAGCGGAAAACAGCCAGCGACAGGGCCCTGTGGAAAAGTGAAGTCATTCGCTATAAAGCCGTTTTGGAAGAGCTCACCGGTAACACCATTACCGAAGAAAAGTTGCAGGCAGCAATTAAACTGGTCAATGAGAAAAGACGTGCCCTGCAGCGGCTCAACCGCCTTCGCCATGCCGATCCCGCGCCAATCTCCGGCCGTGACGCCCTGCTGATCAATCAGGTGTCCATGTATGACGATCCGGTTCGTTTCACCCAAAGCATCAATACGCTTTGTGATCAGATCGAAGAGCGCATTGCAGCCGGTGAAGGGGTGGTTCCTGCCGGAACCCCGCGCCTGCTTTTAAGTGGTTGCCCCATGGCCGTGCCCAACTGGAAACTCCCCTTCATTGTCGAGAGCAGCGGAGCAGTTATCGTGGGCGAAGAATCCTGCATCGGCTCACGCAACACCCGTGATCTGGTCAGTGAAGAGGCCACCTCCATGGACGCAATGATCGACGCCCTTGTAGATCGTTACCTTCAGATCGACTGTGCCTGTTTTACACCCAATGATGAGCGCCAAGACAATCTGAAAACCATGGTCAACGACCTCAAGGCTGACGGCGTTCTGCATTACAGTCTGATGTTTTGTCAGCCCTATGAGCACGAGGCCCTGAAGACTGAAAAAACAATGCACCAGGAGCAGGTTCCCGTGCTTTCCATCTCCACCGATTACAGCATGGAAGATGTGGAGCAGCTGAAAACACGCATCGAGGCATTTATCGAGATGGTGAGCTGAACCATGGCCCTATTTGGCGGCATTGATATTGGATCACGTTCCATCGAGTTGGTGGTACGTGATCCACATCAGGTGATCAGTCGCAAAAAAACCGCGACCACCTTTGATCCCCAGGCCCAGATTCGTCGCTTAAGCCAAGGGCTTGTTTTTGAGAAACTGGTTGCCACGGGGTATGGCCGAGCTCTGGTGGAAAAGGCAGGCATTTGCCCCGACATAGAGACCATCACCGAAATCAAAGCCTACGGCCTGGGGGCCCACGATCTTTTTCCTCTGGCGCAAACCGTGCTCGATATTGGCGGCCAGGATACGAAAGCCATTGCCCTCATGGGCAGTAAAGTGGCCAAATTTGAGATGAACGACCGCTGTGCTGCCGGGACGGGGAAATTCCTCGAGCATCTGGCCACCGTCTTTCAAATTCCTCTGGAGGAGTTTGGGCACTACGCCCTGGAAGGCAGCCAGCGGCTTGAAATTAATGCCATGTGCACCGTCTTTGCCGAAACCGAGGCGGTGAGCCTGATGGCCCGAGGCACAAATCCTCATGACATCGCTCTGGGATTGCATAGTTCCATAGTCAAACGCACCCTGACCATGCTCACCCGTGTCGGGGCCAACCAGCCCCTGCTCTTTGCCGGTGGGGTGGCCAACAACCCCTGCGTGATCCAGCTGTTGACAGAAGCTCTCGGATCAGCCCCGCTTATTCCCGAAGAACCGGAGATGGTTGGAGCCCATGGGGCTGCATTGCACGCCATCAGGTAAAGGCAAGATGTTTTTTGCTTAACGACAGGGGCCTGAGCTGGTATACAGGCTATTTTTCCTCTACGGTGCCGGGGCTGCACAAGAGCCCCCAACTAAAAACGACTCGCTATCCCCTAAAAGACTTTGGAACAAGAGCAATGCCCACTATTGAGAACAGCACCCTATTGATCGACCAAGAAACCAGTAAACTGCAAGCCTTTCGCCTGGAAGACACCTCTCGTGCTCCTGTCATTATTTTGTATGTTGACGACAAACAGGCGGAACTGATCCCGCTCAATCCTGACCAGGAACCACCCACCATGGTCAAATCTGCCAATATGGAGAGCGAGGTGCAGGTCATCACCTACAAAGAGATCAACTCCTTTATGACGTAGGGAGCACCCGAAAAGCAAGCCTGAATCTCTCTGCTGAGAATACAGAGAACGGGCTTTGAGAGGTCCCTGGCGGTACGCCAAGGACAAAAAGAGAACAGGGACCTGTGGGCGTTTCCAAGGTCCCTGCAAAAACGGGAGGTTGTGTTGCCGGTCCGGAGACTACTTGCCGGGGTCTGCCAGGGAGATATTCAATTCAAGCACTTCAAAATCCCCCTGTTTATCCACTGAAAGCTTGACCTGCTCTTCGCTAATCTGGATGTATTTCCGTACAACTTCCAGAATATCGCTCTGCAACTGCGGCAGAAAGTCAGGAGTGGAGGCCGGTCGCCGTTCATGGGCAACGATAATCTGTAGCCGCTCTTTGGCCACAGATGCAGAGCCGGGCTTTTTTGATTTGAAAAAGTCAAAAAATTTCATGGCATCAGGATCCAAAGAATCGGGAAAAGAAACCCTTTTTCTGTACGTCAAGGAAGCGGTAGGGTACTTCCTCGCCCAGGAACCGGTCCACGATATCAAAATAGGCGGTACCGGCATCACAGTCTTCGGCCATGGTCACGGGGATACCCGAGTTTGAGGCGGCCAGAACCAACTTGGACTCAGGAACGGCTCCCAAAAACGGAATCGCCAGAATCTCACAGACATCCTCGGCGCTGAGCATATCGCCACCATCAACCCGGTCGGGATCGTACCGTGTAATAATCAGGTGAACATTCACCGGGTCCTCTCCCTCTTCGGCGCGTTTGGTTTTGCTGGCAAGCATGCCTATGATACGATCGGAGTCACGCACGGAGGATATCTCCGGGTTTGTCACCACCAGCGCCTCATCAGCGAGATACATTGCTGTCATTGCCCCCTTCTCGATACCCGCAGGAGAATCACAGACAATATACTCAAAGCTCTCGCGGAGTTGCTCAATGACCTTGCTGACGCCTTCCATTGTCAGGGCATCCTTATCCCGGGTCTGCGAGGCAGGCAGGATATACAGGTTTCCGACTCGTTTATCTTTGATCAGCGCCTGGTTCAGTGAACCTTCACCGTGAATGACATTGAGCAGGTCATAGACCACCCGCCTCTCGCAGCCCATAATCAGATCGAGGTTGCGTAAACCGACATCGAAATCGATGACGACTGTCTTGTACCCTCTCACCGCCAGTGCTGCGGCAACGGCCGCACTGGTGGTGGTTTTACCCACACCGCCCTTTCCGGACGTCACGACGACGACTTTAGACAACTTCGTCCCTCCTTGTTTTTGTTATATACTGCTTCTTCAGGGGGGCTCACAGGAGTACCGTATTCACACGTTGGTGACGGCAAACATCCAATGCAAGCAGACCGCGAAATGCGGAAAAAACAGGTATGCACCTTACCCTGTGTATTCAATGTTCAATGCTTTAGGGAGTCTTTAATAATTGCTTTTTCTGCCAATCCCGCGGAGTCTGGCGCTTACCTCGTCATGCTTAAAATTTTATCCTCGGAGGTAAGCGAAGACTCCGATATCAAGCATATGCCTGCGGTAAAATTTTGCGCAATCCTCGAAGTCTGCGCTTATCTGGCCTTGATTGAAAAATCTAATTATTCAAGACACCCTTTAACCACGTTGGGGCTCAAAGGCACCCAGCACGTCAAACTCCAGACCGTTTTCTCCCCTGCTGATCATCACGGTATGATTTATCACCCGGGATTCCAGGGAGTCATTGACCACATAGGCATCGGTTACGGCAACCAACTCCGGGTTGCACTGCAGACAAAAGACACGGGCATCGGCGTCCCCATGCACTCCGGCCATGGCCCGGCCACGCAAGGCTCCGTAGACATGAATATTGCCACTGGCGACCACCTCTGCCCCGGCATTTACCGAAGCCAGAATAATAAGATCCCCCTCTTGGGCAACGACCTGCTGGCCCGATCGCACCGGCTGCCTGATGACCATAGTCGGTGCTGCCGTTACCTCGGGTGTCTGTTTGGGATCAGGTGCTGGCTCCGCGACTGGCTCTGCTGCTGGTTCAGGCTTAGGCTCGGGTTCCACCGGTTCATCAGGGACCGGTTCTATGACCTGTTCTTCTTCCTGGGGAGCCACATGCTTTTCACGGGTTGCCGGAGGGAGCACACCCAGGCCGGCATCCAGCACGCGTTGCTCAACTGTCTCGGCTGCAGCCCGCACCCCGACCGGGACAAGGCCCAAACCTCGCAAAAAGGTAGTCAGCACCAGGAAATCCAAGCGCAACTGCTCGCCTTCGGGCACTGCTTTGAGATCAATCAGTATGGGGGCGTTGTTGAAAAAAGAACGGGCTGGACCAATCTTCTTTTTTAACTGCGGATACAGCAGATCTGGATTGGTCTCCTTGACATAGAGTACCATGACGGTGAGCACACTGCCCTTGAGTTCAAACACGGAGGCTTCGCCGGATGTATCGCTTAGTTTCATGAATCACAATCTTTAAAGGAGATCTTAAAAGCGCATGTATACCTATTCACACAATAAATCTCAAGGATACTCTGCACAGCACATTGGGAATATTTCCCCTTAAACAACAAAATCATTGCCGGTCGTCAGGGACGGAGCCTTTGCCTTGCAACACCTCACCACTGTTAACAGTTTCCGAACCTGAGGGGGACAATAGCTTTTTAAGAGATACTGTCCGACTGTTGGTTTGAGAGGGGGCAGAGCCAAAGTGACTTTTTCGATTGAGTGGGGATTCGGCCCATTCTACCATGCCGCAGCATACCCCATATTGAAAAGGAGCAGCCCATGAGCCCAAGGGTCAATGAATATTTTCCTTGCATACGAACCAGGGAAAATATACGTGGCCGGGCACCTGGGGCCAAATGCTGTACGACTGGGTCTTGAGCAAAAACAGGCTCGACAGCGCCAAAGTAGCCTGGCCCTGGAGCAGGATCCACAGGACACAAAAGGATTGGCGAATTTTTTTGTAACCTGAATCCGTGACGGTGGATGGTCTCTGAATAACATATTCAGTTGATAATGCACAAATTTTCAAACTAATTTATTTGCAATTCAGGGTGTCTTGAATAATTAGATTTTTCAATCAAGGCCAAGGATTGCGCAAAATTTTACCGCAGGCATATGTGTGATATCGGAGTCTTCGCTTACCTCCGAGGATAAAATTTTAAGCATGACGCTGGGATTGGCAGAAAAAGCAATTATTCAAGATGCCCTTCAGTTTCACCCACCGTCCTTTGGGGCATCCATTAGTACGCCACCTTCACTGTTCCTAACAAGCCGATAAAGTTTACTTTAATCGACATGTCACAAACAGCGAAGCTGACACGCCAATGAATGCTCACGGATCCAGGTGTAAATAAAAAATTTGTATTCAAAGTCGTACCGAACCCGTCTCCTGCTGTCAAGCCCCAGAGCAAAAAACCTGATGCCACGATCGCTTGTCGGCCCTGGGGGTGTGGCCTCAGTCAACTCTTCCCTTGTCCCCGGATTCAGGAAAAGAATGCTGGTTTCGGGCAGGGCTTTCATGTTAAGCTTAAAGCGACTTCAATGAGATAGGGCGTATCCCAAGCACATCCCTCCCGATTTCATTGGGAGCCATCTCTCGACAGGACGCGCCCTTGCCCCCTGGTTCTCTTTGTCATCTCCTGTCAACGGGCAGGACAGATTTTAACAAGGAGTCTTCCCATGAACGAAACCGATGCACTCCATTGGCATCTTTATCGTTACGGCGCAATACTCTCCCGCCAGGTTGACCGTCTCTATAATGCTCTGGAAGAACTGGAACGGAGCACCCTGCTCTATCTCAAATCGCAGGCAAACGACTCCGAAACTGCAATTGACCGGTGGCTGAGCCAAGAGCAGTTTCTTGTTGACGATGATGGATTTTTCCAATCTATTCCATTGCTCAAGGCCTACCGGGAGGGTACAGCCCCCTCCGAGGCGATCAGCTTCTCCTGGGGTAGCCAGCTCAGGCACGATCGCACAGCCCGCCGCCACCTGTACAGCCACCGGAACATAGGCCCCCAGCTGCAACGTATCCATCAACGGCTGCAAAACGTTGGCTGGATCTATTTTCAGGATGCGGGCAACATAGCCCTGCAGTACCCCTTTATCGATCAGGCCACGGCTATCCCCGCTGATTTTGACTGGTCAACGTACCATACCTTCCGTTCAGTTTGTCCTGAAAACAACCCGGAGCGAGCAATCTGCTGGACTGCGCCTTCCATTGATTATGCCGGTAAGGGACTCATTCTTTCTGTCTCTATTCCCGTGTGGCAAGATGAGCGTTTTATAGGCCTCTGGTCCATTGATTTACCGCTGCGTTTTCTCTACCAGGATTTTGCCACGCAACAAGCTTTTGGTGAACAACAGCAATGGATAACCGATAACAAGGGATTGCTCCTCCTCCATGACAGGTTACAAGCCGAAATCAACCCGCAACAGGGCCAGCTCTTTCTCCATCCGTTGAGTGAGCTCGGAGGAGACTGGGCAGACTTTACCATGGACCAGTTGCAAGGAGAAAACGGCCAGCTCACCATGACCGATGGCGAGGGCATCGAGCGTATAGTCGCCTATCTCCACATTTCCAAGGTAAACTGGACACTCTTTTGCAGTATGCCTACGGCTTCACTTGAGGAAGCGGCTGCCAAAAGGCTGGAAGGCGCCTTTCAACAGATCGCCGATGGTCATTATGGCAGCAAGGTAGCCTCCTCATCGTCCAATGCGATTATTTCCACATTAATTGAAGGGTTTAACCGGATGAGTCAACGCCTTGCCCAGGCCGAGCAGGAACGGGAGCAGGCTGAAATCCAGCTGCGCCAGTCCCAAAAACTGGAGGCGATTGGCCGACTTGCCGGAGGCGTGGCCCATGATTACAACAATATGATCAACGTCATACTGGGCTATGCCGAGTTAGCCTTGGAACGTGTAGAGCCTGAGGATCCTTTACACCGGGACTTAAATCAGATTCTTGAAGCCGCCAAACGCTCCATGGAGATTACCCGGCAACTGCTCGCCTTTGCACGCTGCCAGAACATTGCCCCCAGAAGGGTTGACTTAAACACAGAAATCAAGCCCCTGCTGGCCATGATCACCCGGCTCATTGGCGAGGAAATAGAACTCCGTTTCTACCCGGGGACCGATGTCTACCAAGTCAACATTGACCCCACGCAAATCAATCAGCTGCTGGTTAATCTCTGCGTCAATGCTCGCGACGCAATCGGCGGCGTCGGCAAAATCGTGGTCGAAACCACCAACACCATACTTGATCAGACCTACTGCGACCTGCATCCGAACTTTCACCCGGGTGAATATGCTCAACTGGCCATCAGTGACGATGGGGCAGGCATGGATGAGGAAACACAAAAAAATATTTTTGAGCCATTTTTCAGCACCAAAGAGCAGGGCAAGGGAACGGGATTGGGACTGGCAACCGTGTATGGTATTATCAAGCAAAACAAAGGTTTTATCAACGTCTACAGTGAGCCGGGCAAAGGTACCACCTTTCGCCTTTACCTGCCACGTGATGACGGCGACTCAGCCACATCCGAGGGGCTATCCCTTGCAGAAGGACCACCGACCGCTCAGGGCGAAACTGTTTTAGTGGTTGAAGATGAAGCAGGTATTCTCAATCTGGTTAAACGCTTACTCCAGGAGCTGGGATATGTTCCTCTGGTTGCCGCTTCTCCACAGGCGGCCATCCAACTGGCCACATCCCACTCTGGTGCCATCGATTTGCTGATCACAGATGTGATCATGCCCCAAATGAACGGCCGAGAACTCGCCAAAGAGTTACAGAAAATTTTGCCGGAGCTCAAAGTGTTGTTCATGTCTGGATACACCTCTAATATCATTGCAAAACGAGGAATTTTAGATATAGATGTCATTCTCTTGCAAAAACCGTTTACCAAACAAAATTTTGCTGACAAAGTTTATCAGGCTCTTACAAGCTCCACGCCTCTCAACTCGCACTCTTGATCCCTTATGGACTTCTCCTCCCTTGTGACCACTCGGCAAAGTGTCCGGCGTTACAGCGCCAAACCCGTTGAACCGGAAAAGATCGAACAACTGATCGAAGCGGTTCGTCTGGCTCCCTCGGCCAGCAATTCGCAACCCTGGCATTTAATCATGGTCACTGATCCTGAACTCAAAAACCAGGTCGCTCATGCTACCTATAGTTCTCTGGTCTCCTTTAATAAATTTGCCCCCCAGGCTCCAGTACTGGCGGTCCTGGTGCTTGAAAAGCCCAAACTCATCACCCAAATTGGCGGTCGCCTCAAAGCTCGGGATTTTCCGCTTATCGATATCGGCATCGCCGCCGAGCATTTCTGCCTGCAGGCTGCTGAGCTGGGGTTGGGAACCTGCATGCTCGGCTGGTTCGATGAACCCAAAGTGCAGCACCTGCTCAATATCCCTCAAAATCGTCGCATCGGGCTCCTGATCACCCTGGGCTATTCTCAGGAGGCTGCACCACCACGCCCCAAAAATCGAAAATCGCAGGAGGAGATGTCCAGTTTCAACAAATATTAGCCCCCAAGGAGGTTTGCATGTGCCCTTCTCAGGTTATCGACAGCCATATCCACTGCGGTATTCAACACTCCCGGCTGCCCATCGATGATATCAGGCCTCTGCTTCTTGAAGAGGGCATCACCAGCAGTTGTATGTTTGCTCCGGTGGAGGATATATACGATCGATATGATCGTGACTTTGAAGACACTGCCCGATGGCAACAAACACGGCACCGGGCAAATCAGTACCTGCTGGACCTGGCCGATACCGGCGAGTCGGTGTTCCCCTATCTTTTTATCTGGAACGATTTTGCTGTCGAAGAACTCAACCACCCCTATCGGGGGATTAAATGGCATCGCCACTCCAATGAGCCGGTTTACCATTATGAGGATCCCCGCTGCCGGGAGATACTTGAAGAGATCTCACGCAGACAGCTCCCCATTGTTCTTGAAGAAAGTTTTGACAATACCTGCAATTTTATTCAGAATCTGGCTCCCGACGCCATCATTATCATCCCCCACCTGGGAGGCTTAAATGGAGGGTATCGGGCTCTGGACGAGTCCGGAATCTGGAAACGCGACAACGTCTTTGCCGACACCGCCCTGGCATCCAGCTCGGAAATGCGCGCCTTCATTAACCAATACGGTGTTGAAAAACTACTCTTTGGCAGCGATTACCCTTTTGGGGATCCAGGTGGAGAGTTGCGCAAAGTGCAGCGCCTGTCTTTAAACAACGACGAGTATGAAAAAGTGGTGGCCGGTAATATTCTCAACTTGTTGGGGGCCGGTGGCACTCCTCTTTGAGGCTGTACAGTCCTTCTTCCCCCTCTTTTTTCCGGAAAAATTGAAATTTGTGATTTTTTCCTCTTACATTGTATAGATAACACGCTATCATGGGGATATGCTCTCTAAGGGTGTCTTAAATAATTAGATTTTTCAATCAAGGCCAAGGATTGCGCAAAATTTTACCGCAGGCATATGTATGATATTCCGAGGATAAAATTTTAAGCGTGACGCCGGGATTGGCAGAAAAAGCAATTATTCAAGATGCCCATAAGGTTTTCAGAGGGTATGCTGTTTCAAAAAACAACCTTCAGTGCGACGTTAATCGTCAACTGTGTAAACAATAACCTTAACCGGTGTTACCGCAATGAAGTTGCTGCGCATCTCTGCTCTCCTCTCCTTCTGTCTCTTTCTGCTCCTGACGCCTGCTTTCGGTGCTCAGGCAGTCAAACACTATGCCCTCGCTTATACCTGGAACCAAGAGATCCAACGTGCCCTGCATGACCGGGACATTCTGGCCCGAGCCCTCTCTCTGCAAATAGACAGTCAGCTTGAGATCGTGAGTAACAATAAGCAGTACGGAGTTATCTATCCCCTTGATGGCACGCTGGCCGAGGTCCGCACCCTGGCGCTCAACCAGTCTGATAGGCTCATAAAGGCAGGATACAAACCTGCAGAGATCCTCCCCAAAAACAATTATACCAAACTCTACCACCTCCTCCTGGCACAAAACAGTGACCCAAAAGCGTTGCTCACCAAGTACGATAGCTATCTCCCGACCCTTGAAGGGGAAAAACGCAGCAATCTGCATATTGAAAAGATTGGCATCAATAATTTTGGTCTGGTCTACCACTGCTGGACCCCCCAGGCGGGCTCTCAAACCATAATTCAGGCCTTACGGCTGCAAGCCGAAGCGAGTCCCCCAAAATTGATCACGGCAACAGTTCGACCTGTTCTCCCCCTAATGGTCAGTGTACCCACCCTGGAGGATGCCTCAGTTCCTCCCCAAAAAACCAGCATTGGCACAGTAACCAATGATCCCCTGCCCTGCAGTATTGCCGCAGTTCCGGTTGAGGCCAAGGCTCAGCTTGTCAAACTGGTACCGGCACGCATTGCCAAGCCAACCAAAAGGCGCGTTGCCCTGATCAACAGCAAGGTACAAAAATTTCTCCGTGAGCAACGCAACACAGGCAAACTGCGCCGCTATGAACGAGCAGCCCTGGTTGCCTATGACCTCACCAACGATACCTACCTCTCCAACATCAACTCGTACAGATCTTTTCAGGCGGCAAGCATGATCAAGCCCTTTGTCGCCCTTGCCTTTTTCCATCAGGTCAAGCGGGGGAAGCTCACCTATGGGCCTAAATCCCACCGCATGATGGAAAAGATGATTCAGCAGAGTAACAATAATGCCACCAACTGGTTCATTCGTCGCCTCGGCGGACCGGCCAAATGTAACGCGCTGATCAACTCCCATTATCGGCACCTCTTTCGCAAAGTACGCATTCGCGAATACATTCCGCCGGGAGGCAAAACCTATAAAAACAGTGCCCTCCCCCAGGATTACGTCCAGTTTCTCAAAGCCCTCTGGCACAAACGGCTCCCCTACTCCAGTGAAATGCTCAGGGTCATGTCGTTGCCCGGACGAGACCGTATCTTTTGGGGGACCAAGGTTCCCCGGGGCACGCAGGTCTATAACAAAACCGGCTCAACGTCCTACCTCTGTGGCGACATGGGCATTTTGGTGACCAAAACCAAAAACGGTCGCCGCGTCCCCTATGCCATTGTTGGTATTGTTCAGCGCTCGTCCGCACCCAAAAATTACAGACAGTGGATGGATCATGGAGGTGGAGTCATTCGGGACTTCTCAAGCCTGGTCTACAAGGAGATGAAGCGTAAATACAACCTCCAGTAACGCTGCACCAGAAACACAAAGAAAAAAGGGGCTCGAGTCAACTCGAGCCCCTTTTTTCTTTGTGATTACCATCAAAGCTCCGCTGGAAAAGAAGAATTTGTGCCGGGTGCCACTTCTCTTCCGCAAAAGGCAAAGAGTCGGTAAACCGTTTGCCCTGTCGCGGGCATGGCCCGTCTCCAGCCTCCCAAATGTTATCGTACTCGGAGCGGGCCTTGCCCGAGACAAATATTGCAGCTGAGTTTCAGTGATAATAATTTTTTTTGTGTTTCTTGCGTAACTGAAAAGCTTCTTATCTGATGCCGCCAAAGGGCCGCATCTCGGTATCACAGACGCCCCCCACGCGGACCAAACGTTCTTTCCCGGCACGGTTGCATTGTTCGCCCCTGTCGGAAATGCGGCAGCGGATCTCCAGAGGTTTTCCTGCATTGACCCAACTGGGGGTTTTACGGTAACGGCTGGTTGCTTTTGTAGAACACCCACGGGGAATCCCATAGGGCCGACAACGAGACGATACTCCGGCAAGACTGACCCGGCGCCCATCCACCAAAAAACCGCGATAGTCATTCACCAGGCGCAACTGATCCCCCTTGTCGGCATCACGCACTTCAAGTGCGGAAAAAAAATAATCGTCTCCTTGCTTTTTTCCCACCTGTATACGGGTATTGGCGATCAGGGCATAAGCCTTTCCCCGTCGGGCCACCGCACCCGACATATATTCGATCCGCTTCAACTGGGGGAAACACTTCCCCATGGCCGGGGCATGATAGTAGTGGCGCAGGCTTTTAAGATCAGCAAGCGAATTTCCCGGAAACAGCGATTGCAGCTCACGATCATCACCAAAGAGAATCCGTTCCACGTCGGTAAGACTCTGGCGATACATCGCCTCCAACTTCTGATATTCTTTTCCGTTTGCGGCCTTTCCTGCTGCAAGATCGTCACGCAAAAAACAGGAGGTCAGCCCTGATATCTGCGTGAGGTATTCATCCCAGATATTGTACTGGGAGACCTTGGAACAGACCCCTTGAAAATCTCCAGGTTCCCGACAACCTAATCGAGTCGCACAGCCTTCGAGTCCACGGTTACGAATTGACAGGGCAATAATGTTTCGCTCACAGGCACCATAGCTACTGCAGCCCCTTCCTAGATGCCCTTCAAAAAGGGCTGTGCGCATGACATAATCCAGATGCTTCGCGCGCTTGAGCTGCGCTTGTGACCAACGCCCTGCATGCTCCCGAATGAATCGATTCCAGGCCTTATCCAAACGAGCCCGTCGTCCCACAAGCTGAGTGTTAACCGTAGCACAGGCCCTGGAGTTATGAAAACTGCGCACAATCTGATCCAGCTCTCCCTGGACAACCCGGGGCCGAACTCGATGAGATGCAGTTGGGGCAGGATCAAACTGAGGCGGTTTGCTCATAGAGTAAAGCTTGCGAACATCAAGGACATACCGCATCCCTGGTCGGCACTGATGACTTGCAACCCGCATTGCCTGTCGAGCCTCCACCATACGCTGAAAACGTATAGCATCGGTTGGCCCAGCCTTACGCGCATCAACCACGACCTCAAACCCCACATAGGGAACCCCATCGCCGTTGGTCAGCGGTTTTTCATTTTTCACCATCACACAGGGGATAACCGATGTCCCCTGGGCCAACCGTCCAGCCGGTTTGCCGGGACCATTCTTGCCGAAACTGTCCACCCGGAAATAGGGGATATCTGTATCACCATTAAAACGATACAAGGTCATCACCGGGGTTGCCGGAATGCTGGCCCAGGCCTGGGCAGAGAAAAAAACACCAAGAATAATACAGAAAAATCGCATGGGAGCCCCCTCATATTTGAGAGATAAAGAAACGTGCCGGTGGCAAAGACGAGGCATATTTCCGCCCAGAACGTCTCTTTTTGACTCCACTTTTACTGCGCTCCCAACAAAAAAAAAAGAGAAGACTCGAAAACGAGAATTATTTCCTGAAGACGTGAGGAGCGACCTCATTCAGGATGACGCGCCCCTGAGAGTCGTAAAAAATGTCGCCCACTCCATAGACCGTGTGTAAATTTTCTGGCTCCCGACGCCATCGTACATCGAAGGCCAGCAGTGACTGATCTTTCAGGTGAAACTCGGCAAAGGCGGACATGATCACGTCATTGAGGACAATATTGGCGTTTGTAGCCCGATAACCGGTGAATTTGCCGAAATTAGCCTTGATATCTTTAACCTTGAATCCGTGAGCATTCATCAGTGCGCCAGTTTCGTTGTTTGTGACATGCCGATTAAAGTAAACTTTATCGGTATGTTGCAGGCAATGAAGGTGGCGTGCTAATGGATACCCCAAAGGGCGGCGGGTGCAACTGAACAATTCATGAATTTATAAAAATACGTTGTCTTATTAAAAAGATGCGTTGTTCAGTAACCACCCGCCGTCACGGATTCGGATTTAATCAATGTGTGTCCACGTGGAGAGTTTTGCTCACGGCTCTTCCGCTCGTTGGGGCAACCAGTTTTCCAGGCCAACCGTTTAGCGATCAAGCCGTGCTCTAAAGTGTACGCCCCCTCTCCCCGCATTCCCATAAAATCAGGGATAAAGGGAACAATGGGAATTGGGTGGTTAGAAGGGAAGAATCTCTCCTCCCTCCATAGATAATTCATAGTGAGGAACAATCGCCTGTGTTAGAGTGACAAAATACGTTAGCAGTTACAGGGTACCGAATCTGCGGTATTATCGGCCAGCTTACATAAGGTGTACGCGGCACAGGCTGATATCTAACATCTCCGGCACCAAGCAATCACTTGCGAATCCGAAGATACAGGTTCTTTCGGCACTTCTCCCCTGTTCGGTCATAAAAATACAGGGAATCTTGAATGATTGCTTTTCTGTCTATCTCGCGGAGTCTGCGCTTAGCTCGCCATGCTAAAATTTTTATCCTCGGAGGTAAGCGAAGATTCCGATATCAATCATATGCCTACCGTAAAATTATCAGCAATCCTTGGCCTTGATTGAAAAATCAAATTATCCCCCCTTCTAATGCACAGGCCCGACACGAGAGGCGAAGTACTCTTATTTTTCATTTTTTTTTTGGAGAATTTATTATGAAATGGTTGCAGTTTTTCACCCCGGTCTCTTCCATCACCTGGCAGGAAGCTCATGAGCTAACCAAAGAGTATCCAACGGGCGAGGTTACCTTTCTTGATGTGCGCCAACCCAAAGAATATAAATCCGGTCATTTACCAGAGGCCAAACTCATTCCCATGGGAGAGCTGGATAGCCGCCTGGGAGAACTTGACAAAGAAAAACCCATTGTCATCTACTGCGCCATCGGGGGCCGCAGCCGTGTTGCTGCGCAGATGCTCGCTGGCAAAGAATTCAAGAAAATCTATAACCTCACCGGTGGTATCAAGGCCTGGGAAAAACAGGTCGCCGTTGGTCCGGAAGATATTGGCCTTCACCTTTTCTCCGAAGCGACCACGGCTGAGGAGGCCCTGATAATTGGATTTGGCCTGGAGATGGGCCTGCGTGATTTCTACCTCTCGCTTGCACAAAAAGTCTCAAGCGAGGCCACAAGATCTCTTTTCCACCTGCTTGCTGATATTGAAATTAAACATCAACAGCGCCTGCTCACCCTCTATCAGGACCTCACGGGAGAGGCGATACTCGAGGATGACTTTGCCCAGAAAGTCGCTGAACCAGCCCTGGAAGGAGGACTGTCCACTGAGGAATATCTCAATCTTTACAAGACCGATCTGGAATCTGAGTTGGAAGTCCTTGGTCTGGCCATGGCCATTGAGGCGCAGGCTCTTGATCTGTACTCACGGGCAGCCGAGCAGCACAGAGCCCAGTCGGAATTTCGCAAAGTGATGCTGGACATTGCCGAAGAAGAGCGAAGTCATATGAAAAAAATCAGTGACTACATCGACCAAACCGCAGGTGAAGCATGAAAAAAGAACTTCTGCTCATTGGTGGAGGTCATGCACATATGGTTACCCTGGCGCAGCTGGACACCTTCATCAACAAGGGGTTTGGGGTCACCGTGATTCAGCCTTCCGAATATCATTACTACAGCGGTATGGGCCCTGGCATGCTTGGAGGGACCTACCACCCCGATGAGATCCGTTTTGCCACCAGAAAACTTGTCGAGAGCAAGGGGGGACGTTTTGTTCTGGGCAAGGCCAAACGCATTGATCCCGACAAGCAACAGGTCCATCTGGAAGGAGAATCCGCCCCTTTAAGCTATGATGTGCTCTCCTGTAACGCGGGGTCCTATGTTCCACGCTCCATCATTGCAGGAACGGGGGAACAAGTCTTCACGGCAAAGCCCATAGAAGATCTGTTGGCAGCCAGACAACGCATTCTCCTGGAAGCTGCCAAGGCCACCATTACCATAGCCATTGTCGGCAGCGGCCCCTCCTCCATTGAGATTGCGGGTAATATCCACCAGCTCTGTAGCCAAGAGGGCATATACATGCCTCGCATTCAAATCTTTGCAGGGAAACAACTCCTTGCCGGCAGGCCTGGACGGGCGCAATACCTTGCACGCAAATTACTGAGCCGCAAGGGAGTTGAGATTCTAGAGCAGGGGTATGTAAAACAGATCGAGTCGGGTAACATCCTTCTGGAGAATGGAGAGCAGTACCAGGCCGACCTCCTCTTTCCTTCCATTGGAGTCAGGCCCTCGTCTCTGTTTGCCGATTCTGACTTGCCCATTGGTCCGGATGGCGGCTTACGGGTGAATCGTTGTCTTCAATCCGTTGCCCACGGCAATATCTTTGGAGGGGGAGACTGCATCTATTTTGAAGAGGGACCGCTGGACAAGGTCGGCGTCTATGCAGTACGCCAGAACCCCGTTCTCTATCACAACCTCCTTGCAGCCCTCGAAAACAGGCAGTTTGAGGTCTTTCAACCGGGTGGCTCGTATCTTCTGATCTATAACCTGGGTGACGGAGAAGGCATTTTCTCCAAATGGGGGCTGACCTTTTCGGGCAAATTGGCCTTTTACCTGAAAGACATAATCGATCGCAAATTTATTGAGCGGTTTCAAAATGCCTAACCCTTTGTATCCGTGAACATTCATCGGTGCGTCAGCCTCAAAGTTGGAGACAGGTCGATTACAGTCCACTTTATCGGCTTGTTACGAACAGTGAAGGTGGCGTGCCAACAGTCACGAAGCAGAGGAATCCTTCATCGAAACAATCGGCCCCGCCGGTCCTGCAGGTGGTCGAAAGAGATGACCGGTGATCATGCCTTTGGTCGTACCAAAGGCCGCCACTAACCAGGCGAGAATCAGCCCAAGAAAAAAACAAACGCTGGCCCAGGCAAAAAGCGGTAGGCCGGTATGGTGCGCCAGTTGCGCCGTGCCCGTCACACAGGTGCCAACCGGAAAGGTAAAGGCCCAGTAAGTCAGGGCAAATTTCATATTTTTACGGTGTGCCCTCAGGGTCAGCAGAATAGCCAGGCAGGTCCAGAGCATCACAAAACCAAAAACCGGGACGCTATAAAAAACTGCAAAGAGCTCAAATCCAAGGGCTATCTTTGCCGGAACCGCCCCTTGGGCCACCGTGCCAAGGATTCCGGCCGCGGTCATGGATTGCCCCAAAGGTCCCAGCACAATCCAGAGAGTGGGCACCCGCGAGGTCCCTGAGGTGCCATGATGGGCCAGGCGGCTCCAGATCATGGAAATGATGATCACCGCAGCGAAAAGACTGAGACCAAAAAGGGAAAAGCAGCCATAAAAAAGCGTTTCCCGCACTCCCCCAACAGGTGCATGGGGCACAAGCATGGCCCCAATAGCAGCGGAGACCATGGGTGGCACCACCGGCATAAGCCAGCCGCCAAAGGCCGAATCGGGCCGAACTGCAAAGACAGTAAACAGACGGTAAGGAATGATCACCGCAGAGCAAAGCCCTCCCACCGTGCCTATGCACCAAAGGCTCCAGGCAATCCTGAGGGCAAGCTCCTGACCAACCAGCCCCTGCCCAACCAGCAGCGCACCGCCGGCAACCGTCAGGGCGGCCATGGGCGGAGCCCCGTAAAACTGGGCCATCATCGGATCCCGAAAATGGCGAATCCAGGCATTCTGGCGATGGACAAGAAAAAAAACCGAAGCCAAGACAAGGCCTACGAGCATCAGCGAGGCAAAACACCAGACAAGAAGGGCGAATCCTTTGAGGTGACTGGAGAAAAGCGGTAGGGCGGCGGCAGCATTGGCGATAATGCCAGTTCCCATGACCGAGGCAAACCAGTTGGGTCCCACCTCATAGTCAAGATTGGCGCCGGTTACGGTATAGAGAAATCGTTTCCACCACAGTCCTTGAGCGTCTCTATTCTTGCGATCCCTGTCCATACCCGACATATCTTGCACCTACACACACCTCATTGGGTAAACGACCATATGCAGTCGAATCCACTGCGTTATCGTCCTGTTGATATAAAATTGAACTTCTCTCTATTTAGAGCAAAGTTTAAACCGGATGTTGATATTTCTGGCCTGGCTTCCACCGATATCGAGCTTCTCAAGCACACTCTTTTATGCTCGAAAGTAAGGCAAGCCCCCCCCTGAATCCATGACGACAGAGCCTCCTTTCATGCGATAATGATTGCGGATCTTCACCTTGTGCTCATTTGTCCTGGGAAGGAACGTATCCTGGTGGGAGCATCCCACTGAAAGGCCTCTCCCAAAGTTGACCTCCCACGTCGTGTCTGACCTAGTAACTCCGCGTTGCACTTCGCCACTGCCAGCGTCTGCACTCAACAGGCAAGACCTATATTCCTTACCTGCCTCCAGTGATTCGCTTTGGCCACTTCCAGGCATGGGGAACAAATATGAAGGGGTTACGATTACTTGTGCCGAAGATGCGAGGCCAAAATACAGGGCTCAAAAAACAAATGGGAAAGGCAACCAGAAGGATTAATTCTCTTTGCCGAAAAAAATATCCGGTTTATTGTAATAATACTATCTTGTTTCTCAACCCAAACCTCCCGGAACCCCCCTACTGAACATAACATGCTAGAACAACAAAATAAAAAAAAACATCCCGGCAAAAGGCCTACAATTTGCAAAAAAAACCATTGCTATTTCCCATAAATAAAGGCGCAACGATGAATCGAAAACTCGTACAATTTATACTAATCTCATTCTTTTTCTGCCTGATGAGCGGTGTTGCTTTCGCCTCGTCGTTAACGGGTCAGGAAATTTTGGAGCAATTCAATCTTGTCGTTTTAGACGACGCCACATCAACAAGTCATGTTGATGGACGCACGTACGTTGGAGGAAAACTTACAGGTGGAGATTACGTCCAACACCCTGACTCAACCCCTACCTCTGCATATGCAGGATTGACCGTGAAAGAAAATGCTTCAAATATCCATGTTAACGGGCTGGGTACTGTGATTGATGGAAATCTCACCAATTCTATAATCAACACAGGAGAAGCTGTCGTTCTTGGTACAGCCAGCAGCAATACTTTTAACAACCCGGCATATGTCGGCAACGATGGAGGAAATAATAATTTATGGCTCTAAACTATTTTCAGTTGTTTGCCCGGAGCATGGGCAAGGCATGCGTTCAGTAAACGCATTGGAAGCTCATGTTCCCAAAAACGACGATTAAATCGATAACAGAATTCGGAGTTATGGTCAAGTCTGGTGTTTAAGAATAGCTCTCACATGACGGCCCTGTTCAGTTCGTCTTCTGTTAAAGGGGTGATAGGATCCCCATCCTTGAACTTGACACCCCGGATAATATCGGCAAGGAGCTTGAATCCTCGTAGCCTTTGCCACTTTTTTTCTGCACTCATTCCCAGTTTATAGACCATGGCCAAGATTGTTCGGCGGGCAACACAGCCCCGGGTCTTATCTGTTCTTAGCCGTACTG
>NZ_JAFFQA010000049.1 GCF_016919065.1 Desulfobulbus rhabdoformis | reverse complement strand
GCGCGTTTACTATGCCGGACCCAAGTTCTCCGCAGGCCGACTGCTCACCCCGACCGGTGAGGAAGTCCAGTTCGCGGGCAATTTGTTCGCCCGGGAAAATCAGCCTGTGGTCCTGCTCGGGTCGTGGGCCACCCATCCCAAATACGGCCGTCAGTTCAAGGTCGACGGGATGGAGCACGACCTCGAACTCGATCCGGAGGGGCTGATCCACTATCTGGCCAACCATCCGGAGATCAAGGGCATTGGTCCGACCAAGGCCAGATTGATCGTCGAGAGTTTCGGCGACGCTTTTGAAGAAACCCTTCTGAATGACCCCGAGCGCATTGCGCTCAAAGCCCGGCTACCCATGGACGCGGCCCGGCGGCTGCGTGACGAATGGTTGAAGAACCGTAGCGTCAACACCGTCATGGCCTGGCTGTCGGCATTCGGCCTGACCCATCATCAGGTCACCACCCTGGTCGAAAGGCTTGGCGGCAACTGCCTCGATATCCTGAAGGAAGACCCGTACATCCTCATTCGGGAGATCCGGGGATTCGGCTTCAAGAAGGTCGACAAGATTGCCCGCAAGCTGGGCACACCCAAGGACCACGTTCCCCGTATCCGGGCCGGGTTGAATTTCTGCGTCCGTGAAGCTCTGGACAATGGCCACTGCTGGATCGAATACGAGGATCTGGTCGACCAGGCCAATCTGCTGTTGGTCATGGATGCCCTGGACAGCCGGGTTCGTATCGAGAGCGCCCTCGACGCGCTCATCGAAGAACAGGCGCTTGCCTGCGATTCCCACGGCGGTCGTTTCGTGGTCGCTCTGCCGGAGATCGTCCGCATGGAGCGGGAGTTGGCCTCGCTGTTCGGCCAGGCCGAAACACCCAACCTGCATTTCCAGTCCGTCAAGAAACTCGATGCCCTGATTCGGCGCTGCGCGGCGACGCTGAACGAGAAGCAGCTTGAAGCGGTGCGCTCGGCCCTCCAATACAGCATCAGCCTGATTTCGGGTGGAGCCGGTTCGGGGAAGAGCTACACCATTTCAGTCATCAACACCATCTGCGAGGAGAGCGATCTGGAGGTCGTGCTCGCCGCGCCGACCGGCAAGGCCGCCAAACGCCTGGAGGAAGTCAGCGGCCGTAGCGGCACCACCATCCACCGCCTGCTCGGCTATGACGGCAAGGGTTTCTCGCGCAGCAAGGAGAACCCCATCGATGCCGACGTCCTGGTGGTCGACGAGTTTTCGATGGTCGACGTGCCGCTGGCCTGGCACCTGTTCGAGGCGGTCGATTTGTCGCGGACCACGGTGCTGCTGGTCGGGGACCACAACCAGCTTCCGCCGGTGGGACCCGGAAACATACTGCGCGATCTGATCCAGACACGCGCCATCCCCACGGTCATCCTCGACAAGGTCGTGCGCCAGGCTGGCGTCCTCAAGGAGAACTGCACCGCCGTTCTCAAGGGCGAGGTGTGCAAGACCAGCGAGGCGTCGGTGGCCGGATGCCGGGATTGGTATCTGGTGGATCAGTTCACCGACCCGATGGCGGCACGCTCGTTCCTGCTGGAGCTGTTTCAGGAGCGGCTCGACGCCCTGGGTTTCGACATCATCAAGGACGTGCAGGTGCTGACGCCGACCCACAAGGGGCCGCTCGGCACCAAGGAACTGAACGAGGAACTGCAGCGGCTCATCCAGCGCAAGCTCTGGAACGCCGAGGTACCGCCGGTCGCCATGGGCCGCCGCGCTCCGTTTCTCAAGCACGACAAGGTCATCCAGACCCGGAACAATTACGACCTGAATGTGATGAACGGTGCCATCGGCTATGTGGTCGATGTCCTCGCGAACGGCACCCTGGTCATCGACTTCGACGGCATGCCCGTGGAGATGGAAAAGGGGTCGCCCGACCTGCAGGATCTGCAGCTCGCCTATGCGCTCACTATCCACAAAACCCAGGGTTCCGAGTTCCCCTGCGCCGTGGTGGTGGTCCACAAGGCGCATTCCTTCATGCACCACCGCAATCTGCTCTACACCGGGGTGACCCGCGCCCGGCGCACCGCCATTGTTCTGGGTGATCACTGGGGCATCCAGAACTGCGCCAAGCGGTGTCAAGTGGATGACCGCCGGACCTTCCTGCCCTTGTATCTGGACGCCGCCCAGCACGCGGAAGCCGATTTCGCCCGTGTCGCGGAGGCCGAATGAGTATGGGCGGAACGGATAACGTCAGGGAGTATTACCGGCTCGTCACCGAGATGGACATCGGTGACGTGGCCCGGGAACTCCTGCCTGGACGGATCACCCAGGAGACCGGCCAGCGCTTGATGTGCGACTGCCCCAACCATCAGAGCCAGTCGCGCCTGTCGCTGCACGTGATGCTCGACAAGCAGGGCTGGTACTGCTTCGGCTGCGGAGTCGGCGGTGACGTGCTGCAGCTCGTGGAGTTCATTCAGACGGGCTCGGTCACCGCCGGGCAATCCGGTCCGATGCCGGACAGCCACCGCCAGGCCCGGGACTATCTCGCCAAGAAGGCGGGTTTGCCGCCGCTGTCGCGCTATGGCCTCAGCCAAGAGCGTCTGGCCCAGACGGAAGCCGACCGCGCCTTCGAACTGCGGGTCAAGGACGCGCTGACCTCGCTGGCCAGGCTTTACCACGCCAGGCTCAAGCAGTCGCCGGAGGTCCTCGACTGGCTGAAATCCAAATACGCCCTGAGCGAGGAGACCATCGACGATCTCCTGATCGGCTACGCGGACAACGCGTCCGGCGCGGTCGCCCAACTGACCGGGGGTGAAGACGGCTTCTCCAAGCGAGAGCTCGCCGCGACCGGCGCTTTCCGGCCAACGAGCCAGGACGGCCTGACGCCATTTTTCGAGCGCCGCATCGTCTTTCCGTACTGGAGCCGTGGCCGGGTGGTGTTCATGATCGGCCGCAAGACGCCGTGGACACCGGACGTGGGCTGGGAGCAAGGGAAATACAAGAAGCTGCCGGTTCATGACGAGCACCAGCGGCCCTACGTCGCCGACTTCATCAACAACGCGCTGCTGTTCAACGAGGACTGTCTGCTGGCCCGGCCCGGCAAGGTGATCATCACCGAGGGGGTGACCGATTGCTTGGCGCTGATGCAACTGGGCCTGCCCACCGTATCGCCGGTCACCGTCCGCATCCGGGCCGCCGATTGGGAGCGCCTGATCCCCAAGCTGCGCGGCGTCGAAACCGTCTACATCTGCCAGGACAACGAACTCTCCCAGGCCGGTCTCAAGGGGGCGCTGCAAACCGCCCGCACCCTGGCCGAACACAAGATCGACACCCGCCTGGTGACGCTGCCCTTGTCGGAAACACAGATCTCGGCCCGGCAGGAGCTGACCGAACGCTTCGGCCTGACGGCGAGCGTGGGGCCGAAGGAGCTGGCCAAGCTGCTGGCGGGACGTCCAGCCGAGGAAATCCAGGCGGCCGAGGCGCTTCTCGCCACCGCCAAGATCGACGTCAACGATTACATTGCCGCCGGGCATACCCGGGAGGATTTCGAACGTCTGCTCGCTGAAGCCAGCACGCCCATCGAGTTCGGCGTGCGCTCGCTGCCCGAGGGCGCTGAAGAGGAGGAACGCAACCGCCTGCTCGAACCGATCCTGGGGGAGATCTCCGAGCAGTCGCCGCTGGAACAGGCCCGCCTGCTGAAGCTGGTGCAGGAGCGCATCGGCGGTGGCGTATCGATGGCCACCCTCAAAGAGCAGATCCGCGCCATCCAGAAGGACCGCAAGGTCGAGTTCCGTAACGAAAAGAAGAAGGCCAAGCGGATGTCCGGCGCGATGCCCGGATCGTGCCGCGCCCGGGTCGACGAGGTGCTGATCGACACGGAACTGGAGAACGGCGCTCCCGACTACACCCTGGCCGCCGAGGCTGCCTACGACTGGTTCACCGCCAACGGTGCCCAGTTCTTTCACACCCTGCAGGGCGAGCCGTTCATGTATTTCGACAACGCCATCTACTGGATGGATTCGCCGGACCGGGGCCGCAAGCGCCATTACGCGGCCATGCTCTACAAGCACACGGGCATGGTGCCGACCTCCAACGGCGGACGGACATTTTTCGAGGTGTTGCCAAGCCTGGCGATGATCCGTGGCCAGGTGCGCGACCATTTTTCCTGGCTGCACACCGATGTGGCCTCCTACACCGTCTATTTCAACCTGAACAATCCGGAGCACGAGATCGCCAAGATCACCCCGGACGAGATTCAGATCATGAAGAACGGCGGCAACGAGGACGGCATCATCCTGGACGGCTCGCACAAGATGAAGCCGCTGAAATTCCTGCCCGACGCCGACCTCGAAGAGGCGGACCGGCTCCTGGTCGATCTGCTGGTGGGCAATATGACCTGTCCGCAGGGGGATCGATTTCTCATCCTTTCCTGGCTCTCCTGTTTTCTGCTGATCGACTTTGCCGGAACGCGGCCCATGACCCGCTTCGAGGGTTCGGCCGGATCGGGCAAGACCACCGCCAGCAAGATCACGTCGACACTGCTTTACGGCGAGCCCCAGCACAAGAAGGCCACCGACGCGGCGAACTACACCGATGGCTCGCAGAATCCGCTCATCGTCCTCGACAACATCGAGGTCAAGCAGATGACCGAGGATCTGACCACCTTCATGCTGACCAGCATTACCGGCATCGCCAAGGAGAAACGCAAGAGCGGCACCGACAGCGAGACCATCACCGAGCGGACCAAGTGCCTGCTGAACACCACCGGCATCGAGCCGCTGTGCGGGGAGCTATCGGAGATTCTGTCGAGGTCCTTCGTCATCAACTTCGACCTCGCCAACCAGGCCAGCGACTGTTTTCTGGAATCGGAGGTCATCTCCGCCATCCAGCAGAACCGGGATCTGATCATCTCGGCCATCATGAAGCGGACCAGCCATGTGCTGGCGATGATCCGAGACGGAGCCCAGAAACAGGTCATGCGTCTGCTGCACCGAACCATGCCGACCCATGGCAAGCGCCGTTGCAACGATTATCTGAGCCTGATGTACCTGATGATGCTGGCCGGTTCCGAGGAACACGAGGTGACCACCGGACTCGAGGAACTGAGCCCGCTGTTCATCGAGCAGATCCATTCCATCAACGACACCAGCCAGGAGATGGCGCGGGAGTCGAACCCCATTGCCACGGCACTTGCGTCGCTCTTCCACGCCTACCGAAACGCGGTGGAGCTGGACGAGAAGGCCCGCTATGGCGAGGACGACCGGGCAAACCATGTCGTGGGGTTCATCGAACGCTACCAGGTGCGGTTCGAGAACGAGAACACCATGGAGCCGGTATCGGCGGGACGGCTGCTCGCGGCGCTGCGCAGGGTCGGCCGGGAATTCAACCTCGAATTCGAATACAAGAAGCCCGCCCAGCTCGGTCGGCGCATCAGCAACGACCTGGACGTCATCCGGGACGCCGGGTTCGACATCGACCGGCAGCGCAACGCCCACACCAAGAACTTCGAGTACCGGATTGGTTGCAGGGGTGTTTAACGAGATATTATCTCTTTTAGATTGACTTTCAGGCCGCCCATGCCTATATTAAAGGCATGATAAAGCGAATATTTCACTTTAGGAGGCGGTAAGATGATAGTCAGTTTCTCACTCGAAAACTGGATGTCCTTCCGCAACCAGGTCACATTTTCGATGGTCGCCAGCAGGGAGCGCCAGCATGGAGACAGGGTTCCCAAGCTCGGCAAGTACCAGACGAGAGTTCTTCCGGTTGCGGCAATTTATGGTGGCAACGCGTCGGGCAAGACCAACTTTTTCAAGGCCCTGAGTTTCGCCAAGGCGCTGGTCGTCAAAGGAACCCAGCCCGACAGCCTGATTCCTGTCGAGCCGTTCCGGCTGGACGCCAAGGTGGCCGATCAGCCGTCACGGTTTGGCTTCGAGTTGCTGATCGACGAGATCATTTACGAGTTCAGCTTCGCGGTGACCCGCAAGGCGGTTCTGGAAGAGAAGCTGGTGGCCATTACGAGCACCAGTGAAAAGGTGCTCTACCACCGTCGGGACGGAAAGCCCAACTTCGATGATTCCCTGGCCAAGGACCAGTTCCTCCAGTTCGCCTTCAAAGGGACCCGGGACAACCAACTCTTTCTGACCAACTCGGTTTCCCAGAAGGTCGACAATTTCCGGCCGGTCTACGACTGGTTCAAGGACACGCTCGAGCTGGTCGCGCCCGATTCCCGCTTCGAGCCTTTCGAGCAGTTCCTCGACGAGGGGCATCCGCTCTACTCGACCATGAACGAGATGCTGCCGCAGCTCGACACCGGCATCGCGCATCTGGGCGGCGAGGAGATCCCTTTCGAGAACATTCCGCTGCCCGAGCCACTGAAGACCAAGCTGCAGGAAGACGTGAAGGAAGGCATGACCGTTCGTCTGCTGACCGAGCCGATCAACGAGCGATTTGTGGTGACCCGCAAAGGTGGTGAACTGATCGCCAAGAAGCTGGTGACCTATCATCCGAAGGCGGACGGCACGGAAGCCAAGTTCGAGATCCGTCAGGAGTCGGACGGCTCACAGCGGGTGATCGATCTACTGCCCGCGTTTCTTGAGCTGTCGGCCCAGGTCTCGAAGAAGGTCTACGTGATCGACGAGGTCGACCGTAGCCTGCACACGCTGCTGACACGCAGATTGCTCGAAGCGTACCTCACCAATTGCTCCACGGAAACCAGAACGCAGTTGCTGTTGACCACCCATGACGTGCTGCTCATGGATCAGCAACTCCTGCGCCGTGACGAGATGTGGGTAGCCGAAAGAGATGCCACCGGAGCTTCGAACCTGCTCTCCTTCAGCGAGTACAAGGATGTCCGATACGACAAGGACATCCGCAAGAGCTACCTGCAGGGGCGACTGGGTGGAATTCCCCGGATTCTCTTGGGAGGCGCTTTGACCAATCCCTGCCTCACCGAGGAAAGTGAGGGGGATGACTGATGCCACCGAAGAGACGCAGATTCCAGAGACCCCTCGGCGAGCGTCGCTACCGCAAACTGTTCGTGATCGCGGTGGAAGGCGTGAAGACCGAGCCGCAGTATTTCGCCATCTTCAATGACCAACAGTCGGTGATCCGGGTGAACTGCCTCAAAGGCAGTCATGATAGTTCTCCTCCGCAGGTACTGAAGCGGATGGAGGACCATCTCCGGCAGGAGGAACTGAGATCCTCCGACGAAGCCTGGCTCGTGGTGGACAAGGATCAGTGGACCGACGAACAGTTGGACCAGCTTCATGCCTGGGCTCAGGCACGCGACAATTACGGCTTCGCCCTCAGCAACCCCAAGTTCGAATACTGGTTGCTGCTTCATTTCGAGGACGGCACCGGCATCGCATCGTCACGGGATTGCAGCGACCGGCTGAAGCGGCATCTTCCCGGTTACGACAAGGGGATCGACGCACGCAAGATCACCCGCGACCGAATCGATGAGGCCATCCGCCGCGCCAGGCTGCGCGACAATCCTCCCTGTGCCGACTGGCCACGAGCCCTTGGCGGCACCACGGTTTACAAGCTGGTCGAAAACATTCTCCAGGTCTGAACCTCAACCAATTCGATCCCCAATCATCCAGGACGCTCTCGGGCGTCCTTTTCTGTTGCGGTGGTGCGGTGATCACCGTTGTCCCTTGCGGTGGATGACCACCGCACGCCAAACCCTTGCCAGACAAGGCTTTCATGGCCTTTGCGGTGGTTGCGGTGGTAAATCCAGAGGTCTCACCCCCTATGGGTTGAAATATTTTTTCTACCTACCAACCCGACATCCCACGCCAGGCAAATTCCGGCCCAGCGTGAGAGACATTCCCCAAATACCACCGCAACCACCGCACTCTCTCTTCTCTTTCTTCATAACTATCTAAAAACAAATAACAAACAAAGAACTACCCCCTGCGGTGGGACAAGAAAACCTTCCACCGCACGACCACCGCAACCACCGCACATATCCACCGCAGCGGGTGGTCACCGACGGTTTCAGGGCAGCTCCGGTAAGTAACGGGAAAAGCGATTAACCCGTATTTCTGGAGCCCGAAGCCATGAGCCTTCTGAAAACCATGATCAAGCACACCGCCGGAGGGCAGGAAGCCTCGGCCGGATGTGAAACCCCATTATTACCACCGCAACCACCGCAGCCCGCCATCTATGTCTCCACCGGGCTCGATGTCAACGAGATCGAGGACGCCCGCGACTGGCCTGAAGACAGGGAGATCAACGGCACGCTGTGTCGCCGTCTGTCGCCTGAATACTTTGCCTGGCTACGTTCCCGCATGGTCACCGCCCAAGCCGCGCACAAGGCCGGAAAGCTCCCCGAGGATGCCTGGAACACGCTACGGAAGCGATTCAACGCCCTGCAGGAGCTGGCCATCCGGGAGTTCGGCAAGAAAAGCCTACAAGAGGTCCTGCAGTCCTTTTCCCCAAAGAACTATCGGCCACCCGCGCTTCGTCCCGAGCCCCAGGATAAACCCGTCGAAGTTCCCAGAAAGGACTGGATTTATCCCGGGAACCAAGCTTGGAAATGTAAGCAGCCGGTGACTTCCCAGGCTGTCGCCAAGGTCGACACCATCCGTGAGGAGGCCATGGCCAAGGGCTGGTCCGAGGCACGCCTCTATCAGAACCAGGGCCGGTTCCGGTTTCCCTGCGGCGAGGACTACGGTCTGGTCTGCTTCGTCGATGGCGATCAGGAGATTGGCGAGGTCACCGAGCGTTCTATCGAAATTATCCACGGGCCGAAGTCCGGGCGTCCCAGCACGCTGCGGTTCTACAACCCGGACGTACCGCAGCCGTGGATGAAGAAAGTGGAGGATTGAGCCGTGAAGAAAAAGAAACGCTACGCCAACGCCAAGGATGTCCTGCCCGAGGAACTTTTCGAGCAGATCCAGAAGCACTACACCGGGATTCTCTGGGTCCCGGCACCGAGCCGCTTCTACCAGGAGCGCCGCGACCTGGTGCTTGCCCTTCATCTGCAGGGGATCAGCAGCCAGGAGATCTCCAACCTCGCCGGAGTGACCACCCGCCGGGTCAACCAGATCATCGCCGCCGAACGAAAACAGGGTCGGGACCGACAGTTTAGCGCCGCTTCCGGTAAGTAACCCCTGAACCGGCGGGAGCGCGTTTGGAGGCTAAATCGGCCTCCCGCCCCGCATCCCGGCTTGGGAAAACAATATTCGGCAGGATTTCCACGTGGCACTGAACAAACCGGACAAAGAGACGCTGGACCGCTGGCATCGCAACGAGGGCAAGACCGAACCGCCCCGGCGCGGGCCTGGTGCGCCCGAGGGCAACCAGAACCGGCTGCGTCACGGCATCTTCGCCGACCGCTGCCTGACGCCGGAAGAGAAGGTCATGTTCGACGCGATCATCGACCGCCTCAACCAGGACTTCGAGTTCAACAAGTCCAGCGACTTCCTGCAGGTGGAGCTGGTGGGCGTCTATTCGGTGAAGCTGGTCCGCGCCCAGATCGAGGGGAACACGGACGCCGCCGAGAAGCTCGACCGGATGATCCGCTGCCACATGAAGGATCTCAAGACCACCAAGATTGCCCGCGAGGGTGAGGAGCCGAAAGGCCCGCAGACCTCTCCGGCGGAATGGGCGGCGGCGCTGCTCGAGAAGGTGGCCGAGGCCGCCAATGCTCCGGCCACGAAAACCTCCGGCCGCAAGAAACGCGGAAAGAATTGCGGATAACACCATGGAGGGCTTTTCCGATGACCCCGGCACACGGCGACTTGCGGCAGACAGCTTCACCAGGAATTGCGGATAAGACGTGTTCCTTGCACTTTCGGAATCGGCATTCTCCGGCGGCCGATCATCATTCCCACTCCTCGATTTCTTCCTGCAGCTCTCGATATCCGCTTGGCATGTGTACGCATAAGCCGAGCCGCATAACCCAAGTAGATATTGGCATGTTCACGCCGGGGCTCTCTCACACAACCCAAGTAAATATGGGCATGTCGAGCCCCAGTCAGAACCGGCCAAGCCCCGCAAACAGCCATTCCTTCGACAGCGGCCCTCGCATATGCCAAGCAGATATTGCCATGTGTGTTCCGCGCCCGGAGCGCACAAGCCAAGCAGTTATAGCCATGTGCGGCCGACAAACAGAAAAGGAGAAATTCCGGTCAATCGATATTTCCCGCTCTGCCAGGGAGGCTGAGAACCATCGTCATGATCATTCATCATCGGCAGATGTGTTCTTCTGCGGGCACTGTCATTCACTGTCTTCGGCACTGTCTCGGCCAACGAAAACAGGAGCAGCCGAGGCCGCTCCCATCGTCGGGTCCGGAAGGATCAGAGGCGTTCGAGGGCTTCCTCGAGCTGGCCGTCCACGAGGTGGGTGTAGATCTGGGTGGTGGACACGTCCCGGTGCCCCAAGGCCCGCTGCACCACGAGCAGGTCATTGGTCGCGCCGTAGAGGTGGGTGGCGAAGGTATGCCGCAGCCCGTGCGGCGTCAGTTCCTTTTCGATCCCGGCCTTCCGCAGCCAGTGGGCGAGCCGGTTGGCTATCTGCCGCTGGCAGAGTCTGCCGTCCCGGTTCGACAGGAACAGGGCTTCCATTTCCGGGCGGCCGTGTCGACGGCGCTCGGCCAGGTAACGGCGCAGCAATGTGCGGAGGTCGGTCTTGATGAACTTGACCTGCGGCACATTCCCCTTGGCCCGCACCCGCAGATGCTTGGCGTCGAGGTCGATGTCATCCATGTCGAGCGCGGCCAGCTCGCCAAGCCTGATCCCGGTGCCCAGTAGCACCTCGATCATGGCGCGGTCGCGCAGCGCGGAGAAGTCGCTCCACCCCTTGAGCTCCTTGAGCAGGCGTTTCTTTTCGGCGGCGGTCAGGAACACCGGCAGCTTTCTTGGCAGCCGATGCATGCGGATGGACCGGGCCGGATTGTCATCGACCACGCCCGCCTCGGCGGCCCAGGCGAAAAACGCCCGCACCGCCGCCTTCATCCGATGGAGCGAGGCCGCCGAGCGTGGGCCTCGCTCACTCTCGGTGACCGCCCCGGCGGAAAACACCTCGTCGAGGAGCCCGACCGTGACCTCCCGGCAGACGATCCCAGGGGCCAGATCCCCGGCCACGCGGGCCACCAGGGCGAGGTCTCGGCGGTATGCGGCTATGGTCGCAGGGGAGCGTCCTTCGGCCGACAGGCGGGCACAGAACGCCTCTGTCGCGCCCGTCAGGTCGAGGTCAGCCGTTCGGTTGCTCATCGCTGGACTCCTTCACTCGGCTGTGGCCCATGGGTGTGCTCTTGGGCAGCGGCAGCTCCTCGATGCGCCCAGATTCCCTGGCCCATACCATCATCATGCGGAACACCCGGACGGTCTTGGCGACGGTGCGTTCGGCTCGCTCCTTGCCGTCGGGGAGTTTGAGCAGCAGGTCGGACTTGTAGAACTTGCCGACCTGGGGAAGCCGGATCTCTGCGAGCTGGCGATCCGCGCCGAAGAAGGCCTCCACTACATCGAGGTCCTTCCGGTAGGTGTAGAGGGTCCGCTCTTTCTTTCCGGATTCCCGCAGGTGGCCGATGAAAGCCTCGGCGGCTTGATGCACGGTGCATTCGGTCATGTCGATGTCTCCTTTGTCGGTGGCCCGGTGTGTTCAGGACAGGAACTCGTCCAGCTCCCGCAGCAGTTCCTCGACGTGGCCGAGGGAGCCGACGCTCGCCCAGGTGATGTCCGGCTGCTTCGCGTCCGTTTCGAGCTTGCCGCGAATGCCCTCGATCAGCCGGGCGATGTTTTCCTGCTTTTCTCGGTACGCCTTGAGTGCCTGCTGATGGTTTCTGTCGTAGGTCATGGCCTGTCTCCGGTTCCGGTTTTCTTGGATGCGGGACCATCCCGCGTCACATCCAATGACGCTTCTATTTCGCTGGAAATCAAGTGTTTGCAGAGATCTTTCTGCATGTGCCCAAAACCCATAACCCAAAGGAGATCAACATGTTGAAGAAGACCCTCGAATGGACAATCCCGCTGGCGCTGGCCGGGATCATGACCGGCTGCGCCACCTACCGGCCTCCGGCCCAGATCCAGTCGGCGGTGGCCACCGTCAACCGCCACACGCCCGAGTACGTGACCGAGGCCAACAAGGCGCTGCGCGAGGTCGGCCACCCGGATGCCGAGCGACTGACCGGAGTCGGTCTGCGCCTGCAAACCGCCGTGGACGCCCTTGACCAGTGGGCCAACGGCTCGAACCAGGAGGCAGGCCAATGAAAGAGATCCTTCAGGAAAACAGCGATGCCGTCCGCCAGGCCGGTGAGGCCCTGGTTGAAATCGGGACCGAACTGGCGGCGGGACGGATCGAGAACGCCCTCGGCCGTCTGGAAGCGGCCCAGCAGCAATACCGGGCCTGGGCGGAGTTGGACCAGGCCATTATCGACATTCAGGAGGCTGTCCACGACCGGAAGAACACCCTGGCCGTGCAGCAGATCCTGACGGAACTGGTGGGCACCATCCTCGGCAACGCCTTGAGGACAGGAATGCACTGATGGCGGTAACCGACAAGGAGCGCAAACTCGCGGCGACCCTGAGCGATCCCGTGTTGTGGGGGCAAGCCTACCTCTACAACCGGGATGGCTCAGGCCGCGACTACTGGCCGCACCAGGTGGAGGACCTGCGTTGCCCGGCCAAGAACATCATCCACCTCGACGGCCGGGACGTGGGCAAGTCCATCGTGCTCTCGACCGACGCGCTCCATTACGCCTTCACCACCCGAGGCGGCCAGGGCCTCATCGCGGCTCCACACCAGGGGCACCTCGATACCATCATCGAGGAGATCGAGTTCCAGCTCGACACCAACCCGGATCTGATGAACAGCATCGCCCTGACCAAATATGGCAAACCCAAAATCCACCGCAAACCCTATTTCCGGCTGGAGTTCACCAACGGTTCGGTGCTCTATTTCCGCCCGGCCGGGGCCTATGGCGACGCCTTCCGGTCCCTGCACGTGGGCCGCGTCTGGGTCGATGAAGGAGCCTGGCTGACCGAACGGGCCTGGAAGGCGCTGCGCCAGTGCCTCAAGGCCGGGGGAACCCTGCGCATCTACTCCACGCCCAACGGCCTGCGCGACACCACCTATTACCGGCTCACCTCGTCGGAGCAGTTCCATGTGTTCCGCTGGCCGTCCTGGCTCAATCCCCTGTGGACCGAAGATCGCGAGGCCGAACTGCTGGAGTTCTACGGCGGCCGCGACAGCTCCGGCTGGCAGCACGAGGTGGCCGGTGAACACGGCAAGCCTTCCTATGGGGCCTTCAATGTCGAGCAGTTCAACCTCTGTCGGCAGGATCTGCTGGAGTACCAGAAGATCGTCATCACCGATTCCGAGCTGCGCGATTGCGATACCGAGGAAGCGGCCCACGACCGGCTGGAGATGCTGCTCAACCTCACTCCCCGCAGCGGGCAGTTCTGGGTCGGCGGCGACCTGGGCTACACCAACGACCCCACCGAGATCGTCGTATTTCAGGAGATGGAGGTCGGCGAGCGGACGCTGCTGAAGATGATCCTGCGCGTGCATCTTGAACACGTTTCCTATCCGCACATCGCCCAGATCATCGCGCTGCTGGAGCGTTACTACACCCCGGCTGGCATCGGCGTGGACAACGGTGGGAACGGTCTGGCGGTGGTTCAGGAATTGCTCACCCTGGACAAGTACAAAGGGCTGGAGCTGGAAGGCAGGCTCAAGGGATACGACTTCGGCGGCATGACCCGGCTGGCGGTCCGCGACGGCAAGGAAATCAAGAAGCGGACCAAGGAGCTGATGACCAGCCTCATCAACGGAGCCCTGCAGCGTAAGCAGGTCATTTTCCCCTCGGACGACCTGGAGGTGGAGGACCAGTTCACCACCCACACCTACACCCTGCGGGACGGCAAGATCATCTATTCCAAGGGCAACGACCATATCATCGACGCGGTGCGCTGCGCCATGCTGATCCGGGAGGAAGGCAACCTCGACCCGGTCGGCGAAGAGGTGGTCTCACTCAAGCCGGTGCTCACCAACCCGATTTTTATCTGAACCAGACAAATCGTTACCAGTTTTGTGGAAGTGGCAACAATAGGTCTGATGCCCGAGGGCCAGGGAATGGCCGTGGCTTGGATGTCAGGCGTTTTCCGGCATGTTCAGCAGAAACCGCCAGGCGGGCACCACGTCAATTTTTCCGGAATCTACCTGTATCTGCTCTTCCTCGTTACGCGTCACGATAATGCCATGCGACAGTTTCAGTTCGGTCATGGCTTCGGCAAGCGCGGTGGTTTCCCGCTTGCGGGTTTGCTGGTCGGCCATCGATTCACAAACCTGAACAAGCATGCGGGACGGGCCTTGTCGTCCGGCGATGAAATCAACCTCCCGGCCCGCCTTGGTCTTGTAGTAAAAGATATCCGGCGTGACCCGACGCAGCGCGGTGAACACCAGGTTCTCCAGAAGATGGCCCGAGTTGACCAGAATGCCGGAGCTGATCGACGTCACCAGCGCGTGATCGACGCAGTAAATCTTCTTGGGGTTGGTGTTGGCCCGGGCCAGCGAGGCGTCAAAGATGCGCACCGTGAACAGAACGTAGGCATCCTCGAACCATTCGAGATAATCGGAGACGGCGGGTTTCGGCGCTTTGTGCCCCAGGGATTTCAGGTAGCCGGTCAGGTTGTTGATGGAATAGAGGGAACCCGTATTGTCCACCAGCCAATGCGCCAGATCCGTGACCGCCTTGGGGTGAGAGATATCATGGCGTTCAACAAGGTCCCGGAACAGCATTGCGTTGAAATACTCTTGGTGGGTCTTGATTCGCAGCATACGGTTAAGGCCTGCAACCTCGGGGAAGCCACCGGTTTCCCAGTACTCCTCGAATGCCTTCTGGACAGTCAGACGTTTTTTGGTCGAGAGTGGACCGTCGCTCTCGATCCCCTTGTAGTCGAGAAACTCCCGGAATGAAAACGGGAACATTTCCCAGGAGAGTGCCCGGCCGCGCATCTGGGTCGCTATCTCTCGTGAGAGCATCTGAGCCGACGACCCGGTAATGTACACCTCGCACTTTTCCATGCGCATCAAGCGGTCAACGAAGGGCTCCCAGCCAGGTACGACCTGGATCTCATCGAAAAAGCAATAAACCTTCTCGGCATTCTTTTTTTCCGGATAGAGCGAAAAGTAGGCTTCCAGAATCACACCCAGATTGTCGTGTTGCAGACTATGCAGACGATCATCGAAGAAGTTCAGATAGAGGATGTTCTGACGGGCAACGCCAGTGTCCTGCAGCTTCTTCATAAGCTGGAACATGAAAGTCGATTTACCGCTGCGGCGCACACCGATGCAAACCGTGGCTTTTCCCGGCACTGGCGAAACAGCAACCCGCCTGGGCACACCCGTCGGAAGGTCAATCTCCTGAAAATCGAGGATTATTTCTTTAAGCATGTCAATCATCGCGAAAACCTCCGGCTATCAATTTTTCCGGTCAATATAACAACCGGAAATAATTATTGCCAGTTTAGGCTTGAAATGGCAAGGTAAATTTCTGGTTTCGGCCTCGGCCGCCTCAATGCAGTCTGATGCAAAACCTCTTTACTTCTTCTCAAATGAAGAGGTTTTGCATATTGACCACCCGCCAAACTCATCCTCCGACGCTTTCCACCCATCTCCGGTAAGTAACCGGCATCGAGCCGGGTTCGGCCCACACGGGCCGGATGTGCGGCTGTCATGGCCGAAACTACCGAGAGGATCACGTGGAAAGCACCGCCCATCAGGACGAACAACCCGAAAGCCTGGACACCACCGGCTTTGTCATCGCGCCGCTGGCCGCAGCGGCAGCGCTCGACTCGGCCGCCTTCAGCAAGGTCAACGCCGCCGAAGCGATTCCGGCCACCTGGGAAGAACGCGCCCGCAAGGCCTGGGAATACTACGTCGAGGAGCCGCTGGTGAAGAACTGCGTCAACTCTTGGCGCACTTTCGCCGTGGGCGACGAGATCAAGATCACCAGCGATGACGAGAACCTCAAGGAACAGGCTCTGGAGGCCGCCTGGCGGCTGAACGTCTCGCAGTTCATCAAGGACATGGTTCTTCAGCTCCTGGTGAAAGGCGACGCCATCGGCTTCAAGCGCTTCACCAAGTCCGGCCAGGACATCGAGGAGCTGGTCTGTGTCAACCCGGTTTCGGTCAAGGTCAAATACGCCCAGGGCGAACTGATCGAGGCCCGGCAATTTCCCGAGGACACCCCCGGCGGTGGCGAATCCATCCCGCTGCCCGTCGAGCAGGTGGTCCATCTCAAATGGGACGCACCCGCCTTTTCGCCCAGGGGCAACTCCCTCGTGCTTCCCGCCTTTCAAGCCATCGAACTGCTGCGCGATTACCGCCGGGCCGAACAGGCCATCGCCAAGCGCTGGGCCACGCCGTTCCGTCTGCTCAAGGTGGGCGGCGCGTTCGGCCAGAAGATGGTGATGCCGGACCAGCGGATGCTCGAACAGGTTCGCGACATGGTCAACAAGATGGACATGAAAAGTGGCCTGGTGGTCCCGTTCTACGTCAATGTCGAAACCCACGGCACCGACGGTCAGGTCCTCAACGTCGAGGACAAGGTAAAGGAGGTGAAGGAAGACATCGTGGTAGCCCTGGGTCTGTCTCGCTCGCTGGTGACCGGCGACGGTCCGAATTTCGCCACTGCCTCGGTGAGCATGCAGAAGATGATGGTCATGATCCGCGAGATCAAACAGGCCGCACGCAAGCTCCTCGACTGGGTGTTCGACGACTGGATGGAGCTGAACGGCCACGGCGACAAGAGCATCCAGTTCATCTTCAACGACCTCGACCCCAGCGACGCGGTCGATTTCAAGAAGCTCCTCATCGAACTCTACGACCGCAAACTCATCAGCCGCTCCAGCCTTCAGCTCAAGATGGACCTGGACCCGGACATCGAGGCCGCCAACCGCGAGACCGAACGTAAGCAGATCGACCTGATGGACGAGAAACAGGTGAAGCCGGTGGTGGATATGGTCGTCTCCGGCATCCTCAGCGTGCCTCGCGCCCGGAAGATGCTCGGGATTCCGGCCGAGGACGATGAACCCACGGCGGAGGCGGCATTGGTCTGGTCGGGCGACCTGGAGTCCACCGGCATTGCTGCCGTGTGCGACGAGTGCAGCCACTTCATTGCTGACACCAACCACTGCCGGGTTCACAACAGCGAGCGCACCTTCGACGCCCCGGCCTGTCGTTTCATCGACCGCCGGGAGCCCCGCTGATGCCGTCGGACCTCAAGCAGCGCATCCAGGCGGCCACCCTGAAAAGCCTGACGGCCCGCAACCGCTACAACGACCAGGTCACGGCCCAACTCACCCAGGCACTGAAACAGGCCGAAGACGAGGTCGCCCGCGCCATTCTCCAGTACCGCTCCCTCGGCTCCCTGCCGGACAACAAGCTCGCCGCCCTCAAAGGGCTGGAAAAGCTCCAGCTCGAACTCGACGACACCATGAAGCGGCTCAAGCGGGAGCAGACCCTGGTCTTTCGCAAGACAACCAAGGACTCCTTCAAGCTCGGCATCCAGCAGGGAATCGGCGAACTCGCCGACGCGGCGCTGCCGTTCTACGCCGACCTCAAACCCGAAGGCATCGACAAGCTGGCCACCAAGGTGTTCACCATCGTCGACACCAATGCTCTCGACTTCATGGCGCAGTACAACCTCACACTCGCCGGTGACGTTCACCGCGAACTCGCAGACGGCATCAAGCGCACCATCCTGAACGGCGTCGCCACGGGCAAGGGAGCCGACGACATCGTCCGGGATATGGGCAAGGTGATCATCGACAAGGACTCCTTTCGCCAGGCCGGAAGCCGGGTGTTCAACAAGGCTCAGTACCGCATGGAGATGATCGCCCGCACCGAGGTCCTCCGCGCCCACAACATGGGCAGGCTCAAATTCCACGAGCGGGTCGGCATCCAGAAACTGGAATGGCTGGCCATGGAGGATGAGCGCATGTGCCCGGTCTGCGGCGGCCTGGACGGCAAGACCTTTCCCATCGACAAGTTCCCCCAGCAACCCGCGCATCCGCACTGCCGCTGTACCAACATCGTGGCCTGGCCGATGACCGTCTGCGGTAGCGAGATGGCAACCAAGGCCGCCGCCCAGGCATCGCAGGGGGACGCCTGCATTCTACCGCCCCATGTGCTGGAAGGCATGGCCGATGCCCAGGCCAAGGAGAACGCCAAGCTCAAGAGCGCCTTTGAAACCGGCGACATCGCCGACCTCGGTTCGCTGACGGTCAAACAGCTCCAGACCCTGGCGAAACAGAACGGCGTGGCCATTGCCCGGACCAAGGCCGATTTCATCAAGCTGCTCGATCTGGCCGAACCGGGGATCGATCACGGTGACCTGGCCGGAGCGGCGCTCAGCGCCAAGCTCAAGGAACACAAGATCGGTCTGCTGCGGACCAAGGAAGAACTGGTCGAGCTGCTGGGACTGAAGCAGGCGGAACTCAGACAGGCCAAGCTGCTCGCCGCCCAGATGGCGAAGATCCCTCCCGCCGAGGGGCTGGAGGGCATGACCGCCCAGCAGCTCAAGGAGATGGCGAAGGAAAACGGCATCTCCCTCAACATGACCAAGCAGGAGACCATCGAGCTGCTGGACAAGCTGGAGCCCGGCGTGGACCACAGCGGCCTGATGGGCAAGGAACTCGCGGCGGCCAAACAGAAGCACGGTATCGGCATCCTCAAGAACAAGCAGCAGCTCGTCGAGGCGTTGATCCGGCTGGCGACCGAGGAAACGTTGAGGAAGTGGATTCTCCGGCAGGTGAAGGCAGGTTCCTGATAACTACTCAAGTCTTGCCGCTTCGCCTGCGATGTGCCCGGCAAGAGAGGAGACGAAGGTCTTGAGACTGGTCATTGATGACAACGAGGAAAAATCACCGCTGTCAGCGGCTGTTCGCGGAGAGGCGATTACCGAAGCGGTTGTGTAGAGCTGTTCCTGAGTCAACTTCTGGCACAGCAAATCGTACCGCTGGAGATAGGATGCGCCCTTGAATTCCTCGAACACGGGAAAATGAGGCGAGTTGTCCTTGACCGGAGACCGGGATTCGGGCGCGTCCTCAACCAGCATCAGCCAGCCTACAAATGGGCGGGGCTGTTTGCCGAATGCCCCTTCTCGGTATGCTGTCCATAAATCATGGGCTGTGCCGATGGACTCTTCCGTCCGGTTGTTGAAGTTGTTGCCGAAGGAAGGTCCGACCTGGCTTTTCAGTTCGATAGCCGCGATCAGTTCACCCTTGTGGATGACCAGCAGATCCCAGAGTTTGGTTGGCCGAAAGAAACCGGGCAGCGTCAGGACGGCGCGTTTCTGATGGATGTCGGCATGGGCGAGTCCATTGGCTCGAATGATATCGAGTATCAAAGCAATGAACCCATCCATATTTTTGCCAGCGGTCACGCCTGCGCGTTCGCCCTGGTCGGCCTTGCCCGATTCAATTTGCTTCTGCCTGGCGGCTTCCCGGTTTCCCCAAAACGCCTGCACAGCTTCATGAGCCTTGCGCTCGTAATCCACAAGATCAATTGCCATTGTTATTCTCCATTGCCGCCAAGAGCGGATCGTTCTTCTTGGTTCAGTTTGTAAAGTTTGAAAACCGCTCTGTTACAGGCGTCAAGATCGCGGAAGGTCGCGGCATGGATCAATTCCCTCCGGAGATTCTCGGATACGTCCTGCCAGAATGGGATACGGATGCGCCGCAGGTACTGAGCCTGAAAGCGAAAGTAGCCTCCGCGCATTTTCGTCGAGTAGGTTGCCACAAAGAGCTTGGCGATGCTGGAGAGCAACACCGCCTGCAATGCCCGCAAATCCCAGGTATCCGAGATTACATAGTAAAGATTGTGGTGCGGATAGAGTTTGCCGGGCTCAAAAACGATATGAGCCTCGCCTTTGATATCCGGTATCAGCAACTTTGGTTTACTGGTGAGCTCCGGCCATATCCGGTCAATCGTCCGATACCAATTTGACGGTGCTTTCTGGGCACAGTGGCGCTTTGCAATGACCGCCTTGCGCTCTTCAAGGTAGCTGCCCAATTTGGGATAATCCCGCAAATCGACAAGGCCGCCGTCATCTGCGAACGGATTGATAACTCCTTGACCTTGCCAGACGACTTCACCGGATTGAATGTCACGGGTCGCCACAAGAGGAAGTTTTCGGTCGGGCTCGACGTCAAGAGATTCGAAATCCCCGATGAACGCCTTATCAGCGCCAGTGGCCACACCAATTCCGACCTTACAGCCAGCATGTTCTAGTGCGGGAAAGTGGCTTTCGATACGTCGAATCAGCGACATTTGATCCGATGATTCCAAAAGCCAAGGTTCCGAACCACTTGCCACTCCAACCATTTCCCGGACAGATGAGTCTTTGGACAGGGCTTCAGACCTGATTTCTGCGGCAACAGCAGATAACGCCTTTTTCTCAATCTTGGGCCTGTGGGCAATCCGGGTTGCGCCTGCTTTCGTCTTCTCAATGACGGTGATCGCGGGATAGGCACTGACTTCGGAATGAAAGGCGTTGGTATCCACCATATCGACATAGGCTTTGAGATGGAAACCTCTTGCTATGAACTCCCGCAATGGACCGCCATAGCGGTTTTTCATCCAGCGGTCGGCGCAGATAAAACCAAGAGTTCCGCCTTTGTCGAGAAGTGACAGCGAATGTTCGATGAAGGGAATGTAGAGGTCGGCGCGGTCATACATCGTCTGATAGCGGCGACGGTATTCAGACAACAACGGCGCTGGAATCAGCTCTTGCCGGACATATGGCGGATTACCGACAACGAAATCAAAGCGGGCGCTTTGCCGCTCAAGAAGGAAGTCCCCCTGAATCAGCCATTGGTCGGCGAGCTCTGAAGCCACGGATGCCGAAATCCCCTCCTTGATAAGGCGGTTGACGACAATCTTGCGTGTTGAGACAAAGGTTTCCCTGTGCAGCTCCACGCCACGAATGGCTTCTCCCAATTCAACGCCAGCGGAAGAAACATTCCCGCCATTTTCCCGCCACGCAGAAAGGAGTCGTTCAATAATCGGAAGAAGGAAATCGCCTTCGCCAAAAGAGGGCTCCAGAATGCGAAGGTGGTGCAATGGCTCATCGGCGACGTAGCCAACCAGGTCGAGAATAAAATCAACGACCTCGATGCGCGTAAAGATTGCCCCTCGCGCCTCGATGCCACTGTTTGAAGCCAGTGTTTCAATCGCGTTCGTGACCGCCGCAGGTCTCGGAAAGGCCGGAACATCAAGTAGGTCGAATAATGTTGGCTGTATCAGGCTCGGCATGGGAATCCCTCTTTATTGTGGCTATCCATTGTTGGCCGATGCCTTTTGCGGTGCCGTCTGTCGAAGGCTTTTCATCCAGTCGTCAACCTCGTCCCGATCAAACCGCCACTGGGTTCCGATCTTGGAACCGGGCAGCTCGCCTTTCTGCGCCATCTGATAGAGCTTGCTGCGGCTCATCTTCAGATAGCCGGAAAGCTCTTCGATAGTCAGCCATTTGTCTTGTGGTTCCATGTCAGTCACCGCTTCTTTGGATTCCGTAATAAAACATGATAACACAAGATAACGAATAGCAGACCGACTTTCAAGCCAAATCTCGGCGACTTCCAGGAAATTCCCGGCCGGACTCCGCCCGCTGAAATTCACCGTCACCCTCCGACACATCGCCGACGCTTCCGGTAAGTAACCGCTGAACGCTCCCCGCAGGTCGCGGAGAGCACAGCAAACTGACCGGAGACGTTGATGGAACTGTTCGCCACAGACCTGGAAAGGCTGGCGTTTCTACTGGAGGCCGATGCGGCGCTGACTCTCGATCCCGATGCGCTCGGGACCGAGGCCGCCGAACAGCCCGCTCCTGAAGAGCTCCCTCCCGAGAAGCGCCCCAAGTACATCACCAACTACATCGGCAGTAAGCAGAAGCTCGTCGACTGGATCTGGAAGCATACCCCGGAAGGCACTGGCACGGTGCTGGACGCCTTTTCGGGATCTGCGGTCGTGGCCTACATGTACAAGACCAAGGGCCTGCAGGTCATCGCCAACGACCGGCTCCGCTACTGCCACCATGCCGCCAAGGCGATCATCGAGAACAACTCGGTTCGCCTGAGCGAGGACGAGATCGAAGCGCTTCTGGCCGACAACGCCAAGGCGGGCAGCTTCGTCCAGGACAACTTCAAGGGCATTTTCTTCGCCAAGGGCGTCCATGCGCTGATCGACACCATCCGCGCCAACTGCGACAAGCTCTCCGGCTTCAAGAAAGACATCGCCCTGTTCGGCCTCGGCAAAACCTGCATGAGCGGCAAGGGCGGCTTCGGCCACTTCTCGTCGTCCACCGATTATGGCCGCCGCCAGGACACCCCCGACGAGTTCAAGGATCGTCTGCGCAAGAACCTGCAGCGCATCAACGCCCTGGTCTTCGACAACGACAAGGAGAACAAGGCGCACCGGCAGGACATCAACGACCTGCTGCCGAAAGCCAAGGCGGATCTGGCCTACTTCGACCCGCCTTACGCCACCGAGTTTTCGACCACCAACTACGAGCGGGCCTACCACTTCGTGGAGGGGCTCATGACCTATTGGGAAGGGCTCGAAATCAAGGCCGACACCAAGGTCAAGTACTACGAGACCGACCACAAGACCGTCACCAAGGCCAACGCCAGCGAGTTCTTCCAGACCTTTCTCGGCAACGCCAAACACATCCCGAACTGGCTGATCTCCTACCGCGATCACGCCTATCCCAACGAGCAGGAGATGAAGCGGATCATCGGCTCCTTCGGCAAACAGAGCCGGATGAAGTCCAAGGATCACCACTACGCCATCACCTCCAAGCACGGCGAGGCTTCCAATGCCAAGGAGCGTCTGTTCGTCTGCGCTCCCGGGGCCAAGGCCAGCGCCGAGCGGGAGGAGAAACCCGTTCCGATGGCCGCCGCAGCGAACTTTCACACCAGCATTCCCGTGGACATCCGGCTGGGTGAAGGCGAACGCCTCGCGACCGAGGCCATGGATGTCGGCTCGGCGGGCGACCCTCAGTTCAGCTTCGTGCTCTGCCGCACCGGGACCAACAAGAACGGCGACCACTTCACCGCTGAGGAGTTGTCCGGTCGGCACATGACGGCCGTGAACAAGAAGGTCGATCTGCAGCATTCGCAGGAGTTCAACGACATCGTCGGTGGCATCGTCGCCGCCGACTACCTGGAGGACGACAACGGCGGCCGCGTGGAATGCGTCGGCGAGCTGTACGTCCACGACACCCCGGCCGCCCGGCTGGCCTACAAGCTGATGAAGCGCGGGATCATCTCCCAAGTCTCCATGGAGTGCGACTACCAGGAAGGCGAATGTTCGGTCTGCCACAAGCGCTTCCAGAACAAGGCCGACTACTGCACACACCTGCGCAAATTCAAGGGCCGTGATTTCAACGGCCAACCCGTTTTCGAGATTCTGCACGGCGTCACTTTCACCGGACTGGGACTGCTCGACCGCAAAGGCGCGGACGAGAACGCCAGGATTCTGCAGGTGGCGTCCCTTCAGAGCCAGCCCGACCAATCCCAACCCGAAGGAGATTTCACGATGGAAGACAAAACCAAACCTACCGATGAACCGGCCGCCAAGACTGAATCTGACGCGGCCAAGAAGAAACCGGCCCAGCAGGAAGGCGATCCTGCCCGCGTTTCCGACCTGGAAAAGGAAAACCGGCAGCTCAAAGCCCAGGTGGCCGAGCTGCAGAAACGAGTCCAGGAACTGGAAGCCGAACAAAAGGCGGTCGCCTGCCGCTCCCGGGCCAAGAAGCTGCTCACCCGGCTGGAAAAGCAGGGACTCTCTTTCGCTTCCGAGGAGGACCGGGAAGCCGAACTGAAACGCCTGGCCGAACTGTCCGACGAAGCCTTCGCCGCCACCGAGGCCGCTTACGAACGCCTGCCCAAATCGGCCAAAGCTGACAAGGACAAGGAAGAGAAACCCACCGACAGCGACCAGGGCGGCAAGCCCGCCGCCAAGGCATCGACGGAAACCCCGCTGCGCAGCGACGCCGGTGTCCGGCCCCACGATGTGGACGACCGCAAGGTATCGCTCGAGGACCGCCTGCGCGACGGGTTCATGGCCGCTTACCGCAACCGTGTCGGCGAGGACTCTCCCGAACACTCGGAAATCAACGCATAAGGAGGAAACACCATGTCATTCATCAATCCGTGTCACCGCAGCCTCGCCTATGGCGACGGCCACATCCAGGGCGACGGCCAACTCGGCCAGGTGGTCCGCGTGGTCGGCGACGACCTGTTCGCCGTCAACACCGATCCCACCAAGCGCTCCTTCGGCATCCTGATCAAGGACTACGCCGGTGGCGAAATGCCCGGCATTTACTGTGACGGCGGCGTCTACGAGACCGACGCCTTCGAAGGGACCGTCGTCGCCGGAGACGACCTGAAAGTTTCGGCGAGCGGTCGCCTGACCAACGGCGTCGCGGCCGGAGAGCACGTCGTCGCCCACGCCATTTCCGTACAGAGCGGCGTCCTCAAATTCCGCCTGCTCGTATAACCCAAGGAGCCAACGCACATGAAAACCAATCAGTTGAAGATCCATTCCCAGGAATACATGGAAACCATGGCGCGGCTCATGAGCGAGGCTCTCGAGTCGCCCGAAGGCATGCGAGCGCTTGCCGCCGCCATTGCCGCGCCCATCGAACAAGAGATCAAGCGCAAGGAGATCTCCTCGCTGCTGCTCACCAAGCACACGCTGCCAAAGGGCGAACGTCCGGTTTACCAGAAGAAACCGACCGTCAAGGCCCACTGGATCAGCAAGGACGGCGACGCCCAGGAGCAGGAGGTGGGCAAGGACGAAGTCGAGTTCCCCACCAACCGCATCCACTCCAATCCGATGGTGGACGTGTCCGTCCTCAAGAACGGCAACATCGGCACGCTGATGGACATCCAGACCAGCGCCGCCGACGCCATCCGCAAGGAGATGGACCGCCGCACCATCTCGGTGCTCTCCTCGGCCATCCAGGCGGCCAACACCATCGAGGTCACCGGCGACCTGCTGACCGAGGATGCCCTGAACGAGGCCATCTCGATCATCGAGGACCTGGAGCTGTCGGTGAAGTACATCGTCATGCGCGGCCGCCGGTTCAACGACATGCGCGGCTGGAACCTCGATCCCCAGACCAAGCTCGAGCTGCGCCAGAAGGGGGTCATCAAGAACTACGGCACCGGCGGCATTCTGCTGACCGCCTCCATGCCGCTGGACGAGATCATCATCGTCCCGGATGAAGAGGTCGGAAAGATGCCGGTGCGCGAAAACCTGAAGACGGAGTCCATCGATCAGAAGACCCGCTTCAAGACCGGCTGGCTGGTGTGGTCCGAAATCGGCCAGGGCATTACCCGCCCCGACATCATGGCCAAGGTCAAACTGGTTCCGTAATCCGGGAGGTGACGTGAGATGAATCGAATCAAGAACATCCGTCCCGGCGTTCTGGTGATCCCCGACGCCGGGCTGAAACTCAAGCCCGGCCAGGTGGTCGAGGTGGAACGCCTCACCAAGCAGATCCAGGCGGCGCTCAAGAACGGCCGCCTGGCCATGGCCGACAAACCGAAGCAGGAACCGCTCGCCCCTCCAGAGCCCGACCAGGACGCGGAACCGGTGGACCTGAGCAAACTCTCCGCCACCGACGCCATCTCCAAGGTCAATGAGGAAGCCAATCCGGAAACCCTCAAAGGCTACATGGAAACCGAAAAACGCCGCACGGTGATCGACGCGCTCAAGAGCCGTCTGGAGGGCCTGCAAGGTGCTGCTGAGTGACCTGATCGCCGACCTGCGGCTCGACCTGTCCGATCCGGGCGCATCTCTCTTCGAGGACCAGACTCTGGAGAGATGCGTCCGGAAAGCCGTTTTCCGGGTTGGCCGCGACCTCGACCAATCGCTGACGATCACGGTCGGAGAGATCACCCCCGATCCCACCGGCGAGGTCCGCGAGCTCCTGGTGATCATGGCGCAGATCCACGCCTGCCAGGTCATGCGTTCGGCCACCGCCAACGCCTTCTCCTTTTCCAGCGGTGACAAGCGGGTGGACAAAACCGGCCAGCCCGGCCACTGGGCCAAGCTCGAGGCCGATCTGCTCGCCGACTACCGGCAGCGGCTCACCGAGCTGCGTCCGGCCACCCAGCTCGATCAGGAAGCCTACATCCTGACCCCGAGCGGCCTTACGCCGGTCATCTACGAACAAGGGATCGATCTCGATGTTGTTGAATGACCGGGAACGCGCCGAAGCCGTGGCCGACGTCGCCCGGCTGATCCTCTCCTCGGGTCAGACCACACGGGTTCTGCGCGTGGTTCCCGGCGAGCGGCTCTACGGCACCGACGATGCCGAATACACGGAAATCTCCGTCATCCCCCTCGAACTGAACGAAACCCCGCCGGAGGAGCTGAGCGGCAAGATCGACGCGCTTGCCTGTGTCCTTCCGGATGCCGACGTCCGGGGTGAAGACCGCCTGGCCACCGACAGGGAAACCTATCGCATACAGAGTGTGGAGGAAGAACACTTCTTCGGCACCGTCACCCACAAAAACCTGCAACTGGTGAAACTCAATGGGCGTTAGGCGGACCGGTGACTGGGACAAGGCCCGCGCCAAGCTGACCACCGGCATGGGGCCGCGCCTGGCCACGGCCCTGCGTCAGGCCACGATCCGTAACGCCCTTTTTCTGGTGCGCGAGATCCAGCGGGGGATTCGCTCCCAGGCCCCGGGCGGACAGCCCTTCGTGAAACTCGCCGAGAGCACCATCGAGCGCAAAGGCTCCAGCAAGGCGCTCATCGACACCGGCTTTCTGGTCAATGCCATCACCCAGAAGATCATGGCCGACAAGGCGTTTGTCGGCCTGCTGCGCGGCACCGTCAACAAGGACGGGGAAGACATGGTGAACATCGGTGCAGTCATGGAGTACGGAGCCACCATCAAACATCCGAACGGCGCGACCATCGTCATCCCCGCCAGACCCTTTCTGCATCCGGTGATGGAGAAGTACCGCGAGCAGATCCTCCAGAACTATCGCGAGGCGATCCGCTCCGCGCTTTGAGCCTCCGACACATCGCCAGCGCTTCCGGTAATGCCATTTAATCCGCCGCCCATCGCCTGGTAAAAAGCGGCAGTGTTGACCAGCCGTTTTGCCTGGCCTTCTGTCAGATCGAGTTCGGTTTGAAGCCGTTGCTGCTGTGCAATAAGCAGATCGTAATAGCTTGCAGTTCCAAGCCTATACCGACGCTGTGTCGACTCTAGAGACTTCCCTGAAGCGGAATCAGCGGCAGAAAGAGCCTCCAGCCTTTTTGAATCATTCTCCAATGCCCTCAGTACATCAGCTACGTTGCGAAGAGCTTCCAGAACAACGGACTGGTAGTTTGCAGCAGCCGCATCGAAAGCGGCGAGAGCTGCTCTCTTTTCAGCGGGCAAGCCTGGATTGAACAGGGGTTGTGTCAGCTGCCCCACCAGACTCCAAACAGCAGAACCACCGCCGAATAACGCACCGGTCGTCAGTGCCTGCGATCCAAGATCGGCACTAAGGTTGAGTTGGGGATATAGTTTCGATATTGCGACCCCGTATTCTGCATTAGAGGCATGCAGCAACGCTTCAGCACCGAGAATATCCGGCCTTGCACGCACCAGTTCAGAGGGAATTAACAATGGCAACTCCGGCGGCAAGGTGAAATCCTCCAAGGTAAACGACGGCAACAAGCTCTCTCCTGGAGCTTTACCCACAAGAACGGCCAAAAAATGTTCGTTTTGTTGAAGTTGATAACGTAACGGCGGCAGTTTGGCGCGCGTTTGCTCCAACTGTGTCTGCAGGACTAACGCATCGTCCGGTTCTCCATGACCAAGACGAATGCGTTCCCGGGTTAGTTCGAGTTGGTTTTCCTGCGATTTCAAGATGTTTTCTATAATTTCAGTCTGCCTTTTCAGGCTTGCCTGAGTGATGGCCGTTGTGACGATATTTGCCACCAATGTCAAACGAGCGCCTTCCAATTGAAACTGCTGATAATCGCTCCGGGCAGCCAGAGCTTCCAACGCCCTACGATTGCCCCCGGCCAGATCAAATGTATAGCGAACACCCACGCCAGCGTTGTAGAGACTGAATTCCCGTGCTTCTCCGGTTTGTCCTAATGTTCCAGGATTGAAGCGTTGGCGCTGGCCACCCAAGTTGCCCTCTAATTGTGGATAAAGCGTCGAACCAGCCCTCGCCGCGTAAAGTTCCTGCGCCTGACGCAAAGTAGCCTCTGCCGCCATCAGGGTTGGATTACGTTCCAGGGCCTCGCTGATGAGCATGTCTAGTTTGTCGGCACCCATCGCTCGCCACCAATGTTTTGTTAGTCGTTCTGCCTTAATAATGTTTTGTGGATCACCCAGCGTGGTAGGGGAGGAATTCAAATTTGTAGCCAGCGGGGTGGGAGTATAACCAATCACATCAGGGGGTGCCGGGCGCTGGAAGTCAGGCCCAACAGCACATCCTGCCAACGTCAGAAGACACATTCCTATTAGAGCATAATGAACAACCATATTATTATTTCCCATAAAAATGCTCCTTGAATGTTTTTCTAAAACTCTGGTGACAAGCGAGACAACTTTTTTGGAGTGTTGCGAACTGTGCTATCACCCCTTTACCGTCTTTTCTCATGGCGATTTCTTCTAATTCCTTTGCGGCTTGATGTGTCTGCTCGTCAAAACTTTTGAATTTGCTCACATTGGAACCTGCAAAACCTAAAATGCGCATCTTCTCTGCTATCGGCGGCTGTGGATGTTTGGCAATCTGCGACGCAGTTCCCGCCACCTGTTCCCAGTCCTCTCTGGAAATGGCATCAGTCACTATCTGCATGTTATTGCTCAATTCCTGCATTATATTTCTCAGCGAGAGCGCTTTGACTGCACTATCGTTCTCTTCGGCCCACGTTGCAGAACTGATTGCGGTTACAATAGTCATGAGCACAACCAATGCGACTCGTTTAAGCCAGACGTCTTTTGTCATTCTGAATACCTTTCTGTATTGATCTCATTCGAAACCACGTCCTTCGCCTTCTTCTTCATAGGTTACCCCGTCACGGATGTGATATATGCGTTTGAAGGTGGGAATGATTTTTTCATCGTGGGTGACGACAATAATGGCGGTCTCGAATTTTTTGGCCATATCGTTCAAGATCCGGATTACGGCCAGGGCGCGCTCACTATCAAGCGGAGCGGTCGGTTCATCGGCCAGTATTACCGGGGGACGATTCACCAAGCCACGTGCAATAGCCACTCGTTGCTGTTCTCCACCAGAGAGTTGAGATGGCATGGCCTTGGCGCGATGCTCCACATCAAGCGCTTTAAACAATCCTATTGCCCGTTTACGCGCCTCGGCATTTGGCATTCCCGCCAGCATGGGCAGAAGTGCTACGTTGTCGGTGACATCGAGGAAAGGAATCAGATAAGGTGCTTGGAATACAAAGCCTATCCGGTCCCGCCGCAAGGCACGAAGATCTTTGACCTTCCAGCCGTCATCATAAATGACGTCATCTCCGAGTATCATTTTTCCGGCGGTCGGCTCGATCACCGCTCCCAAACATTTAAGGAGCGTGGTTTTGCCAGATCCAGAAGGACCTATCAGTCCAACGACCTCGCCCGGCGCAACGTGCATGTCGACGGTCTTTAGGGCATCAACGGCGGTATCGCCACTTCCATAACGCTTTTTTAACCCCTGGATACGAATACCTTTAGCAGTCATGTCAGCCCCCTATGGCTTCGGCCGGATCGACTCTGAGCGCGGCACGAATGGCGATAATGCTCGACAGTACGCAGATCATAACCACGGCGATAAAACCCATAACGGAGTCGAGTGGTTGCAGCAGCACATATTTGGGAAAGATTGGCGCCATCAATAACGTTGCCGAAATCTTACCCACCACAAAGCCGATCAAACCTAAAGCGATGGACTGTTGCATGATCAAACCGACAATGGTGCGATTTTTAGTGCCAATCAGTTTTAAGACAGCAATTTCACGAATTTTCCCGAGTGTCAGTGTGTAGATGATGAAGGCCACAATGGCGGAGCTGACAATCGAAAGGATCACCAGAAACATGAAGATCTGTCTGGCGGAGGTAGCGATCAGCTTACCAACCAAAATCTCCTCCATCTGGCTGCGGGTATAGACGGTTAAGCGCTTCCAGCGGCGGATCGACTCAGCGATTTCTTCCGGGGCATGGCCCGGTTCAACCCGCACCAAAACCGCATTGACGTAGGGGTTGGTGCTTTGCGAGGCAATAACCGCATCGAGCAGGCCTGGCACTCCGGGTCTGTTGAAAGCAGGGTTCTCGGCCGTGCGTCGACGCTGCTCTCGGATGGCGTCATTATCTTTGAGAAACTGTGCTTCCTGGGCGTCTTTAAGAGGAATGAACACCATCGGGTCGCCATTGGAAGAGACCATCCTTCTGGTCAGGCCGACTATGGTGTAGTGATTGCGGCGGATCTGGATTCGGTCGCCAAGTTTAAATCCGGAAGCTATGTCGGCGACGGCCTCGTAATGACTCCGAGTAATCTGGCGACCCGCGACTAGATATGGCGGCCACCCGGGTGTCCCAGGTTCTCCAGGAGTGACGCCAGTAACCATGGCACGTACGTCACCATCTTGTTTTCCCACCTGCATGGTGAGATAAGTGATGTTTGCCGCCCGCTCCACCCCCGGCATGCCTCGAATCCCGCGCCAGATATCATCGTAGAGACTTGATGACTCAGCGTAGGGACCAAGAGTGTCCTTCTGTACCACCCAGAGATCAGCACCGCTATTGTCGAGCAACACTTTGGCATCATCCACCATGCCACGATAAATCCCTGCCATAGACAGTGTGATGCCGATGAGTAGCCCAAGACCCATACCGGTGAAGACGAACTTACCCCAGGAGTGCATGATGTCGCGTCCTGCCAAGCTGATCATTGCGTCACCCCCGGAATATGGTCAACGACGTGAATCCGGCTATGCTCATTCAGGGCGTTTTCGCTGTAGGCCACTACTTGGTCACCAACCTTGAGCCCTTCTCGTATTTGAACACGACCCTCCAAATCGGCAATCCCCAGTGAAACTGCTGTAAAGCGAAGATCGCCATTAGTGACCTGCCACACGCCCAGTCTGCTATCCTTATGATGGATAGCGGCATTTGGGACAACCGGTGTTGCCGCAAGTGTCGGTAAGGAAATAGTGATTTCGGCAAGTTCGCCGATAGGTGGCAGCGGATCAGGAATTTGATCGAAGACAACCTTGGCCAGTGTTTCTTCCGTTACCGCGTCTGCCAGGGGTTCGACTCTCAGTACACGTCCAGCCTGCAGCTCACCTGCCTGAGAACGTAATGTGATCTGGGCTGATAAGCCTGCGGCGAGACCTCGCGCACGAATTTGATCGAAGCGGACATTGACCCACAGTGTGCTCGGGTCGATCAGCTCTACGACAGCCTGACCTGCAACCACGGTGGTTCCCGGGTCGGCATCACGCGAAACGACCAAGCCGTCAACTGGCGCAACCAGAGACAAATTGCTGCGCTGCGCCTCTAATGCCTCTCGTTCTGCACGTACACGAGATAGTTCCTCTCGCGCCGCAGTCAGCCCTGCTTTCGCAACCAAGAGGTCTTGTTGTTTAGTGGCTACCACTTCCTCACTGGTGGACCGCGCTTTAAGTAAATGCTCGTAACGTAAAGCCTGTGTCTGCGCATAATCCTTACGCGCCTGCGCTTCGTTTAACTGAGCGTTTGCACGTTTCAGCGTGGCATCTTGAGCCCTGATACGTTCATCAAGGTCGACCGGGTCCATTTCGCCAAGCACTTGCCCGGCCTTGACACGCTCACCTACGTGTACGTCCAAGCGTTTGACTCGCCCCGCAAACGTTGGGCCAATTTTGTAGGTGTAACGAGCCTCAATGGTTCCGATGCCGAATAGTTTCGGTGAGATGCTCTTGTTCTCGACGGTGGCTAATACAACTGATACCGGAGCAAGCGGCCCCGAACGCAAGGCCACATAGACAAAAAGCGCAAGCAGAGGAAAAAGCACAGCTATCAGCGCCAAGGTACGTTTTTGGAAGGGCAATTTTTTCATGATGCACTCCTGATGCCCCGTTGATAGATGGCAAAAACTTTCGGTGCATTGCGACGCATATGGCTGACATCTCCAGCTATCAACGATTGCATGACCAATCCTTGAATAGTGCCGATGAAGAGCGTGGCCGCAGCCTCGTTATCAAGTTTCCCATCAAGCTCACCGCAGGCCTTTCCTTGTTCAAACAAACGATTGAGGCGCTCCCCATAACGGCGGATGAGCGTTTGCGCCATCCGCTTGGGCGCGGTTTCCTCAGATCTTTGCAATTCACCAAACAACATACGGGGAATACCGGGGTGCTCTGTTATAAAGTCCACATGCGCCATAAACATGCTTTCGAGTGCGGCAAGAGGAGAGGGCTCTGCATGAACTGCTTTTTCAATGCGGGACATTAATCGTTCGGCCACCCATTCCATAACAGCTTGTAAGATGGCATCCTTGTTTGGGAAATGACGAAAAAGAGCGCCCTGGGTCAGTCCCATGCGTTTGGCTATGGCAGCCGTGGTAATCTCGCTCGGGTTCTGTTCACCAGCCAACTCGACCACCGCCTCTACCGTCACTGCCCGTCGTTCCTCAGCCGGAAGATGTTTGTTTGATGAGTTCATATAAGCCTCCATGAAAGTGAGTAATTAATTACTATCTTTATTCCTTGTACGGGATTTGTCAACAGTTTTTTTGAAAAACTGTTGATGCTGAAGAAAGAGCCCCTCCGCAGTACCCTCCGCTCTGAGCCTCCGACACATCGCCAGCGCTTCCGGTAAGTAACCAGGCAGAAAACGGAGGCGTCCCTTGAGCACGATACAGACCGTCACAGAAACCCTGATCCGCCTGGCCAAGCAGGCCATCCACTCGGACACCGTGCTGGTGTTCCCGGATGACCTGTTCGAGGTCCAGCGTACCCCCAGCGTCATCCTCCAGGGGCCGAAGCTGGCGGAAGACCGTTTCCGCCGCAGCCAGAGCCGCCTGTTCGAGAAGAATGTCGCGGAGCTGAGTTTCGAGGAGTGCCGGTTTCCCCGGCTCTATCACCTCGATTTCGACCTGGTGGTGACCGTGGACCGAGAGGCCGAACTGCTCGGGTTTCACGAGTCGGTGTCGCGGTTCCTCCAGCTTTACCCGGAGATCGCCATCGCCGACCAGGGCAGCCTGAACCTTACCGAACTGGTTCCTCTGGGCGGCCTGGCCCGGGTGAACCTCTCCAACCTCCGGCAAAGCTCCGGACGCATCCGCATCGAATCCTGCCCGGTGTACGACGGCGACCTGCGCGACGGTCGGCTAATCCGGGACCGGACCTTCCAGTTTCACGGCGACGTGACAGAGCAACGAACCATTCAACCGTAAAGGAGAACAACCGTGATCGAGATCAGAAACCTGCAGTTCCAACCCCTGACGTTCAACCTCTCCGGCCAGGGAACCCTCCACCTCGGACCGCGAGAGCGCAAGAGCATCGCCCGCAAGGACCTCTCCGCCGAGATCCAGACCGCCGGAAAACGCGGACTGGTGCGCATCACCGACCTGACCGGCGGCGCGGAACCGGAGCCGGAAAGGCCCACGGCGACCGAGGACGCCGGAACCGATGAGGCCAAGACCACCAGCAAGCGGAGGAAATAACCATGCCGACCTATCTATCGCCCGGGATTTACACCCGGGAAACGGATTTCAGTTTCTATGTGAAGCAGATCTCGACTTCGTCGGCCGCCATGGTCGGGGTGGCCGAAAAAGGCCCGATCAACAAGCCCGTGCTGGTGACGAGCTGGGAGCAGTTCATCAACCGTTTCGGCTCCTATATCAACGAGAGCTATCTGGCCTACGCCGCACGGGCGTTTTTCGACAACGGCGGATCGGTCCTCTACGTCACCCGCATCTCCCATCTCACCGACTCCACCGACCGGGACACCCTGACGGCGCTCAAATCTTCCATCGTGCTGCAGAACCGGGAGGCGACGCCCGCCGACGCCCTGCGGATCGAGGCCGTGAACGAAGGCGTCTGGGGGGACCGGCTCTCCGTTTCCATCGAGGATGGCTCCCTTGACCCAGCCAACCATTTCAACCTGGTGGTTCGGCATAAAGGCGATGTGGTCGAGGTATTCAAGGATCTGAGCATGGACGAGACGCTGCCGAATCATGTGGAGCTGGCAATCAACGACCGTTCGGATTTCATCCTGGTCCAGGATATGGCAGCAGCGTCGGGAACGCCCAGCGACCGTCCGGCATTGGGCGTGTTCACGCTCACCGGCGGCGACAACGGGCTGACCGACCTGGCCGATGCCGATTTCATCGGCGATCCCTCGCAGCATACCGGCCTCTATGGCTTTGACGAGATCGACGCCCTGAACCTGCTGCTGGTTCCCGGCGTCACCACAGTGCCGGTAATCAACGCCGGAATCGCCTATGCCGAAGGGCGCAAGGATCTGCTGTTCATCGCCGACACGCCCATGCATCTGGAGCCGCTCGAAGCGGTCGACTTCCGCAAGGGACAAGGGATGTACAGCCACGCGGCCTTCAACTCCTCCTACGCGGCGCTCTACTACCCCTGGCTGGAGATCAGCGATCCGGTCAACTCGCGCAAGAAGCTGGTGCCGCCCTGCGGCGCGGTGGCGGGCTGCATCGCCCGCAGCGACCAGAAGACCAACGTCTGGAACGCGCCCGCCGGTATCGACCGGGGCCGCATCTTCAACACGCTCTCCCTGGCCTACAAGACCAGCCGTGGCGAGCGCGATGTGCTCTATCCGGAAGGGGTCAACGTCATCGCCGTGTTCCCCGACACCGGCATCAACATCTGGGGCCAGAAGACACTGCAAAGCCAGCCCTCGGCCGTGGACCGCATCAACGTGCGCCGCCTGATGATGTACATGGAGGAAGCCATCTCGGAATCCTCCCGCTTCGTGGTGTTCGAGCCGAACCATCCCCAGACCTGGCGTGCCCTCGGTCGCCTGATCAACCCCTTCCTGCAGGACATCAAGGACAAGGGTGGCCTCTACGACTTCGCTTTCCAGTGCGACGAGGAGACCAACACCCCGGCGGTCATCGACCGCAACGAAATGGTGGCCCGCGTGTTCGTCAAGCCGACCAAGACGGCGGAGTTCATCGAGCTGAACTTCATCCTGACCAGCACCGGCGCGGACTTCAAAGAAATCATCTAACGGGAGAACACGGCTATGAGAAGCGGAAACATGCCTAAGAGCCTTTACCAGAACTGGCAGTTCGCCATCGAGGTAAACGGCTTCGACGTGGCCCTGTTCCACAAGGGACAGGAGCCCAAAACAGAATTCGAGGAAGTGGCCTTTGCCCCGGCCGGTTCGATGTTCGACCAGAAGGTGGCGGGGCGGGTCAAGTTCGAGGACATCACCCTCGAGAAAGGCACACTGCAGGACGGCTCCGACGAGGCGGCACGCGAATGGATCAAGAAACAGGTGGACGTGAACGCCGTCACCGGCGGCCTTCCGGCCGACTACATGCGCGACATCGACGTTGTCCGCTACGACCGCACCGGCAACGAGACCCGCCGCTGGACCCTGCACGGGGCTTGGGTGAAGGCGCTCGAATACGACGAGCTCGAAGGCGGCAACACCGAGAACACCATCGAGAAGCTCACCATCTGCTTCCAATACTGGACCTAAACCGGAGGATCGACCATGTACAGCTTTGAACTGCCAAGCGGCACTGAACTCGAGCTTCGGGAAATGACCGGGGCCGAGGAAGAACTGCTCACCAACCAGCGCCTGATCCGTTCCGGAGAGGCGATCAACCAGGTGCTCCGCAACTGTTTCGTCCGGCTGGGCGAGAAGACCGATCCCGATCTCGCCGAGGTGATGAACCTGCTCTCGGGTGACCGGCTGTTCGCCCTGGTCCGCCTGCGCCAGATTTCCCTCGGTGACGAGGTTGAACTGGAGCTGAGCTGCCCGAACAGCGCCTGCCGCATGACCAACTTCGTGACCATCAATCTCGAGGATCTCAAGGTCACCCCCTACGGCGAGGAGCGGGAGTTCGCCTTTAAGCTGCCCGGCTCGAAAAAAAACGTGCGCTTCGGATATCTCGACGGCCACAAGGAAAAGCGTCTGGCCAGCCTGCGCGAGCCCAACATCACCTCGGCCATGCTCATCCGCGTCCTCGACATCGACGGCAAGGCTCCCTCCAAGAAGAGCCTGGCGGAAATGTCGATGCGCGACCGCAACGCGCTGCGGCAGGAGATGTCGCGGGTCGACGCAGGAATCGACACCTCGGTCGAGACCGAATGCGATGGCTGCGGCACCAAGATCCGTACCCGGCTGGAGGCCGAACCGGCTTTTTTGTTCCCCGGAGTTCGCTTGTAAGCGACGCATTCTTTCTCGCTTACGGCGGACTGCACTGGGGCTGGTCGGAAACCCGCTCGCTGCCGCTCAGGGTCCGGCGTCAGTTCGTCGAGGCCCTCGAGCGGCAGCTTGA
>NZ_JAFFQA010000048.1 GCF_016919065.1 Desulfobulbus rhabdoformis | reverse complement strand
CCCCCCCCCAAAAAAAAACTCGAGATTCCCGATTGGGTGATGGTCGTTGTCCCGCCAAGTCTATTTTGCTAACAGATGAAGACATCGGACCATCTGACTGACAAACGAACTCTCATTGTCGAACCATGTCGCACAGCGTACTTGAAAAGTATGCTCGGAAGTTCGGCAGACCATTGTCTGGGTTGCGTCGAAGAGCGATGCGTAGCGCATTCCGACAATATCAGATGATACGTATTCCTCCTCCGTATAGCCGAACACTTCTGATGAGGCCGCTTTCATCGCCGCATTGATCTGTGCCCCGGTTACATCGTCTATTTGAATCTCAGCGACAAAATTGATAAAACAACCGGCGGGAATCGGAACCCTGACTGCGGATCCCATCAGTTTTCCGTTTAACTCCGGGATGACCAGCCCAACCGCTACTGCCGCCTCTGCGGTCGTTGGTATAACATTGTTCGCCGCCGCTCTCGATCGTCTGAGGTTGTTTTTTCTCTGAGCGTTATCGACCAGCATCTGTGTCGAAGTGTAACCGTGAACGACTGTCATTGTCCCTGACAGAATGGGAGCATATTGATGTAAAGCCTGTACCATTGGGGCTAGCCCGTTTGTCGAACAGGATGCAGCCGAGATAATTCGGTCTTCCGGTTTCAGTATGTCCGAGTTGACACCATAGACAATGGTTGGCACACCTTCACCGCCGGGAAAAGAGATAAGGACCTTTTCGGCGCCGGCATCCAGGTGTTTTTGTGCCTTTTCACGAGACAGGTAAGCCCCTGAACAATCGACGACTACCTCAACCCCATGCGCGCCCCATGGCAGCCTCTCCTGATCCGCGTTCATCACATGGGTCACCGGAATACGTCTGCCTCCTACCTCAATGGACGAATCACCATGCTGTATGGTGTCGGCCAAATCATACGTCCCGAGGGTGGAATCGTATTTAAGCAGATAGGCCATCATCTCCGGAGTGGCCGGATCGTTAATGACCTGGATTTCGTAGTCCGGATTGGAAAAAACCTGTTTGAAAAATATCCTACCGATCCTGCCGAATCCGTTGATTGCTATTTTTGTGCTCATATCTTAGTTCTCTATTAATTAGTTGAAATGTGTAGCAATGACATACATCAATTGCGGGAAAAAGGTCATTACCACAACAGCTCGTACGACTTGAAGGATAACGACATCAGTGTTGTTTACGCCGAGATCGGCTGAAATAAGAGCCATGTCAGATGCCCCAGCCGGTGTTGTAATCAGCATGGACTCTTTTCTTGTAAAGGAACAGAAGCGTCGAATAAGTGATCCCGTAATAAGGCAGTTCAGTGCGTATCCGGAAAAAATAATGGCAAGTGGAATGAACATCCCCTGAAGCTCCATGACATCGGCCATACAGATCGTGCTGCCGAGATAGCTGCCACTCAATATTTGCGCAAACATTTTCAGCGGTCTTGGAATGTACGCAAAATCAAAATAAAGCTTCAGCACCATGGTAGAGAGAATCGCGAACATAAAAGTTCCGGAAGGAATACCTGAAAATTTTCCTATCAAACCGAAAACGGTTGCAACCATTAACGTACACAAACACGCCGCAGTGGAGTGGGTCTTGGATTTCTTTCTTTTTTCGACATATCCGCGCCCTTCTATATCATAGGCACCCTTTGCCTTGTCATAGAGCATGATTAAGCCGGGGAAAACCCCTATGCCGAGCACCTGACGTATAATCTGCATGACGGCGACCTTCGGCCCATCCGCCCCCATATCGGCGGCAAGAATAGGGGTGTCGCTGATTCCTCCAGGGACTATACACATCAATGAAGTCAGAAGATCCATCGTGCTGCTCTTCCAGATCAAAAATCCGCCACCTAGATTCAATACCAGTAATGCGGTTATCATGAAGACAATGGGTTTGATAATTTTTTGTAGGCGTTGCACATCACTTTTTTCCATGATGCAGCCGATAAAACCGCCGGCAACAATCTGGATAACGGTCTTTGATTCTTTCGGCATATACGCCGCTCCGAAAAAGATATTATAGGCGGCCGCTCCGACTAAAGATCCGACCAGAAAACCACCGGGAATCTTCATCTTCCTTGCAAGATAGCCGACGGCTACGCCGATCAGCAGGGTTATCAATACGTGTTGTATCATTTTCTTTTCCTTTTGGGTTATTCAACCAAAGCTACCGATTTCACCTGTACCCATATTGTCATATCCTGCTGAATTCCAATCGTTGCTGCGGCCCTTCGAGTCACTCGGGCCAGTAAGATTGAGCTTCCGATACGGACACGAACCAGCATAAGCCCTGGATGTTCGTCCTCGCCCAAAGCATCAACACGTCCACGCAAAACATTCTGGATGCTCGATTTGCCGGGATTTTCAGCCAGACTCACATCTCTTGCAAAAACGCGAACACGGACATGCTGGCCGACAGATACCCCCTGGTCACGCAGCCACAGGCTGCCGTCAGGAAAATCGACACGTACCAGATGCCAATGGTTATCAACTTCACCGACAGTGCATCCGAGGACTACCGCCGTGTCATCTCCAAATTTGAAAGGGAGATCAAGTCGTGAAAGAGTATCGGCCAGTGGTCCGCTGGCAATAACTCTACCACCATCCAGAACCACCAGATAATCGGCCAAACGGGATACTTCTGCAGGAGAATGAGTGACATAAATGACCGGTATATCGAGATCGTCATGTAGTCTTTCGAGATACGGAAGAATCTCTTTTTTACTTTTTATATCCAAGGCAGCGAGAGGTTCGTCCATCAGGAGTAAACGTGGGCTAACAAGCAGGGCGCGAGCGATGGCCACACGTTGCCGCTGTCCGCCAGAGAGTTTATCGGGATTGCGGTCAAGGAGTTCTTCTAACCCAAGCCAGGATACTGCATCGTCAAAAGCAACCCGCCGTTGCTCTTTAGGAATGCGTTCGAATCCATAGAGAAGATTTTTTTTAACCGACAAATGCGGAAAAAGACTGGCCTCCTGGAACACATAGGCCAGGGAGCGTTGGTGCACCGGCATAAAACGGTTGGTATCTTGCCATACTTCTTCCTCAACGGTGAGGTGCCCTTCAGCTGGTTGCAGTCCGGCGATACACCGCAACAGAGTTGTTTTGCCACAACCCGAATGACCAAACAGTGCACTGATTCCACGGCTTGGCAAAGTAAGATTCACATCCAGCGAAAAATCATCAAAACTGGTGTTGAAACAAAGATTTATAGAATTATTCATAGAGTAAACGTACGTTGCTGGCGGCTATTGACCAGATAGAGAGTGAGCAAGACCAAAAAAGAAAAGACCACCATGCCCCCTGCAAGCCAGTGAGCCTGTTCATACTCAAGGGTCTCAACGTGATCGTAGATAGCCACCGATAACACCTTGGTTTCTCCTGGGATATTGCCTCCCACCATGAGAACGACTCCGAATTCCCCAATGGTGTGAGCAAAAGCAAGAACAGATGCAGTGAGAAATCCGGGGCGAGCGAGGGGCACAGCGACACTCCAAAAACGATCCCACATGGAAGCACGCAGGGTCGCTGCAACCTCCAGTGGCCGATCGCCGATTACCTCAAAGGCGTTTTGAAGCGGCTGCACAACAAAGGGAAACGAATAAAAGACGGAGGCCACCACGAGCCCCGGAAAGGTAAAGGGTAAGGTGCCGAGCCCGATAGCCTGGGTGAAATGGCCTACTGGACCTTTGGGCCCTAACATAATTAGCAGGTAGAAACCCAAGACTGTTGGGGGGAGTACCAGAGGCAAAGCCACCACAGTTGCAATAGGTTGCTTACTCCAATGACGTGTTCGTGCAAGCCACCAGGCTACAGGAGTGCCCACCACCAGCAACACAAGGGTTGTGGTGGTGGCCAATTTCAAACTCAAAAGAACAGGACTCCAGTCAAACACCATGAATTACTCCACGCCGTAGCCGTATCCGGTGATCACCCTAACGGCTTCCGGGCTTTTGAGAAAATCAAGAAATGCCCGTGCTGCCGGATTTTGCTCTCCTTTTTTTAACAGAACTGCTTGTTGTGCGATGGGTGCGTAGTAGTTCTCCGGGATCTCCCACAGGCTTTCGGCTCCCTTTGTTTTTGTCCAAGCTTTAACTTGGGATAAAGCGACGAATCCTACCTCAGCGTTACCCGTGGCCGTAAATTGAAATGTCTGGGCAATGGAATCTCCTTTGACCAATTTGGGCTGTACTTGTTGCCAGACCCCCAGATGCTCCATAACCTGCTGAGCGGCCAGTCCATAAGGGGCGGTTTTGGGATTGGCTAGAGCGAGGTGCTTCATGGGAAGAGCCTTTAAATAGCTTTCCGCATCTACAAAAAGGTCCTTCTTAACACTCCACAAGGCTAGTTTCCCTTTGGCATAAGTGAAGCGAGTACCAGATACGGCTAAATTTTGTTTTTCCGCTTTGGCCGGACGTTTACTGTCTGCTGCCAAAAAAACCTCAAAGGGGGCACCGTTTTCGATCTGGGAAAAAAGTTTTCCGGTGGACCCGAAACTCGTCTTGACCGTATCCCCCGTAGCCTTCTCGAACAATGGAACAATGTCGCGAGTGGCATCGGTAAAATTTGCAGCCACTGCAATTATGAGTTCCTTTGCAAGAGCATTGCTGCCGATTAAGGCAAGGAAAAGGGTTGTCAGAAAAATAAATTTTAGTCTCCGCATCTTCATCGAGGTTTCTCCATTTGTGGTGGTTCGTGTTATTTCGCACTTGAAACTTGCACAAAACATGTTAAAATAAACGAAATAATACTAAATGAGATACAAAATGCATACGAATGCCCAGATTATATCTTTTCGTGCATTTAGTCAATACTTTGCCATAACCGGAGGAATTCCCATGGGCACAAAAAACGAACTTTCCGTTCAAGATGTTGCCGGCATGCTCAAGGTGAGTAAAAGCAAGATTTACGGCATGATAAAGGATGGTGTGTTGCAATCCTACAGAGTAGGACGCAAGGTGCGTTTTTCGGAAAATGATATACGGGCGTATATTCAGAACTCGAAGAAGGGGAATAGCCTCCAAAAACAGGAAGTAATTCACACGACTCAAAAAGAAGGGTTTGTGCTTTGCGGTCAGGATATCATTTTGGATATACTTTCAAACTATATGCGTCAACGTGGAGTTCCAGCGTTACGAGCGTATATAGGGAGCTACGACAGCCTAATTGCACTTTACCGGAAGCAGGTAAATGTCGCTTCTGCTCATCTTTGGGACAGCGATACAGATACCTATAACGTCCCATATGTGCGGCGATTGTTGCCCGGAATCCCCGCAGTAGTCGTCCACTTGACCTGCCGCATACAGGGTTTTTTTGTAGCTCAGGGGAACCCAAAAAAAATAGTAGACTGGGGGGATTTCGGCAGGGATGATATCACGATGGTCAACCGTGAGCAGGGGGCTGGTTCACGGGTATTACTTGATGAAAACCTACGACTATCAGGCATTTTTGGCAAAGATATCGCCGGATATGATCATGAGATTCAATCACATCTTACTGTTGCCAGTATCGTAGCATCTGGAAAAGCGGATGTTGCAATAGGGACTGAAAAGATAGCGCGACAGGTGGAAGGTCTTGATTTTGTCCCGATAAAAAAAGAACGGTATGACCTTGTGTTCAGGCGTGAGGATGAGGAAAAATACGAAACACAATCCCTTTTAAGCATTATTCGATCACAGGCATTTCAGGAAGAGTTTTCCCAGATTGGTGGATATGACACTGCTGATATGGGAAAAGTTGTCGTCGAATTTTGAGTTCCAGTGACATAAAACTTGCGACTAAAAAGTGAATAATATTATCCGGTTAAATCTTAATCAATTTACTCTAGGGCCACATTAAAAGTTTCTACTGTCTTGCTGGCGAGACGGATTTGGTTGAATTTTGATATACAGGGGCGAGCTTGCTAAAACGAAAAAATGGTGTACTAATCACGCGCTGATGCTGGCAACCACCGGTAGAGTGTCGGAATAGATACACCGAGATTCTTGGCCGCATCTTTTGGAGGGATGCCGCTGGCCAGTAATTTTTTTGCGGACTCAATTTTACTTTCTGTCATCTTAGGCTTTCGCCCTCCCTTCCGGTCATATTTACGCGCAGTTTCTAATCCTGCACGGGTACGCTCAATAGTCAGCTCACGTTCCATTTCCGCCAGACGAGTGTCGATGGAATCAGTGAGAGACTCTTGAACTGACGCCTTGCTTGTGTAGGTTACAGACTAGGCCAATCGATTGTTTGACGCTACGGCCTAGACGATCCAATGGCCTTGTTTATTTCGGATTTTTTGCAATACCTGTCGCCGCTGGGCTGGGGCGTAATCACCCTTAAAATCGGAGCAGGTAGATTCAGCCATTACGGCCACTGCCCCGGGCATAAAGTGCTATTTTTTCGTCTTCTGAAGTGCCCCCTAATACAAAAAACTACAGTTTTCCCGCAGAGCTCCTTCAGCACGCCGTTGTCCAACTGCAGGCAGAATCCGGTACAGCTACACAGACCTGCTGGCCAATCGCCGGGTTCTGTTGCCTGTAGTCATCAGCTAACATAAGAACCACCATCAAAACTCCGACATCGACAACAACGCGAATAGTGTGCCCCTCCTCCATCATCATCACCACCCGGCCTTGCACCTGAGAGCACACCGGGGGTGATTCCCGAAGATCGGTGACAAGTCGAATGCTTTCCGGGTTCAGGGTGATCCTGCCACGTCCGCCTTGCCCACTTTTTCTGTTTTCTGCAGACAGGTAGAGTTCAACGACCCCATGCAACAGGTAGCGATCTTTGTCTCCTGAGGTCGGCTCGAAGGTACAGGCATAGGAGTTTTCATAGGTGGTATTGACTCGCTGCCCATTTTCAAGGACTAGCGTGTGTTGGGCCAGGGTGGCTGCCTGCAATCGGTCATGGGTGGTAAAGACAATGGTGGTCGCCTGTTCCCTGTTTATGGTACGCAGCAGCTCTGTAATGACCGCCTGGTTTTCCGCATCCACACTGGCTGTGGGTTCATCACAAAGCAGCACCTGGGGCTCAAGTGCTAGGGCGCGGGCAAGAGCCAAACGCTGGGTTTCCCCCCCGGAGAGAGCGTCAGCACGAGCGTTTTTATAGCGTGCCAGGCCCACAGTTTCCAGGACCTCATCCACCACTCGGTTGCGTGTCGCCCCATCAATCTTTCTGATTTTCAGTCCAAATTCGATATTTGCGCGTACCGTTGTGGAAAACATGATTGGGTGCTGATCAACCAGGACGACCTGCCTGCGCAGGGAAAGAATATTGCCCTTAGCATAATCGACCCGTTTACCCTGAAATGCCAGTTCCCCACACACCGGTGATTCAAGAAAGGCAAGGATGTTCAACAGGGTCGTCTTCCCTGCCCCGTTGGGTCCTAACAGGGCATGGATACAGCCCTGCTCGATAGTCAGCTCATCGATATCAAGGACTGTTTTCTTGGCAAAGCGTTGTTGCAGATGCTGCAGCTGGTACAGACTCATCGGCTGCTTTTTCCTTGAATCAGGTTGAAGATAATGTTGATTCCCAGGCTCAAAGTCATGAGGACCACACCAAGAGCCACAGCAAGAGTGAAGGAGCCCTTGTCATACTCCAGAGCCATGGCCGTGGTCATTGTGCGTGTAAATCCTTTAATATTGCCACCAAGCATCATGGAGATGCCAATCTCTGAGATAACCCGGCCAAAACCGGAAATGACCGCAGCACTGATAGCAAAACGGGCTTCGCGTAAAATGACCAAAGCGGTTTGCCAGCCATTGGCCCCCAGGGTTCGTGCAGTTTTCTGGTAGCGCGCATCGACACGGCTGACAGCTGCAATGGTCAGGGCGGCTATCAAAGGGACAATAAGAATAAACTGGCCAATGACCATTGCCTCTTGCGAATAGAGTAAGTCAAGCGGACCAAAAATTCCCCGCCGGGAAATGAAGACGTACACAAAGAGGCCAATAACCACCGTTGGCAGGGCCAGAAGCGTATTGAGAACAGTTATGACTGCACGTTTCCCCGGCACCTGCGAGTGCGCAATCAAAAAACCCATGGGTATCCCCACTGCAGAGGCAAACACCGTGGCCAGGCTACTCACCGAGAGGGTGACCTCTACAATTTTTAAGAGTTCCGCATCTCCGGTGCCAATCAGGCGAAAAGCGGCAAAAAAACTGTCGACAAAAAAATTCATGCAATAATTGAATCGAGGAGAGTAGGCGGATGCCGGTGACCGGTGATCCGCCCTGATATGCAACCTGAATCCGTTCCCTTGGTTGGAATGTTCACGAATTCAGGTCCACTCCATGGAATTTTCAGTGATGATTGCTCACATCGCGTCTGGGAAAAACAACTGGTTCCCCAAAAGTTTATAATCGGCAATAACCTTCTGCCCTTTGGGAGAGACCAGCCATTGGGCCATCTCTTCGCCAATGGCCTGTTTTACATGCGGATGTTTTTTGGCACTTACAGGGATAAAACCATAGGGGTTAGCCAGGTTATCGCCGCCTTCGCAGAGAATGTCGAGGTTGATCGGTACATCACGTCCGTGTTTGTACTTGATATAGGTACCGCGGTCGGTCATGGTGTAGGCCTGCTTTTCATCGGCAATGGTCAGTGTTTTGCCCATGCCCTGCCCTACAGAAAGATACCAGCCGGCACCGTCTTTGGGTTGAACGGATTTAACTTCACGCTGTTTTCCCTTTTTGGTGATCACAGCCACATTCTCTTCCAGAGCGATACCAGAATCTTTCCACAGGGATTGCTCTTTGGAATGGGTGCCGGAATCATCGCCGCGGGAAATAAATGTCGCCTTGGCGGTAGCGATTTTTTTCATCGCATCAGCACCGCTGGTGGTCCCCTTCACCCCTGCTTTATCAGCTTCTGGTCCGATAATAACAAAATCATTGTGCATGATTGCGTAGCGTTTGGTGCCATACCCATCGGCAACGAACTTGGCCTCGCGTTTTGCATCGTGGACAAAGATGACATCAACGTTGCCATCAATACCGTCACGAATTGCAGCACCGGTCCCCTTGGCGACTACCTTAACCTCGATACCGGTATCCTTTTTCAGGGCGGGCAGAAGGATATCAAGCAGTCCTGAAGCCTGGGTTGAGGTAGTGGTCGACATCTTCAGCACCTTGTCTTGGGCAAAACCACTGGTTGCAATAAAGGGAGCCAAAAGCAAGCCGCAAACCAACAGATTTTTCAATTTCATACAACATTCCTCCTTTATGGGTGTCTTGAATAATTAGATTTTTCAATCAAGGTCAAGGCATGTGTAAAATTTTACCGCAGGCATATGCCTGATATCGGAGTCTTCGCTTACCTCCGAGGATAAAATTTTTCGCATAACGCAGAGATTGGCAGAAAAAGCAATTATTCAAGATTCCCTTATGAATTCGGGCAAAGCCAACTCCCTGCCCAGTTACTCCTCATTTCCTTCCTGGAAGACTATTTTACCGGCAATGGACAAATCGTATCCGGTGAGGTCAGCGGCGGCCTCTTTAAAATCTTCAGACTGCAGTAGACCAAAGAGACTCTGAATGGATTTTTCAAAAAATACTTTTTTGGAGACAAGCAGGTCAAAACGTTCCCAACGAAGCGGCAGAAAACCAAGATCCAGGGTGCGGGCAACTGTCTGAATTCCTGGCCCGACATCAGCACGCCCGGCTAGAATTTCTAGGCCCACATCCATATGACGGGGCACTTCATTGGCATAACCATCAATCTTATCCCCGCGAATCCCTGCCTTTTGCAGCTCATGATCAATCAATAATCTGGTCCCGGTACCAAGAGAGCGATTCACCATACGAAGACCAGGAGTGTCTAAATCAGCTATAGACGAAATATTATGAGGATTATGCTTACGATACAAGAGTCCCTGCATACGCCGACAAAAGTTGACAACAACGGGCATGTGTTCAAACTCTTGAGAGGCATATTGAAAATTGTAATCGGCCTCATCGTCTTGAATGAGATGGCTTGCCGCTATATGGCAGAGATTATTGCGCAGAGCCTGCACCCCCCCCATGGATCCCACATTGCCGAAGACAGCGAGATGCCCTGTACAGGATCGATTGAACAAGGTAATTGTTTTATCGAGCAAAGGATCATTACTCCCAGCCAAAACAATCAGTCGTTGGTTTGAGGTGAGCGGGCGAATATTGTTGGGAAAATTGATGGTGTTATTTTCGACCCATTGCTCAATGAGATATTGGGGAAATAGCCATTTTCCGGCAATCTTTGTTGCCGGCATCGACTTTTCAGATACCAGCGTATACACCATTTTCTCATGAATATTGAGAAATTCGGCGACCTCCTTTGTGGTCATCATGCGTTTCATGGTCATTCCTTGGAAAAATAATAAATCGTGGTTGGGCATGACAAATTGGTCACTAAAGTAGGTTTTCGTCAATATCTTTCATGATGGCTGGCACTTTTTCCTACAAACGAACCAAAAGCTACCATTATTTACCCTTAAACTGAAGGGCTTTGCAAGCCGTAAACTTTATGATTTTGGTTCCCAATCCCGCTTTTCCCAGCCTTCAAGAATGGACCAATGGCGATAACGCCGTGGCATATGGCTGCCAACACAACCGGATATGAGGATGAGCCATAGAAAGGGATTGGTAAAGGGAGGATACATATGAATCAGCAGGCAAAGAGATACATGAAACAAGATGAGTAGCCCTTTTCCACGATGGTACCAACGGCTGTCGTGCATCCATTCAAGGATAACAAGCAGCAATCCTGAAAAAATGGTCAGCCAGTGCCAGACTCCAAGCCTGGCATACGGTACGCCCAAAATACAACCACCGAAGAGCACCGCGATCGCAGCGATATGCAGGGTACGGCTACTGATATTACACCAGCGCATGGTTGCCTGAGAACCAAAGACTATCGGTTGGTTACGCTGTGTTTTTTGCGAACCTGAAAGTGGGTTTGCCTTGTTCATATCTTCTGGGATGGTTAAAAGGAGGAACTTCCCATCTTTACCTTTTTAGTTTTTTGAGACCTATGCCTAATTTTAACGACTATTTTACAAGAAACCTGGAGAGTATTTCCCGGGAACAACTGGAGCTGCTGCAGCTAAAACGTGTTGCCGTTGTTGGTTGCGGCGGTTTAGGCGGATATGTGATTGAAGAACTGGCCCGTATTGGAATTGGTCACCTTCATCTCTTTGACCCGGATACCTTTTCAGAAAGCAACTGTAACCGTCAGCTCAACGCACTGATGGCGACAATGGGCCAAAGAAAAGCTGAGGTCGCGGCAACGCGTGTCGCCTCTATCCATCCCTATTGTCAGACACAGACGTTTTGTGCCGATTTTCGCGATGTTGATGCAAAGCAATCCTTTGCCGTTGATCTCGTCGTTGATTGCCTGGATGACATCCCCGCCAGACGTGATCTCTCAACTCTGTGCAAGCGGCACAACCTGCCTCTGATCCATGGGGCTGTTAACGGATGGTATGGTCAAGTGGGGGTACAACACCCTGGTGGCAACTTGATTGAGCAGCTCTATCCCTTACGAAGAGACCAGAGCCAACAACTCCCCGCCCCCTCTGTTCTTTCCTTTACTGTGGCGCTGGTAGCGTCACTACAGGCTGCTGAAGCGGTGAAAGCCCTGCTTGGTCTTGAGACACTGCTTTCCAGCGGCTGGCTCTATATCGACCTGAAGGAAAACGATTACATCTACCACGAACTCTAGCAATATGGATTGCAGGCTTTGCATGTCGTTCTCGTCCTACTCTAAGAAAACGGCATGTTTTAAAAATCCCCGCCGAAAGCACCTGTCAAACAAGAGGAACTATTTGCCCGGTCTCCCTGGTTGAATAGCCTCCCAAGGCTTCAACACGCTGCTGAAACTGATCGGTGGCTATAACCGAAAGCACCGCCTGAATCATGGGCGTCTCAAACAGCTTTCCAGGAATGAGCAGGTCATAGCGTTCTTCCACCAGAGGGACGAAATCAAGATTCAACGCTTTAGCTGCACTTTTAATCCCTAAGCCCACATCCACCTTATTGGCCAGCACAGCTACAGCCACAGCCATATGGGTATATTCATCATTTTCATACCCGCTGATCTCATCGGCATCGAGATCCTGGCGGTCCAGCTCATAATCCAGAAGCACCCGTGTACCGGAACCGGCCTGGCGGTTAATAAACTGAATATCATCCTTAAACAGATCATGAATGTTCTTGATCTGTTTGGGGTTTCCTTTGCGAACAATAAACCCCTGCTGGCGGTGAACAAGGGTCACTAGACGAATATCTTTGTCCGCGAGGTGTTTACGCACATAACTGGTGTTATAGGAACCGTCTTCAGGATCAAGCAGATGGGAACCGGCAAGGTGGCACATCCCCTGTTTCAACGCCATAATACCACCAAGGCTCCCTACATGGGTCGAGGCCAGCGTATAGGCAGGTTGCCGTTGCCGCAGCGAATCGTTGAGCAGATCAAGACAGAGATCATGGCTGCCCGTTGAGAGAATGGTTCGCTCGATCATGGGTAAGGGCTGGAGCAGGTCAATTTCCATCACTTGTCCGGCCTTTTCACCTTCCGATGCGGCTTCGATGCGAAGGATACTGTTTGCTCGAGTCAACGTTGTAATTGCTCCGGAGCCCTGCTTGAGGGGGACAGCAACAAAACCAACACCGATCCGACCGACTATCATTCGTCGGAACTCTTCAATCCCGGCTCTTGAAGGCAAGTCCTTGGCAAGGCTTGCCTTGATCATAACTGGTGGTTCCAGGTAAATTCCCTGCATCTGCGCGAGAAGTGGCATCACCAGTTGCTCCATGGCGATAATGGCAGAGACCGGGTAACCTGGCAGCCCCACCACAGGCTTGTTGTTGATCACACCTAAGATAGTTGGTTTACCGGGCATAATGGTGACACCATGCACCAACACCTCACCGAGTTCCTCTACAATGCGTACGGTGTAGTCGGCGCTTCCGGCAGAGGAACCGGCATTGATGATCACCATATCCGCATCGGAGTTCACCATGTCCAGCAGATGGGCCTTGATCCCCTCATAATCGTCCTTGAGGATGGGGCTGATTTCTGCGATGCCGCCAGCTGTTTCAACCAAACCATTGAGCACACCGGAATTGGATTCGACCGTTTTGCCGGAGGGGATCGTGTCGGGATAATCCTCAAGGCGTACCAACTCGTTGCCAGTGGGTATTATATGCACTTTGGGTTTCTTGCGTACTTCCACGGTATTAATACCAGCTGCCAGCAACGCACCGATATCAGGGGCGCGAAAACGATGCCCCGTTGTAAAAAGCAGTTCAGTTGCAACAATATCCTCGCCCACCTTACGCACATGTTGCCAGGGATAAACAGGGGCCCGTATAACGCCCTTTTTGCCATCCCCACTCAACAGTACGTTTTCAATCATGATAACGGCATTCTTCTCTTCCGGGAGAGGAAAGCCGGTATTGATCATGGTCGCCTGCCCACTCTCTATACTCAGGGTCTTCGGCGATTCATCACTGGCACCAAAGGTTTCTTCAGCCAAAACTGCCAATCCGTCCATGGCGGCGGAATGAAAAGAAGGTGCGGAAAAACGAGCAAAGACCGGAGCTGCAGAAACCCGTTCAAAAACGCTTCGAGAGGGAATGGTTTCGTTGTCCAGGGAATAGGCGCTAAAACGGGACCAAAAAATCTGCTGGGCCTCTTCCCTTGCCTGCATGTTCAGATAAATTTTACGCTGCATACTGTGCTCCTTATTCATTCAGGCGGCGGGAAAAAGAAGAACTGTACAGGGGGCTCCTTGGTCGAGTCCCTCCATATCACGACCTATGGGTAAAAGGCCATCGGCACGGACAAGCGGGCTGAGCAGCCCGGATTTACCGTACACTGGCACCGCTTGTAAAGCTCTGCCCTCTTCGTGCAAAAGGCGGACACGTACATATTCCTGCCGCCCTATGGCCGAGGGAATGGGCTGGGCAGTTACTGCCTCCACAGCTTGTAAACCAAGAGTCGAACCAAGCCCGGAGAAACGACGGATAAGCGGGCGGACAAAGCAGGTAAAGATAACCAGTGCCGAGGCAACATGCCCAGGCAGGCCAAACATGGCCTTGTTGTTTTGCCGCGCAAGGATGGTCGGCTTACCAGGGCGGACAGAGACACCATGCACAAGGAGTTCACTATCAGGAAGAGCAGCAAACACCCGTTTGGTAAAATCACGCTTACCAACAGAGCTGCCTCCCGAAAGCAGGAGCATATCTGCCCCCTCAAGCGCCTTGCTGCAAAGAGCAAGCATCGCATCAAAATCATCACCACAGATACCAAGCGGTACGGGAATGCCTCCGGCCTCCTCGACCATGGCCATGAGTGTGGTCGAATTGATATCACGAATTTTTCCAGGAGGTGGTGTCTGATCTGAGGGAACCAGTTCATCGCCTGTGGAAAGAATAGCCACCTTTGGTTTGCGATACACGGGGACCTGATTGATCCCTAAGCCGGAAAGGACTCCAAGATCCTGAGGACGAAGAGAACGTCCAGCTTCCAGAATAACTTGGCCAGGTTGGTAGTCTTCGCCCGCCTGGGTGACATTTTCACCAGGAGCAACGGGACGAAAGACCGCAACCGTCTCTTCATCAAAGGCTTGCGTATATTCCACCATAACAACGGCATCAGCCTTTTGCGGCAATTCACCGCCAGTCCAGATTCTCACAGCCTGACCGGCCTTGAGCTTGTATTCCTGGCCCGAGGTGCCCATGGCGATCTCGCCAACAATTGTAAGGAGCGCTGTTTCGGAATCAGAGCAGCCAAAGGTATCGGCTGCACGGACCGCAAAACCATCCATGGTCGATCGAGAAAAGGGAGGCAAGGCCTCGTTACTGACCTGTTGCTCGGCAAGAATGCGACCACGGGCCTCAAGCACCGGAATGATTTGGGGATCCAAGGGGGAGAACTCATCAAAAAGCGCGATGAATTCTGCAGGACTCATTAGTTTGAAAAAATCGTTCATTATTCCTTACCAGAGCTTATCCTATTAAACGATGAGCGGATGTTGAAAACACAAATCGATGGGGGGACATCCGTTTCCATGCCCGGAGCTTCCCTAACGGACAGCCGCTTGAGGAAGTGGGCATCGGAGGCTGAGTGAAACGCTGTACTTTCCGAAGTATGCCTGGCCGTTTGAGCCAAAACAAGAATCTAAGGGCTCGGAGCACACTTTCTTTTTGAGGGCACATGAGCCGTCCAAAGAAGAGTAGTACCCTGATGCCATTGGTGTAACTATACCACGGAAAGGAGGTATCAGAGGAGAGGAAAGTCTCTGGCAGGGGAATGGTTGTGCAATACAGCAGGGATCAGCCGCCACCGATGTTGGGAAAGATAGCAACCTGATCTCCTTCTACAGGGACCTGTTTGAGTTCGCAATGCCGGGAATTGATCATAAGCACCCCAAGCTCATCAAGAGGTATTCCCAAGGAGACTATGATATCTTCAACAGTGGTGTCATCGGGAAACTCCATCTGCTGTTGCTTAAAGCGGTTATCACGAAAGTAGGCAAAGAGTTTGACCGTCAATTGCATAGGAGCCTGTGTATACGAAAAGGTGGAGGTTTTATCCAGATTCTAAAATACAGCCCCTCACCGAATACACGATGAGGGGCATATACACAAAGGAAAAGCAGAGACCGCTCTTAGAAATCCCAGAAAGAGTCGATAGCCTCGTCAGTGATATCCCAGACAACGTTGTGCGGTGCAATGGGTTCTTTAGAAAAGAATTCAGGCAGACGGTCGTCTTTGTTGGTGAAACCGGCAGCCAGGTTGAATTCGTGCTCGGTTTTCAGAATGTATTTACCCAGATTGGTAACATCGTCGGCGGTAAGGCCGATACCAAAACGTGCGTTGATCAGATCGATCAATGCGGGCAGACAGGTGGCATCATCCAAGGCTGCAAAGGCGATAAACAGGCACATACCTGTGGAGTCAATGGCAGCGGTTGCGATCTGCAGGTTACGGGACAACTCGACCTGACCTTCTTTGCTGAGCGGATCAAGGGAACCACCAACACCAAGGATGTTGGTCGCAATGGTGTAGCCCATGGTATGATCTGCGCCCTGAGTGGAAGTTGCGTAGGTAATACCGATACCTTTAATGGCGCGCGGGTCGTACGCGGGGATGGCCTGATTTTTAACAACCGGCACACGGGTCACACCGTAGGCTTTACCAACGGAACCTGCTCCGTTACCAATTATACGTCCCAAGGGGGTGCCTTTGGCAACGTCCTCATTGAGGATACGAAGAACACCGTCACCGTCGCCGAAATTAAGCACGCCACCTTCCATGGCTACTGCGAAGGCAACCGGGATCTCAATGGAGTCGAGACCGAGATCATCGAGAATGTTGTCTGCCTCGGCGATCTGGTCGAGATTTTCAATGCAGCAGTCCGCACCAAATGCCCAGATGGTTTCGTACTCGAAACCCGAGGTTCTATATCCACCTTTGGCGTCCGCGTACACCTGAGAACACTGGATAACACACCCGGCGTGGCAGTTATGTTTCGGCTTGCCGCCACGGGCGACAATGGTATCGTACATGGTCTCACCAGAGATTGACTCATGTCCTTCGAACTGACCGGTGGTGAAGTTTTTGGTGGGAATACCCCCAGACTCGTTGATGATGTTTACCAGGACGTTGGTGCCGTACTGTCCCAGGGCCTGACTGATGGGATTGTCGACCAGAGACTTGGCAAAGGCGCGGTTGGCAGTTCTAAAGGCTTCGACATCTGCAATGTCAACCTTATTGGTGGTGGGCTCGATAGAGATGAATTTGATCTTTTTAGATCCCATAACCGCACCCAGACCACCACGACCGTTGGAGCGCATGTGGCTGTCAGGATCTTTAACGGAAATATTGGCCGCCGCCATCAGCATCTCACCGGCAGGACCGATGGTGATCACACCAACTTTTGCCCCAAGACGATCGTTGAGTTTCTGAACCGTTTCAAAGTTACCCAAACCGATCACTTCGGTTTCTTCTTTGATGGTGGCTCCATTCTCATCAATATGCAGACTGTACCATTTTGCCCCGTCGGCAGGTTTGCCTTCGATGATCATGGCTTTAACGCCCAGCTTTGCCAGCATCTGTGCGGAGGTACCACCGGCGTTTGCCTCTTTGATAGTACCGGTCAAGGGACTTTTTGCCCCACAGGAAAGACGACCGGAGTTTGCTGCCGGAGTTCCGGAAAGCAAACCAGGTGCAAAAACAAGTTTATTGTCTTCTCCCAGGGGGTGACAGGTGGGAACTACTTCTGCCGCAACGATGGTAGAGGTAAGACCGCGACCGCCGTGCCCCATCCAAGCTTCAGGTACATCTTCGACCTTGGTGCTGAGGTCCGACATGTTAATGCGTAAAATTTTATCAGCCATTCTCGTAAACTCCTATCTTAATAAAAGAGGCGCCGGGCGTATGAGCCCCGCACCCGTAATTGTCGACGGTATGGGTCTTGAAACAAAATCAGCAGTAATTCAACGAGTTGTCGGGTCAGATTAGCGCGAGTTCTCCGCCATGTCAACACTTGTAGGTATTGGTAATTGCAAGTAAGTTTTAGGAATCAAGGCGCAGGAACACAAGGAGTAAAGCCCCTGCGCCTCTCTTCCAAATCTTCTAGGTGTAAAAACGCGGGGCACAGTATGCGCCCCGCAACGCCAACCACAGCGTAACTCGTAAAGGGCCGGTGAATCCCGCACAGGCCAAGTTCAGGGATAACAGGGGCAGGCTCCACCAGCATTCTTCAGGTTGTTCCTGTTTTTACCAGCCGATCAGGAGAGGGGTCGGTGGCTAGAAACAACAGGAGCAACCATAAATTTTTAGTGTCTCTCAAAAAGAATGAGATCAGAGGGCATCAGGGGGATGGGGAGGGCGTCCTTCATCCCCCTGACTGTCCATTTACAGGTACTAAAAACCAGCGTACTGCTTACAGAGCAGAGGTGTAGATGGCCGCAACATCGGCATCTTTCGGGCGACGCGGGTTGGTCAGACCGCAAGCGTCTTTCTGGGCATTGGCAACCATGGTGTCGATATCGGAAGCCTTAACCTCTTTACCGTAGCGTTTGCCAAGCTCAATCAGACCGGCAGGAATACCGATATCTGCGGAAAGCTTTTTGATGGCTTCCAGAGCCAGCTCAGCAGCATCACGCGGCGCCAGACCTTCGGTGTTCTCGCCCATGAGCTGAGCGATTTTAACGAAACGGTCTATTTTAGCGATCAGGTTGAATTTCTCAACGTGGGGCAGGAGAATAGCGTTACACTCGCCATGGGGCAGATCATAGAAACCACCCAACTGATGAGCCATGGCATGTACGTGACCAAGGCTGGCGTTGTTGAATGCCATACCAGCAAGGTACTGAGCAAAACACATACCCTCACGAGCCTCGATGTCAGCACCGTTTGCAACTGCAGGACGCAGGTGTTTTGCAATCAGCTCGATGGCTTTCTCTGCAGCAGAGTCGGTCATCGGGGTAGCAATGGTGGAAACGTAGGCCTCAACAGCGTGGGTCAAGGCGTCCATACCGGTAGCAGCGGTCAGTGCAGGCGGCATACCAACCATCAGCTCAGGATCATCAACAGCGATACCCGGGGTTACGCGCCAGTCAACGATGGCCATTTTCACGTGGCGGGCCAGGTCGGTGATGATGCAGAAGCGGGTCATCTCAGAAGCGGTACCAGCAGTGGTATTGACTGCCAGGTAAGGAGGCATGGGGTTGGAAGATTTGTCCACACCCTCGAAGTCCTGAATTTTGCCGCCGTTGGCAACAACCAGGCCAACACCTTTACCGCAGTCATGGGAGGAACCACCACCCAGAGTGATCAGGGAGTCACAGCCCTCTTTTTGGTAGATGTCAACGCCGTCGTGAACGTTTTTATCGGTGGGGTTCGGGATTGTTTCGTCATAGACAACATAACCCATGCCGGCTGCATCCAGCAGATCGGTGATAACTTTGGTGATGCCTGCGCCGGTGATACCTTTATCAGTAACGATCAACGGTTTGGAACCGCCAAGCGCTTTGATTTTTGCGGGAATCTCCTTGGAAGCACCAATACCGATCAGGGTTACTGAAGGAATAAAATAACCGTATACTTCTTCACGAACTGCCATAATGAAACCATCCTTTTTAATTGAGTTTCTTCTACGTTCTGCAAAAAGTTTTCGTCACTTTGGATCCAAATTTACGCGCACCTTCACTATAGCATTTATCATGCCACTTGAAAAATATTGCAATTACAGCGAGTTAACTTGTGAGTGGAAATCGGATGGTGAAAATATGCCCCAAAACCACTGAAAAAATGCAAGTCTCCCAAGGGAAACCTCTCAAATTTTGAGACAAAACTCCCAAAAATAACCAGAAATAACGAGCAAAATGAAGGGCGGGTCAGAAAGAACCTTGTTTTTTAAACCTTGAGTAATAATGACCCGTAGATTGTGTAATATTCCGTAATGTCCAGATTTTCCTTCGTATTTTCAAGCTTTCCCCTGGTAGCTTTATGCTCCAGCGAGCTTCCCAGAGGGAGAAAGAAACACGCCTTGAGCCAGGGAAGCATCCCTTTTGACAGCGAACCACTCAACGCAGGCAGGAGCCGGTCTTGCCAAGAATGACCCAATATAAGGAAGGTAGGTTTCATCTGTTTGCCAGTGTGAAGAATTGGTGGCGTCAAACACATCATTAACCTGCAAAATGAATAACCGCGTTAAAGTATCATTTTTTGAGAGACACAGGCGGATATCAGAAAATTGAGGACAGGGACTAGATTCAGACCAATACCACCTCATTCGAACCGGGTGTTAAATTTTCACCACCCTGCTCTGTCACTAGGTAGGTATTCTCAATCCCAACCATGCCTATTCCAGGAAGAGCTTTTTTAGGCTCAACCGCTAGAATCATATTTTTTTGAAGCGGAGTAGAGATATTGGCGGCAATAACAGGGCATTCATCGACGGCCAGGCCAATGCCATGCCCCAAAAAAGGTACTTGATTGGTCCCATAGCCCATGAAATGTTGTTCAAATCCCTGGCTTTTCACCATGGTCTCCATCACTTCCGCATAGATCTCCGCCGGTATAGCTCCTGGTTTCAGGCGGCGACGAACCGCTTCCTCAACCTGCAAACAGTGCGCATGAGCCTCGAGCACCTCATCAGACAATGATCCTAAAGAAAATATACGGGTTTTATCTGTATGATAGCCGCGATAGCCAAAACCGGTGTCTATATATATAGGCTGATTCTTTTCGATCTGTGTTTTTGAGCCAACATAAGGAACCGTTGGACAGAGCCCTACAGCTCCCCCTGGTCCCATAAAGCCGGTCGGGTAATTGGCCGAATCTCCTGCGCTGATATAGCCAAGAAAAAGTTCCATGGTCGAATTTGAGAACCTGGCCATCCCTGTATACCCATATCGCATCATCGCGTGCTGAATTTCACACCCCAGTTCCCATTCGCTCATTTCTTTGTGAATCATGGTGGGAATCAGGTCATAGACCAGTTGATGATGCTCCCCTGCCCTGCGAACCAATGCCACTTCATAGTCAGATTTTACTGATCGGAGCGCGCCAACGACTCCACTAATGTCACTGAACGCTGTTTGTGGCAGGGTACGTGAGAGTGTCTTGTAAAATGAAAACTCAATATTTGATTCCATCACCCCCATTCTTTTCGTTTGTATTCCAGCCTGTTGCAGGTGATGGTTCAGTTGACTGAGCCCGGAAAGGGGCAATATGTGCTGTAAAGATGATTCAATCCGGGCACGTTCAACACTTCTCCGTACGCAAAGGAGTGGCTTCCCTACCGTTGGAAGAACAACCACTCCCTGTTGGATTGTCCCCGAGAAATAGTACATATGAATCGGATCAAAGAGAAGCGCGGCATCAAGTTCGAGGCGACGGAGTTGATCCTGCAATCTCTCTGCTCGGCCCTCAAGTTCTGTTTCGGGGACCAGTTTGTGATAATTGTTTTCTGTTGGGTCTATTGACATTTCATCCTCCTCAATTCCCTCCCCTGCATCGCGTGCGGAGGGGGAGAGTTAACGCTTTTCGTAAAGTTGAATCTGCTCTACAAGAAAATCAACGAAGGCCCTGTTTGCCTTGGAAAGATAGGCTCCCTTTTTCCAGGCAAGCATGAGATCAAGATATAGTGGCGGATCAAAGGATACTGCCGCAATTTCCTGATCATCCTCAGCCACCATGCGCAGTAAGGTCGAGATCCCTCCCCCCTGCTTAACAATTGATTTCACAAGAGAAAAAAGATTAGTTTCAAAGACGACCTCCGGCTTTATTTCGTGAATGGCCCGGAACTGCTCAAAAAGCATTTCTCGCTGATAATACCCTTTTTGGAACATGATCAACGGTTGTTGAGCAAACTCCAGCATCGAGACTGACGAACGATCCACAAAGGGGTGATTCAGCGGAACACAGGCAACAACCTCCTCCCTGAGAATATGGCGAGTTTCCATGGTCTCCGGAACATGCCCTCCGGCAATAACCCCCATATCCAAAGTGCCCTGATGTATTTTTTCCTGAATAGCCCCGGCCCCTTCACCTGAAATAATCAGGCGCAGGTTTGGATAGACGCTAGTAAATTTCTGAATCAACGTTGGGAAAAAATAGGTGGACATCATGGGGGGAATTCCAAGGCGCACCTCTCCTCGCTCTAGATCTCTGATATCGGTCATCTCTGTCAGGGCAGCCTTGACATCATCAAGGATTCTGTGGGCATGGGCAAGAAAGGCCTCGCCTTCGGACGTGAGCGTCACCTGGCGATGAGAGCGGTTAAAGAGTTTACACTCCAACTCATCTTCCAGCTTTTGAATCGATATGCTGACGGCTGGCTGGGCAATATTCAATGCACGCGCTGCCTGGGTAAAATTTTGGAGCTTTGCAATTTTTGCGAAGAATTGAAGCTGTCGTAGGTCCATAATGGCGATACAGAATAATTATTGATTCGATAATATTAATATATTTTTATTATAATAAACGAGGGAGTATGTTCAATCTCAAATCTATTTCCCGAATCACGGATTCAGGTATTTTACAGATCATGGGATACTCCAAATGCACACTACTCGTATTCAAAGTGGCACCCTTGCCTTTCGCCGGGTCAACCTCGCCCTTTTCGCCGCTGGATTTGTCACCTTTATTACCTTATATGACATGCAACCCCTGCTGCCGGAGTTTGTCCGCGAGTTTAGCATCCCACCAGCTCTGGCCAGCCTGCCCCTTTCAGCAGCCTGCTTTACTCTGGCCGTTGGGATGCTCCTTGCCGGTACGCTCTCAGAAACCCTTGGCCGCAAGTCGATAATGGTGACCTCACTGTTTTTAACCTCTATCCTTGCTCTCTGCACCGCCTGGAGTGATTCCCTGTTCTCCCTTGTTTTCCTTCGCTTTATTCAGGGAATCGTCCTTGCAGGGTTGCCTCCAGTGGCCATGGCCTATCTGGGAGAAGAAATCGAGCCCGCAACCATAGGAACGGCCATGGGGCTTTATATTAGCGGCAATGCGATAGGTGGTATGTCAGGGAGACTTTTTACAGCCACAATCACTGATTATTTTTCCTGGAATACGGCCCTCGTTTTAGTGGGACTGATTTCGCTGGGATTAAGTATCTATTTTGCTCTGCATCTTCCAGCCTCCCAGCAGTTTACAAAAAGAAATTTTGAATACCGCTACCTCTTCTCCTCGCTTTACCTAAAACTTCGGGATCCCCACCTGCTCTGTCTCTATGGAATATCCTTCTGTGTCATGGGGAGTTTTGTCACACTGTTCAATTACATTACCTTTCGTTTAATTGGACCTGTCTATGACTTGAGTCAGTCCATGGTCAGTTTAATATTTCTGACCTATCTCTTAGGGGCATATTGTTCTTCTGTAGTGAATAAAATGGTCAAGCGATATGGTCGTTTTACCACGCTTCGTTCTTGCCTGATCACCATGTTGCTCGGCCTGGTCATAACACTCTCTGCCCAACTCTTTGCTATCATATTCGGGATTGCACTTTTTACCTGTGGCTTTTTCGGTGCGCATACCAGCGGTTCCACCTGGGTGGGGCAACATGCGCAGACAGCCAAAGCTCAGGCTGCAGCACTCTATCTCTTTTTTTATTATTTGGGATCCAGCATTTCCGGGACAGTTGGTGGCTTTTGCTGGACTGGTGGCGGTTGGATGGGGGTAACTCTTTTTATAGCGGTACTGCTTGTAATAGCCTCTGGCTTAACATTAGTATTGGCGCGGCTGGGAAATGTGGACAACGCGTTGGAGTGACGGTATCCCCTCCCCTTGATCATCAAAAAGGTGTCTTCTCGAAAATTATCCGCAGAGCATAACTTGTGGAGGGCAATATATCATTTCCCTCTACAATCCTATTCATGAATATTTCCAAAATATTTTTTCACAGTCTCAATTGATATTCTCCTGTTTTGCTGCCGAAAATTTTTCTGCACAAATACCAATGACCATTACTCGGCAGCCATCCCCTCCTCACTGCATTTCTCCTTTTTTAAAAAGGTATTGTAATTTCTATTGGTTCCTGCGCAATCATCTCCTAACGCATAAACACTGCTTTCGTGCATTATCAAGTCATTAATACCAAATTATATCCGCTACGAAGCATAGGTGTTTACTATTCAAATCAGAACCTCCGCCTCTGTTTTTCCGACTTTCTCGGGCTCCAGCAGTAGTCTCCTTCTATTTTTTTTGGATTTTTATGTATAAAACTGGTAAATTTACCTAGACAAAACAGGGTAAGATCACCTATATTGCTGACCCATTACCGGCAAGACTGAAAAAATCTTCAATACTTCCGGCAAAACATGCTGACAATCTTAATAAAAGCAAATTGTTACAAATCAGTTTGCTCACTATATCCGGATATTGAGCGGGAGAAGCTCAAGATGTCAGCAAAAAACGATGCTAACGCTGAACACTGGATAAACGCGTAGAAGTGCACTGCACAGAGTGTGTTCCTTTGGGCATCAGCAGCAATGAACCTCAAATGATGGCACATCGGGAGGCCATCTCATTTTCAACCGCAAAGGATTAGATTTATGACAAAGACTCTTGTTCAAATGACTGCAGAAATCATTCAGTCCCAAATTACCAGCAAGCAGATGTCCACTGAGGAGATCAAGGCTTCACTGAATGAAACCTTCCGTACCTTGCAGTCCCTGCAGAACGCAGAGACCATTGAGCCCACTGATGCAGAGAATGGCGATGCTCCTGGCGCGCCTGCGATGGATCCTAAAAAGTCCATTCAGAAAAATAAGGTTGTCTGCCTGGAATGTGGTCAGGAGTTTAAGATGCTTTCACCCAAGCACCTGCGTTCCCACGGTCTGACCGCTAAAGAATATCGCAAGAAATACGGTTTTTCTGCTCGCCAACCGTTGTGCGCCAAGGCACTTTCGGAAAAACGCTCTCAATCGGGTAAAGAGCGAGGCATCCCTGAAAACCTTCGCATAGCAATTGAAGCACGCAAAAAGAAAAATGCCTGATTTTTTATCCTGAATCCGTGAGCACTCTTGGCGCGTCACGTTTCGCTGCGTACCATGGGGAGAAATTCTATCGGAGTCCCCCCATGGTACGCCTTGTTCCATCCACTTTTTTTACCTTTCGAAGCCTTAAATGGCTATCTCACCGGTGTCGCCCGTTCGAATTCTCACTGTTTCGTCAACCGTTGAGATAAATATTTTTCCATCACCTATTTTCCCGGTTCGAGCTTTTTCCTTTATTGCCTCAACCACCTGTGCAGACATTTCATCTGTAACCACAGTTTCTATCTTTACCTTGGGGATATAGGAGATTTCATATTCGTGCCCACGATACATGGCAACGTGTCCTTTTTGTCGGCCGTACCCTTTCACGTCAGTAATCGTCATTCCCTGGATACCTAAGGCATCCAATGCCTCACGCACCGGGTCAAGCTTAAATGGCTTGATGATTGCCTCTATTTTTTTCATGTTTCTCCCCTTTTTGTTTAGTCGTATTCCTGAATCCCCTAAAGGGCAGCGGGTGTAACTGAACAATAAATAAATTTGCAGATACTCCTTTGTCCTATTCAAAGGATACGTTGTTCAGTGCCCCTCCACCGTTACGGATTCAGGATGCTGATCCCTACTCCACAATTGCGTGCAGTGTGGAGCGCAACTCATTATGAGGAAAAGCAATAGCGGTGCCACTGGTCAAAAAGAATGACATTTTTCCTAACCTCCCGATTAAAAGAGAGAATTCTACACACTTGTGCAAAACACGTATTGACCGAGGCTACCATTTTGTCGACACTCTCCACACTCCTGTTAAAGAGTCTTGCAAAAATCAAAGAAAGTTTCTTCGATGAGACAGATGCGTCCAAAGCCATTTTTCAATGGAAATAATTGGTAGGATTGTCCCCGCTACCAACAGGGCGCTTCCAAGCTGAACCGGCGAGAGTGGGGTTGAATGAAAAATGTTCTGTAATAGGGGCAGGTAAAGAAAGAAGGCCTGAAGGAGGAGAACAATGCCGATACCAGGAAAAACAGTCTTATTACTAAAGAAACCTATTTTTGTAATGGAACGGGTCAATGAACGGCAGTGGAGCATATAAAAAATCTGAAAGAAGATAACAAAGCTCACAGCAGCACTTTGTGCTTGAGCAAGGGCGTGATCCTCCGCCACTGCCCCCAATGCGCCACTATAGGTCAAATGAAACACACCAATGGTTCCTGCGGTCATTAAAACTGAAACCAAAATTACCCGAAATAAGACAAATGGACCAAACAGCGGTGTGTTAGGATTCCGTGGCGGCCTTTGCATGATATCAGACTCTTTCACCTCAAAAGCAAGCGGCAACGCCAGAGCGACTGCTGCAACCAGGTTAATCCAGAGCAGTTGCGTGGGCAACATGGGCAGCATCAATGTTTTTGTATGGGGATCAAACGGAAAAAAGAGAATGCCATAGATCAGAATAAGGGCAAGCCCAAGGTTTGTGGGTAAAAGAAATGCCAACGATTTAACGAGGTTGTCATAAACCCGTCGCCCCTCTTCCACTGCCGCGCTTATCGAGGCGAAATTGTCGTCAGCCAGCACGATATCAGCGGATTCTTTGGAGACATCCGTACCGGTTATCCCCATGGCAACACCGATATTGGCCTGTTTCAAAGCAGGTGCATCGTTCACCCCATCACCGGTCATGGCAACGATGGCTCCTTCCTCCTGCAGGGCCTGCACGAGACGGAGTTTATGCTCCGGGGCAACACGGGCAAAGATATGGTGCTTCTGGGCCAGCGCCGCCAGTGTGGGCGTTGTCATGTTGGCCAGTTCAGATCCAGCAACCGCCTCATCCTCCTGTGCCAGGTTCAACTCTCTGCCTATGGCTGCAGCCGTTACCTTATGGTCGCCGGTTATCATCTTGACCTGAATACCTGCCTGGTGACAGGCCTTAATTGCAGCAATAGCCTCGCTCCGGGGAGGATCGATCATGCCAAACAGTCCGACAAAGGAAAAGCCAGACTCAGGAATCTCTTCGGGCAGCGATTCCCCCTGGGGCCATTGTTTCCTGGCCACTGCCAGAACCCGCAGACCGGAGGCCCCCATTTCCCTGATAACTGCACCAATTTGATCAGAAGGAAACGGTGCTTCGTCAAAGACACATCGTCGCAAGACAACCTCGGGTGCCCCTTTGAGAATAGCCATTGGCTGTTCTCCTCCGTGCAGTGTGAGCATTGCCTGGGCCTGCGATGAAAAGGGAATGACATCTAACCGAGGGGCCGTCTCCTGCAAGATCTCTTGAGTCACACCTGCTTTAACTGCGGCGACAATCAGTGCCGCCTCTGTTGGGTCTCCATTTATCCGCCAGCCTCCACCATGAAACTGCAAAGAGGCATCGTTGCACAGGGCACCGCAACGCAAAAGGGTCATCAATTCATCTGGGAGATGATCCACCTGTTTCCCATCGACGCGTAAGGTTCCCTCCGGGACATATCCGATACCACCGAGCAGACAGCGATGATGTGGACTGACCAGCTCTGTCACGGTCATCTCGTTGCAGGTCAGCGTACCGGTCTTATCGGAACAGATCACCGTGGTTGAACCAAGGGTCTCCACGGCCGGAAGATGGCGAATTATTGCGTTTCTGGCAGCCATCCGCTGCACCCCAATGGCCAGAGCGATGGTGACCACTGCCGGGAGTCCCTCCGGTATTGCTCCAACAGCAAGGGCTATTGCAAAAATGAGCGTTTCTCTGAGTGCCTCAAACAGGGGAATCCCCATTCCCAGTGAGCGCTGCATACCGATCGCAAGAATAATTGCTGAAAGCCCAACGATGGCGACCGTAATCCAAGCACTGACCTGAGCAAGTTTTTTGGTCAGAGGCGTGTCAAGATCAACCGCAGTATCCAGCATATTCGAAATCTGCCCGAGTTCCGTTGCCATGCCCGTACTCACGACCAGGCCAGTCGCGGTACCCGCGCTTACAAGGGTTCCGCTAAAGACCATGCAGCGACGATCCCCTAGGACTGCGGTTTCCTCAACTGAGTCCAAAGTCTTTTCTACGGGAATCGATTCTCCTGTCAGGGCTGCCTCTTGCACCTGCAGGTTTTTCACAGAGAGAAGACGCATGTCCGCAGGCACACTGTCGCCCGCTGCCAATTGAACGACATCTCCAGGAACTAGCGAACGCGCATCCAGGCCTTGCACACGCCCATCACGCAGCACCTGGGTCATTTTCGGCACCATATCCGAGAGCGCCTCAATGGCACGCCCGGCTTTAAATTCCTGGATAAAGCCGATAATGGAATTTATGACGACAACCGAAAGCACGACCGTGCCATCTGTAATTTTCCCTAATACAACCGCAAGGATTCCAGATCCAAGCAAAACCCAGATAAGCGGGGTATTGATCTGCCGCAGAAGCAGTTTTATGGGGCTGTCTCTGGATGTGCTTTTAAGAACGTTTGCTCCAAACTTTGCAAAACGCTGGCGTGCATCCTGGGAGCTTAAACCTTCGGGGCGGGACTGCAGCGCACTCAAGAGTTCCTCTGGAGTACAGGCATGGAAGGCCTTGGACGATTGCTCTGATGTAGGCATGATTTATCAACAAGGAAAAGGAAGGTGAGTAATTGTTCTGTAGGGGGAAATCCCATCTAACTCCCTATTTACATTAAACATTGATTATAATCACGCAAGTATTATCCGCTGTGCAGTCTTCTTTTATTTCTGGGCAATCTCCCTGTCTCTTCTCTGCATGAGACCTGAAGCACCTGGCAGGCAAGGTTTTTTCCTCTTCCACTTTTCTCCGCAAAGATGATACAAAAATATTAGTTTTTACCTGAAACCGTGAGCATGCATTGGTGGGACAGCTTCGTTGTATGTGGCATGCTGACCTCACGAGACCGATACGCCGACAGAAGTTGTAACAAATCAAATTCCCAAAAATCCCGTTCCATTGCCATTTTACCTTTGGCAAGGATCCCGGAGGATAAGAATGGATCAGGCCAACGCCGCCGATAGAACTGTCCAACTCACAGAATTGCTCCATAGCTCTCTTGCGCGGCTTGCGGCATCCGTCAACATGGGGGTTGCTCTCTTTGGTTGCGACGGATCTCTGATCGACTCCGTACACTGGTCACAAACATGCGAACCAACGTTCGGAGAAATTTCTACAAATGAATGCTTCTCCACACGTCCTCACCCCAAAACTACAACCGATCCGGTAGTCACTCCTTCGAGGTGCACTGCAGGATATAACTTCATTTCTGCCCCCATTCTTTCCGGACAAAATCAGTTTGCCATTCTCATTATCGGCCCCTTTCTCCTGACCGAATCACTCCGGACAAGGCAAGAGGACACCTTCCCTCCCCTCTGCACAGCGCTCCAATGCCCTCGAAGTATTTCGGCGGCAGAACAACCGTGGATGTCGGATCTCCTTACAGTCACTGCTGAAATGATAGGGTTGAAGGTTGATACAATTGCGCATGAACGGACAACGCAGAAATTGAAAGAAAGCCACAGGCAACTCCAAGGTTTTTTTCAGGCCGCCCCCCTTGGCCTTATCGTCTCGTATAACAAAAACCTGATAAAGACCAATGCAAAATTTTGTGAGATCACAGGCTATGCTGCCGATGAACTGATCAATCGTCCCGGTCGTCGTTTTTACCAGTCAGATCAGGAGTATGCGCGGGTTAACAGGGAGCTGGCGCAACATATGTGGCAGGCAGGCAGGATGGGCTACGCCGAAACAAAATGTATCCGTAAGGATGGTTCGATCCGTGACATAGCACTGTTCACCGCCCCCATTGACCCGCAAGACAGAAAGAGCGGAGCGGCGGTTGTCGTTCAGGATATCACCATACAAAAAGCCAATAAAGAAGCGCTGCGGACAAGCAGAGATAAACTGGAAAGTCTGTTTCGAGCCGTCCCTGTAGGATTGGCGATCATACGTGAGCGTCATTTTCATGCGGTCAATGAGCAGATGTCGGCCATAACCGGCTATGACCAAGACGAGCTGATTCTCATGCATCTTCGTCAGCTCTATGAAACCCACGATGAATATACCAGGGTTGGCGAGGCGCTTTACACAACACTATGGCAAAGCGGAAGAACGGATGTGGAGACAAAAATACTCCGGAAAGAAGGCACCTTTCGGGACGTCCATATATCCATGACCCCGATTGACATTGAAAATCACGAGGCGGGCGTGGCCGCCTCATGTGTTGACATCACAGAGCGCAAAAAAAATGAACGGATTTTGCAGCGCCATAGAGGCATGCTGCAGAGTCTTTTCAATGCCGTTCCCGTGGGTCTGGCCATTATAAAAAATCGCACCATTGCCGCAATTAACAAACCTCTTGCCAATCTGCTCGGCTATCCAAAAGAGGATCTTATTCATGTTTCGACACGAAAATTTTATACGAGCAATGAAGAATTTTATCGTGTGCGAGAAGAACTATATGGAAAGCTTTGGCGTAACGGGCGGCATCATCATGTCGAGACCCAGCTTGTCTCCGCCGACGGAGCCATACACCCAGTTTCTCTTTTTGCTGCCGCAATAGACCCCAGTGATCCCGAGGCGGGAGCCGCTGTGGCCATCTACGATCTGACTGAGCAGAGAAATACACAAAAGCAACTGCAATTCAATGAAGATCGATTTCGCACTATTGCCGATTTTACAGGTCAGCTCCTCTATGATTACGATATTAAGAGTGGAGAGATAATCTGGACGGGCAGAACAGCGGACATGACAGGCTTCCCCTTAACCGAACTCAATCAATTGGGAATTGAAGGCTGGTTCAACCTGGTTCACCCTGCTGATCGTGGAGATGTTATGGAGGAGCTGGAGGCCGCGATTAAAGAGCACAGGTTGTTTCAAAGTGCCTACCGGTTGCAAAAAGCTGATTCCTCCTACATCCATCTGGAGGAAGAAGGGGTTCCATTTTACGATGCTCGCAATAACCCCAAACATATGATTGGCATTATTCGTGATGTGACCAGCCGTGTTGAGATGGAACAGGAGCTTATTGCCAGTGAAAACCGGTACCGGACCCTGTTTGAAGCGGCTGGAAATGCAATTATCGTCTTTCATGATGATATTATAATAGATTGCAATCAACAGGCTCTTCAAATTTTCCGCTGTAGCCGTGAAGAGCTCCTTGGGTTGACCCCCCTCGCCCTTTCTCCCGAACTCCAGTCGGACGGCATCCCCAGCCAGTATAAGATTGACAAGAACAATAGCGAAATCGAACAGGGGACCCTGCAAAAATTTGAATGGCTTTATCAACGGTTTACGGGAGAACTCTTTGAAGCCGAGGTCTATCTCAATCCCTTTGAGTATTCTGGAATGCTATGCATCCATGCCAGCTTACGGGATATAACTTACCGAAAAGAGGCAGAAAAAGCCCTAAGGGAAAGTGAATACAGGTTCCGATCCTTTTACAATACCAACCCGGAAGGTATTGTCCTTTTAGATTTTGAAGGGGTGATACTCGACACGAATAGGGCTTTTCTTCGAGAGAGTGGGTACCGACTCGATCAATGTGTGGGCCACCATTTCAAGGAATTTCTCTTGGATGAGTATGACCAGGCTCGTATCGTTGAAGCATTTGTTTCTCTGAAAGCCGGAATAGCCAACACTGTCCCCCTTGAATTTTCATATAAAAATGCCAACGACACCTTGATCCCCGTCTCTGCAAAAGGATGGCTGGTCGTGGACAATATGAGTCAGCCCATGTATATCGGTATTTTTATCAAAAACCTGTCCGTGGAGAAAGCGCTGAGCCGTGAAAAGGCCGCACTTGAAAAGCAGATCATTCAAGCGCAAAAATCCGAGGCCATAGGCACACTTGCCGGAGGCATCGCCCATGACTTCAATAATATCCTTGGTGGGATTATTGGCTACACTGAGTTGGCCTTGCTGAAAATGGAGCCCGACGAGGAGAATTCCACCCGTCAATACCTACAGCGTGTGCTGGAAATAGGTCATCGCGCCAAAGATCTGGTCCAGCAAATATTACGCTTCAGTCGCAACTCTGGAACCAGGGTTGAGCCCATAAACTTGATCCCGATCGTTAAGGAATCTACTCGCTTGCTTCGCTCCACCATACCAAGCACTATCACCATCCAAAAAAACTTCAATATCGAAGATGATCAAATCCTCGGTGATGCCACCCAAATACACCAGGTGCTGATGAACCTGGCGACCAACGGTTACCATGCAATGAAAAAAACCGGTGGCACCCTGACCATCGGCCTTGAAAAAGTTCGCCTTGAGCGTTGCAAACGTTTTTTAACCATGGAAATTCCACCTGGCGAGTATATCAGACTCAGCATCCAGGATACGGGTGCAGGGATGTCAAACACTGTCCTTGAACGCATTTTTGAACCCTATTTTACCACCAAAAATGTCAATGAAGGAACTGGCCTTGGGCTTGCCGTCACTCTGGGTATTGTCAAAGGCCATAAGGGGCTCATTGAGGTGGAAACAGAACTCGGTGCAGGAACCTGTTTTTCACTCTACCTGCCTCGGTCCACCGCAGAGATCATTCAAAATCAAACAAATGATCAGCGTCTTCCCCTGGGGCACGGGGAGCGTATTCTGGTTGTTGATGATGAAGAATACTTTCGTGAAATAATTCGTGAAGGATTGAGCCTGCTTGGCTATGTGGTCGATATGCAGTCAAGTAGCCCGCAGACCCTACAGGCCTTTGAAAACGATCCCCTGGGGTACAACCTGCTCATTACTGACTTGACCATGCCTGAACTCACAGGCACCCAGTTGGCCCGCCGGGTACTTGCTCTTAACCCAGACCTGCCCATCATCCTCTGTACCGGTTTCAGCGAAACTGTTACCGAAGAAAATGCTTCTCACTTCGGCATTGCTCAGTTACTGTTAAAACCCATAAATATAGAGGAAATGGCTACGGCTGTGCGCAAGGTACTCGACGCAGCCGGTACAATAAACACCAACTGAGCCCCACCCGTCTGCACTGCGGTGCTGACAGATTTTCCGGGGATGGGGTCCCTGTATCCGTCACGAGAACGACCATGACCCAGCCAAGCGATACCGTTTACTACAAACCCCTTCCATTAGGGAGTGACGCAGCCTTACGCCGCCGCTATATAGTGGTGGATGCCCCCTTACCCGGCAACATGCGCTTTGGCCTGTTACTGGAGATTTTAGACAAGGTTGCCGAGGAGGCAGCGCTTGCCTATGTGAACCGGTTTCATCCCTCCGCCCGTGTCGTTACCGCAGCGATTGATACTATTGTGATACGTCAACCGGTTGATGTGAGCAGGGATCTCACCTTTGCCGCCACCATCAATCATATTGGACGCAGTTCTCTTGAAATAGGCATTCGAGTGGAACAACCGGGAGCCACAAACAATCATATAGCCTCCTGTTATTTCACCATGGTGGCACGTTCCGGTTACGGAGAGGATGTCAGTTCCGTTGCCCTGCCCCCCCTTGAGTACGTGAGCCCGCTTGAGCGCAGACGGGCCGGGAAAGCTCTGGCCAGGCGGGAAGAATACCGTCACCAGCAGGCTGCCCTGCATGAACCTCCCAGCCGTCAGGAGTGGGAACGACTCAACCAGCTCCATGGCAGCCAGGATGGAGCCGGATTTTCCGGGCTGCTTTGCGCCAATCTGGTGGCCGATGCCTGGGAACGCACCTACCCCGATCAGGAGAATGTCCCCTTTACTGTTTTTGGCGGGTACCTCATTCGTCGGGCCTTTGAGCTCAGTTCGATTTGTTCAGAACTGGTCGCCCCTAATCGTTCGATCATCGCCGGAGTCAATCGCATTAATTTTTTCCATCCGGTGCGTATGGGTGACAAGCTCCATTTCACCTCACGGGTGGTGTACACCGACGATTCTTACATCTGTGTCGAAGCGGGCATTGAGCGTATCAGCCGCGATCGCAAAGCCAAAGCGCTTTCCAATTCCTGCCTCTTCACCTTTGCCAATATCGACGGCGATCTCAACCATCTTCCCGTCCCTGAGGTCTATCCCACGACCTATGCTGAAGATGCACGCTATTTAGCTGCCCATCGCAGTCTGAATATGCTGCTTCGCTTTGAACAGGTCATATAACGACGAAGGGAATACAGGGGCTCGTTGCCCCACCGGTGTTATTTTAGATTCACCTCAAGGAGTAAGGAGTCGCTTTACCTGGATAATTTCTTTCTCGGTGCAATTTCGATATTTTTTTCCTTATCTCAACTTAACCCCCTGAAAAATGCAGAAAAAAGAGATCAATTCTTCTTGCTCTTTTGATTTGATGCACTATTATTTGCTTGTTGTGAGCCATGCGTGAGAAGTTAATCACATGAACACGCATCTCTTTACGGACAAGGCAATTATCGAGGGACTGCAGGCACAGGCCCGCTCCTTAGGCGCATCCGCAACCGGACTTCTCCAGACAGAGCAAGTTGTCATTCAAGCCCGTTTTGCTCAAATGTGTGCCGGTCCCCCATCCTGCCCCAGCTACGGCCTCGCACCGGGTTGCCCGCCCCATGCACCCTCCTCCGAGGACTTCCAACAGCTGCTGCAGTCTTTCAACACCGCTCTCGTCTTTAAGATCGATGCGCCTGTGAAGGATCTGATGGGGGAAAGGCGACTATCTCTTGCCCGCACTATTCACCGCATTGCTGCTACCTTGGAACGATCCGCATTAAGCCGTGGAATAAATAAAGCCAAGGCCATGGCGGCGGGCTCCTGTAAGGAACTCTTCTGCGATGATATAGAGACCTGCGTGGTCTTGGCAAACAGTGCCCCGTGCCGCTTTCCTGATTTGGCCCGTCCATCTCTTTCAGCGGTTGGGGTGGATTTTGCTGCTCTGGCTCACCAGTTCGGCTGGTCATTTGGAAAACTGACCAAAACAAATATAGCTAATCAGAACTCAGAAATGGGACTCATGGCCGGTTTTGTTTTGCTGGGCTGATGCCTGTGGTTCCGTGCCGTTATCCCCGGGTGGTTTGCGGCAATATGTAGGCAGGCTGATGTTTTGCTCGTTTTAACCACAGTCACTTTAACGGCGTTCCTTTTGCTTCAGGAGTGGGGCTTAAAAACTCCTCTGCCCAGGGACTTGTCGACAAACCTGACTTGGTTTTAATCCCTCAACAATCAACATGCCCCGATAGAAGTAATAAGGTTATTTTTTTATCCATATTCTTGCACCATCTGCATAATTGATCCGGCACGTGTCCAGGCTGAAGAAAGAACAACAGCTTTTATTGAAGGATCTCCAATTATGCATTCAGAAGCACTTGAAAATACAGAAGACCGTGAACTCAACCGCTGCATTTATGTAGTGGAACAGACCCGTTTAAGCCTGATAAAATGGCAACGAAAATACGGGATGGAATTCGAACAAGCGGTGATAGCAGCCGGTGAAAACCGACTGTGTATTCCAGATAACGAACTGGCCCAATGGCAGGATGATGTGGCCACTCTCCCACAATGGGAACAACGTCTGCAGCACTATCGGGTCGCCTCAATTAGCGCCTGATTGCAGCTTATTATATCTCACCCAGGGCGACTTCCGTTGCCCTGGGTTTTCTTTTTGCTCACTGAACATTGTAATTTCCCGAATCAGTGAGGATTTCCCCCCTGATCGGAAGTAACCTCCCCCTTCCCCCATCTCCGAGTTTATCTTTCCCTCTTTCAATGTTGAATTTTGCCCATTGCGATCGTCTCGATCTGGCTGGGACGCACCAGCTCACAAACCATCTTGCCGCGAAAATAAACAAAAAGAGAGCCCTACCACCTCCCAAAGTCCGCGTATCCATTACAAAGAAGCCTGGGCAGGGGTTATTTTGTTACGTAACGTTACGCTTGTTACTAAACGAATTCCAGCGGCCACAAAACAACGACTCAACCAACTGTTTTTGCATAAAATATTGATGAACAACAGGCGATATTCCTAACAAAGGACCGTATATTGCCAAAGGGAATCAAGGTGCAAGGAGACAGTTGCCATGACAACAATCAGCTCAACCGGAACCGTATCATTTTCCGGTCTCGCCAGTGGGATTGATACTGATTCAATTATCGAGTCGATCATTGAGGTGGAAAGTGCGCCGAAAACCCTGCTTGAAGATAAGATAGAATATCTCGAGGCGCAGCAGGAAACCTACGACGATTTCAACACGCTGCTCGATGAGTTCTACAACACAGCCTTAGGCCTCAACAGTGAAAACGATATTAAATCCTTTGAGGTCAGCAATTCCGGTGAAAGTTACTTTAGTGTATCCACAAGTTCTTTGAGCAGTGAGGGATCCTATTCCGTTGAAGTCGTCAGCCTGGCACAGCAACAAAAGGATGTCAGTACCAGCTACATCGAAGATACCGATAGCACAAGCATAACTGGCTCTTTCACCCTGAGCGACGACGATGAAAGCACCGAAGACGTGGTTATCGAGTATGAGGGAACACTTGAGGATGTGGTGAGCATGATTAACGATGGGGACTACGGCCTTACCGCCGAAATCATTAATGACGGCTCAGGTGATGGCTACAGGCTCATGCTCAAGGCGGATACCGCCGGCGAAGAAATTGATATCGTCTCCAACGTTGAGGGTGATATTCAAATTGATACCGTAACCAATGGACATACCGTGGACGCCAGCAACGCTGAGGTTAAAGTCGACGGCGTGACCTATTACAGCTCTTCTAACACCCTCACCTCTGCCATCAAAGGAGCAACACTGACCCTGAATGATATCAGTGACGGCACAACCAGCAAGGTTTCCATTGAATCCTCTGCAGAAGATGAAATTATCTCCAAGATGGAAGAATTAGTCGATGCCTACAATGCGATAGATGAATATGTAGATACGGTTTACGCCTCTGATTCGACACTTGGCAATTCCCTTAAAACGGTACAACGCAGTCTGCGCAACTATCTCACCAGCGACGCACTGGTCAACGCGGGAATTGAAACCGACTGGGAAACCGGTGAACTCACCTTTGATACCGATGTGTTCAGCGAGGCCTATGAAGCTGATACAGAGGGAATGATTACTTCGCTTTTTGGTGATGACGACAATGAAGGGATCATGACCACCCTGGATGACTATCTTACTGAGCTGATGAGTTCAAGCGAAGGTTTTCTTGCGACAAAAACCGACAAGATTGACGAGGAAACTGAACGGCTGGAAGACAGCATTACCGCCATGGAAACACGGCTTGAAAAACGCCAGGAACTGCTGGAAACACAATTTGCGGCCATGGAAGAACTGATCAGTTCCCTGAACTCCACGGGTGATTATTTGACGAGTTTCTTCGAGGACTACAACAGTTCATCATAAAACCTGGATCCGTGAGCATTCATCGGCGGATGAAACTGAACAATACATGAAGTTGCAGAAAAATCTTCGCCTCATTAAAAGGTTATGCTGTTCAGTGCCAACACGACGTCACGGATTCAGGAAAAAGTCAGCAGAGAGCAGATTTCAAGGCTCTTCCAGGGATGGAAGGGATTTTTTATTTTCAGCAAATTACAAGGATGAAATTGTATAATTCATGTCACACAACTTCGGTACCACATTAAAGGGATAAGCCCACTGAATCAGTGGCGTAACAGTACTTGGGCAGCCAAGAATATGTAACGTTATTTTGCACTAGTTAACGGATACTTTACAGTCGAACGAAAAAAATAGCTTAAAATGAGTAGTAAGTAAAGAAGACCTTCTTTTTTAAAAAAAATGGTCATATTGTTCTTGTCTTTTCTTTGCTTATGTTTGCGGGTTGTAGGCACATTTTAGTGCAGTGCCTGAGATAATATCACGCAATTTCAATGTGATAAAATTTCACGCGTGGTGAAAATCTCAAAATCTGTGGGCACACGCTAAGCGATATTTCAGTTGAAATACGCGAATTAACACGCTAACGTGGTGGGCAGTCATGTATCTGCGAACCACGAAACGAAAAAACAAGAACGGCACCGTTACCGAGTATCTCCAACTCGCCCACAACG